>CAIYDK010000136.1 GCA_903924955.1 uncultured beta proteobacterium | reverse complement strand
TGGGCGAACTCAAGAACGGCGAAATCACCGAGTACGAGATTCACCCGGAAGATTTCTCCATGGTGATGGCCAGCAACCGCGCGCTCAGGGTGGAAACGGCAGAGCAGTCCAAAGCCATGTTGCTGGCCGTGCTGGACAATCAGGGTGGTGCGGCCAAGGACATCGTGATTCTCAATGCCGGGGTTGCACTGTACGCAGCCAATGTTACGGATTCGATGCAAGCCGGAATACACCTGGCGCGCGAAGCCATTGAGTCGGGTGCGGCCAAGGCCAAGCTGACGCAACTGATTTCACTCTCGCAACAACTCAAAGGTAGCCACCCGTGACCGATATTCTTGATCAAATCCTTGCAGTCAAACAGCAGGAGATTGCCGCAGCGGTGAAACGCAAGCCCCTGGCGGCAATGCGGTCCGACGCCGAGTCGCGCGTGCTCACGCGTGATTTCGTTGCTGCCATGCGCGCCAAAATTGCCGCCGGTCAGGCTGCCGTCATTGCCGAAATCAAGAAAGCCAGTCCGTCCAAAGGCGTTCTGCGTGCCGATTTCATTGCGGCTGATATTGCGCAGACCTATGCCGAGCACGGTGCTGCCTGTTTGTCGGTTTTGACCGATGTGCAGTTTTTTCAGGGCTGCGTCGATTACCTGAAACAAGCGCGGGCTTCCTGCCAGTTGCCGGTGTTGCGCAAGGATTTCATCGTCGACGCCTACCAGGTCTATGAGTCGCGCGTCATGGGGGCCGATGCGGTGCTGCTGATTGCCGCCTGCCTGGACGATGCGCAGATGAAGGATTTCGAGGCGATTGCGCGCAGCTTGGACATGGCGGTGCTGGTTGAGGTGCACGATGCGCCCGAGTTGGCGCGGGCCTTGCAGCTCAAGACGCCGTTGATTGGCATCAACAACCGCAACCTCAAGACCTTTGAAGTGTCGCTGGACACCACGCTGACCCTGATGCGCGAGGTGCCGGTTGATCGTCTGCTGGTGTGCGAGAGTGGCATCCGCAGTCGCGAAGATGTGTTGCGCATGGGCGCGGCGGGTGTCAATGCCTTTTTGGTGGGCGAGGCCTTCATGCGCGAAGCCGACCCGGGTGCGGCGCTGGCAGCCCTTTTTGCCATTGCCTGATTGGCTGCAGCCTGAGCAGGCCGCCATTAGTCCGGGAGCGATGGATGCCCATCCCGCAAGAGCGTCAAACCCGATTCGCCTTTGATCAGGAAAGCCCCGCGTTCGCCTGTCCTGAGGTGCAGCGCTTGACCGAATGGGCTCCGCACGGTTGGGAGATCGCGGATGACTGGCGCCCTGTGGTGGATCGGTTCCTGGCCAGCAATTCAGGCGCGGCTTTAGCGCAATTTTTGCGTTCGCGCCTGGCCAGTGGCGCCATCATCTATCCGTCGCAGCCTTTTCGGGCGCTGTCTCTCACATCGCTGGCGCAAGTCAAGCTTGTCATATTGGGGCAGGACCCCTATCACGGGCCTGGCCAAGCCGAGGGTTTGGCATTCTCCGTGGCGTCAGGCGTCAAACCGCCGCCGTCGCTGCGCAACATTTTCAAGGAAGTAGGGCGTGACTTTGCAATCGGTGAGGGCAGCTTGGGTCCATCTGGTGATGGCTCTTTACTGCGTTGGGCCGAGCAGGGTGTTCTGCTGCTCAACACCTGCCTCACAGTCGAGGCCGGACAGGCAGCCAGCCACGCACAAAAAGGTTGGGAAGCGCTTACTGACGCAATAATTCACGCCGTGGCTTCAAAGCAGGAGCCGGTGGTGTTCATGCTCTGGGGTGCGCAGGCGCAGGCAAAGGCGGCTTTGATCACGGGATGTGCGCTTGGGTTGCCCCGTCATTTGGTGTTAACTGCCAACCATCCGTCCCCTCTTTCGGCCATGCGACCGCCGCGTCCCTTTCTGGGCTGTGGGCATTTCAGACTGGCCAATGAATTTTTGCGACAACACGGCGAGGTGCCGATCCACTGGTGAGCAATAACTTGGCGAGCCGATGGCGCGAGCGGCCCGATTTCATGGCATAATCCGTGGCTCACTAAGGAGAGGTGGCCGAGTGGTTAATGGCAGCAGACTGTAAATCTGCCCTCTTACGAGTACGATGGTTCGAATCCATCCCTCTCCACCAGTGTATTGAATTGAGAATTGACGCATGAGCGGGCCATGGGGCATGTTGGGGTTGACTGGTTCAGCTTCGATGCGGGAGTAGTTCAATGGTAGAACCCTAGCCTTCCAAGCTAATGACGCGGGTTCGATTCCCGTCTCCCGCTCCAGTGTCGGTTGTTTGATGAAT
>CAIYDK010000135.1 GCA_903924955.1 uncultured beta proteobacterium | reverse complement strand
AGAAGGCTGGATTCGCTAAGGAACAGATTCACGAATGTCACGGCTCAATCCACTACCTCCAGTGCGTGGATGAATGTGTCTGAATATCGACGGAACAGGGAAATTTGCGGCGTTAACAGGGAAGCAAAACGGGAATGGCGCGAATGCAGACGTTGGTGGGAACCCGGGTCGGTCAGACGCCGTTCGTAGTAGATCATTGACCGCCAAACGCAGACGGTTTCGACGTTGACGATTTACGTTCTGGGGTTCGAACGAATCAGCCAAAGAGGTAAACACTGCAGCGCGGTCCAATATTTCATGGCGACTATCGCCAGGGCCCGCGTTAAACCGGATGGCCGTGACGTAGTGCTAATGGACTTTTTTTGAGTTTGCCATCCAGCATCAGCTGAAGCTTGATGCGCGCAGTCATGTGTCATGCTTTTGCGTTTGATTTTTCACAATGTCGTGCGTCAACCGCACGTGGGCTTCCAGGGCCAGGGCGGCACGGGCTTCCTGGCGACCGATGGCGGCGCGAAATATGTCCTCGTGCTCACGGTGCACGTCGCGCCCGCTGGTGTGGGCCGCGGTGAGCCGCCAGTTGATGTTGCGGTAGCGTTCGGCGTGGCGGTACAAAATATTCAGAAAATACTTGCTCCACGGTGAGTTGAACCCTGCGTTCAGCGCCTCGTGGAACGTCTTGTTGCGTCGCTCCCAGAGTGCGGGCTCTGGCCCGGCGGGATCGCTTTCTGTTTGTGTGAGCAACTCGTAGCTGGCCACCAGCGCGGCTTCCCATTGCGCATCGCCATGGCGAATTGACTGGCGCAGGGCTTCAGTCTCCAACATAACGCGGGTATTGGTCACGTCTTCCAGGTCGGCCAGTGAGATGGCGGCGACCCGAAAGCCGCGCTGCCCCTCGGCGGTGACGAGTGCATCCGACACCAGCAGCGACAAGGCTTCGCGCAAGGTGCCTGCCCCTACTTGGTATTGGTCTTTGAGGTGCTCCACACGCAGGCGCTCGCCGGGGGCCAGTTTGCCGCACACCACGTCATGGCGCAGACTCAGGTAAGCACGCTCGGCCAGCGTGCGCGGAGCGATGGTGTCGGTGTCCGATGGGTTGCCTGTTAGCTGTTTGAGAGTGGACATCACCGATCTCCTTGATGGCGTTGTGGGGCTGCTTGGGGCTCGCTTGTGTCACTCGCGTGCTGACGCTTTTGCCGGTAGGCCAGCTGCGGTCGCGTCAGGCCCAGAAGCCGAGCGGCCTCAGACAGGTTGCCCCGCGCCCGCGCCACCGCATGGTCAAGCACGCGTGCCTCGATGTCTTCCAGCGAGCTGCCGCTGTCCAAAATGCGCGCACTCAGGTCGTCGTCCTGCGCACTGGGTAGACGCGTCAGCTGGCCGCGTGCGTCCACGCTCGTTTGGGGCGACTCCGACAGGTTGGGAAACAGGTGTTCGATTTCTATCATTCCTCCCTGGCTTGCAAGGATCACGCCACGCTCCACCAAGTTCTCCAGTTCGCGCACGTTGCCGGGCCAGTCGTGCTTGGTCAGCGCCTGCAAGGCGCGCTCCCCGAATCCCGTGATGCGCTTGCCATGCAGGGCGCCAAAGCGTGCCAGCAAGCTGCGCGCCAGCGGCTCTATGTCGGCCCGGCGCTCGCGTAGGCCCGGAATACAAATTGGATAGACGTTGAGACGGTACATCAGGTCGCTCCGGAAGCGACCTTCGCGCACCGCTTTTTCCAGATCCACATTGGTGGCCGCGACCAGGCGGACATTCACCTTGAGCGTGTTTTCGCCACCGACACGCTCCACTTCGCCCTCTTGCAGGACACGCAGCAGTTTGGCCTGGGCTGCCATGGGCAGTTCGCCGACTTCATCCAGCAACAGGGTGCCCCCGTTGGCACGCTCAAAACGCCCGGCGCGTGATGCATGGGCACCCGTGTAGGCCCCTTTCTCCACGCCAAACAGCTCCGCCTCGATCAACTCCGAGGGCAGGGCCGCGCAATTGATGGCGACAAACGGGGCGTTGGCACGGCTGGACAGTTCGTGCAGGGCGCGGGCAAAACGCTCCTTGCCGACGCCAGTCTCACCGGTGAGTAGGACCGTCACCTGGGTTTGTGCCGCTTTCTCCATCAGGGCATAAGCTTTGCGAAAGTTTGGCGACACCCCAATCAGCTGGGCGCCGCGGCTGGCGGGCTCGATTTCAGATTTGAGCGCCTCTACCTGCGATTGCAGGGCCTCCATTTTTTCCATCAGGGAGTCATCGGTGAAGTAAACCCTGTGCGCCTCGCCGTCGGGCCATTCTTCAATCGGACGACCCACGATCTGGCAGTGATCGGCCCCGCAGGCAGCGCACAGGGTTTCCTTGTACAAAATCAGGCGCCCCATGTAGGCACTGGTGTAGCCGCTGGCGTAACCCAACAGCGTCCAGCAGGCGGGGTCATCGACCAGTCCAAATTTCTGTTGGTGTGCGTAGGCCTCCCACGAATGGTCCCAACGAAATTCGCCATTAAACTGCCCCGCAGGGATGTCAAACGTGAGTTTCACCGGCGTGACGCGGGCCGCTCCTTCTAGCATGTGCAGTTGCGGCCCAACCATGAAACTGCTTTGCAGCGATTCGCCGGGCCGAGTCTTTTTGGCGTATTCGGCATCGCATAAACCCGAGGCATAGCCCATGCGCGTCAGGATGCGCCGGGCGTGCTCCGGCCCCACTGAGTTGACCAGGTCCTGGCGCAGCGCGGCCAGAGCAGTGGTGTGCATCAGCACCATGCGCCGGTCGCCCAACCAGATGGCTCCGCTGTCGGGCTCAAAGCGAAGCAGGCGACGCAAATCGCTGTCCGGGGGGTATTTTAAGTTTGGTGCCATGTCATCTCCTGGAAAGGGCTGTCCGCCATTTTCTCGATATTTCAGCAGCAGGACTCGATGATAGTTCCTATCTCTGGATTAGCGGTGGATTTCATCATTTGATCAAATTGCATCACATCCTCTGCTTCAAATGCGCAGTTTTCCTCCTACGGATCCGCACAAGCAGTGATGGACGATCATCCAACGCTACGTTAAAAATGGCAAAACCTTCGAAAGTAGCAGTCGGTTTCTAGGGGTTTTCCCTGAAAATCTCGAGAATATTGCTGGTGCGCCGAAGTTTGGCAAGCAATTTGCAAAGCCTTGCTTGTTACACCCGTTAAGCCATGAGCAATACACCCTCCTTCAATACCAACCTCAAGTTTGTGCGAATCATCGAGGCGCATGCCAACGGACTGGTGGAATTTGAGTTTGCGGTTGGCGAGCCTGAGTTGTTCGTCGAGTTGCTGATGGCGCAAGCGCCGTTTGACGAGTTTTGTGCCATGCATGGTGTTACCCCGACTGCGGGGCGCTTGCAGCCAGCACAGGGCATTCAAGAGCAGGAATGGGACTGGAGTCTGCGCGCTGCACGCGAGCAGCACTTGCGTCATGACAACAAAGCCTGAAACCAGAGCAAAAACTAGAGGAGACCCTTTGATATGCATATAGATCTTCGCACCGTCAATATCGAGCCGCTGCGGCAAACGTTTGACCACATCGCCGCGCGCATTGGCCCGAACAAGCCGGCTTCCCGCTACCTGGAGGGGACCTTGGATCTCCAGGCCGATGCCAACTTCCACTACCGGCCGACCTGGGATCCGGAGCACGAAATATTCGATGCGACCCGCACCGCGATCACCATGAAGGATTGGTATGCGCTGAAAGATCCGCGCCAGTTCTATTACGGCGCATATACCGCCTCCCGGGCAAAAATGCAGGAAACGGCTGAGGCAGACTTTGACTTTGTGGAGTCAAGGGGCCTAGCGGATGTGTATGACGACGCTTCCAAGCGAATCGCCCTGGACTTCTACATTCCATTGCGCCATGTGGCCTGGGGCGCCAACATGAATGGTGCCTCCATGTGCGCCTACGGGTTTGGTACCGCCATTACCCAACCGTGCCTGTACCAGGGTATGGACCAGCTCGGTGTCGCGCAGTACCTGACCCGCATGGGCCTGGTGCTGGGCGACCAGGGAGAGGTTCAGGCAGCCAAGCAAGCCTGGATCGACCAGCCGCAATGGCAAGAGCTGCGCCGCTACGTGGAAGACACGCTGGTCATCAAGGACTGGTTCGAGATGTTTGTCGCCCAACACGTCGCGCTCGACGGTCTGCTGTTTGGCCTGGCCTACTCCGAGGTGGACCAGGCACTCAATGCCAAGGCGGGTCCCACGGTGTCTCTGTTAACCCGCTTCCAGACCGAGCTGTTTGATGACAGCAGCAAGTGGGTGGACGCCAGCCTGCGCATTGCGGCCGCCGAGAACCCCGAGAACAAAGCGCAGTTGCAAAAATGGATTGCACACTGGCGCGGCCGTGCCGTGACCGCGCTACAGCCGATCGCCAGTATGGCGCTGGCCGGTGATGCCGATGCTGCCATGGGGCGCGTGTCGGCCCGCCTGGATGCCCGTCTGGCCAAGGCCGGCGTTTCTGCCTAATCCACGAAAGCAAACACCATGTCCAACGTATTCATTGCCTTTCAAAGAAACGAAGAAACCCGTTGCATCGTCGATGCAATCGTGGCCGACAACCCGAATGCTGTGGTCAATTTCCAGCCCGCCATGGTCAGGATCGATGTTCCCGACACGATGGTGATTCGGCGCAGCACCGTGGAGGAGCAGATGGGTCGCGCTTTTGATTTGCAGGAATTGCATATCAACCTGATCACGCTCACAGGCCACATCAACGAGACAGATGACGACTTCACGCTGAGCTGGAAACACTGACAGCGCCTTGCATCGCAGATTTCACTCAGAGCCAAAACAAGCCAACCGGAGACACACCATGGACATGAAAGTCAACAAGAAGCTCAACCTCAAAGATCGCTACAACCTGATGACGCGCGATCTGGACTGGGAGCCCAGCTATCAGAAGAAGACCGACATTTACCCTTACCTGGAGTATGAGGGCATCAAGATCCACGACTGGAGCAAGTTCGAAGATCCGTTCCGTCTGACGATGGATGCCTACTGGAAGTACCAGTCCGAGAAGGAAAAAAAGCTCTACGCCATCATCGATGCTTTCAACCAGAACAATGGCCATTTGCAGGTCACCGATGCGCGCTACATCAACGCGCTCAAACTGTTCCTGACCGGCGTGTCGCCACTGGAATACATGGCACACCGGGGTTTTGCCCACGTCGGACGGCAGTTTGCCGGCGCCGGTCCGCGGGTGGCTTGCATGATGCAGTCCCTGGATGAAATACGCCATTCGCAGACGCAGGTTCACTCCATGTCGAACTACAACAAGTTCTACAACGGGTTCCAGAACTTCCGCCACCAGCACGACCGTGTCTGGTACCTGTCGGTGCCCAAGTCGTTCTTTGACGATGCCATCACCGCTGGCCCGTTTGAGTACATGGTGTCGATTGGCTTTGCGTTTGAATACGTGCTGACCAATCTGCTGTTTGTGCCCTTTGTTTCAGGTGCTGCCTACAACGGTGACATGGCCGCGATGGCGTTTGGCTTCTCGGCACAAAGCGACGAAGCGCGCCACATGACACTGGGTCTCGAGATGATCAAGTTCATCCTGGAGCAAGACCCCGACAACCTGCCCATCGTTCAGCGTTGGATCGACAAGTGGTTCTGGCGCGGCTACCGCGTGCTCACGCTCGTGGCCATGATGATGGACTACATGTTGCCTAAGCGCGTGATGAGCTGGAAGGAAGCCTGGGAAACCTACGCCGAGCAAAATGGCGGCGCTTTGTTTGCCGACCTGGCGCGCTATGGCATCAAGGTACCTGCCGGGTGGACGCAAGCGTGCAAGGACAAAGACCACCTGTCGCACCAGGCCTGGGCCGTGTTTTACAACTATGGCGCGGCTGCACCGTTTCACACCTGGACACCGTCCGAGTCCGAGATGCAATGGTTGTCCGAAAAGTATCCTGACACCTTTGACAAGTACTACCGGCCCCGTTATGAGCATTGGGCCAAAGAGGCGGCTGAGGGCAGGCGCTTTTACAACGCTACGCTGCCCATGTTGTGCCAGACCTGCCAGATCCCCATGTTCTTCACTGAGCCGGATGACCCGACCAAGATCGCGTACCGCGAGTCTGACTACAGCGGCATGAAGTACCACTTCTGCTCGGATGGCTGCAAAGACATCTTCGATCACGAGCCTGAAAAATACATTCAGGCCTGGATGCCGGTGCACCAGATTTACCAGGGCAATTGCTTCACGCCAGAGGCCGATCCGACGGCTGCGGACTTCAACCCGCTGGCGGAGGTGCTCAAGTGGTATCGCATGGAAATGGGCCGCGACAACCTGGACTTCGAAGGTTCACAGGATCAGAAGAACTTTAAAGCCTGGCGTGATCTCGCCAAGGGCAACTAACGCAGACCACCAGGAGACCCCCTCATCATGGCTACTACTTCCGTTCGTCCCTACCCCTTCATCCAGAAGGACACCGTGGACAAGTTTCCGGCACCGTTGCTCTACATCGGATGGGAAGACCACCTGATGTTCTGTGCCCCGTTTTGCTTGCCGTTGCCACCCACACTGAAATTTGGCGACATGCTGGCGGGCCCGCTGCCAGGCGTCTTTGGTGCCCACCCGGACTTTGCCAAGATTGATTGGACAAAGGCCGAGTGGTTCAAGTCCGGCAAGGCCTGGAAGCCCGATGCCGCAAAAACGCTGGCCGAAAACGGCTTGGGTCACAAGGATGTGATCCGCTTTCGCACCCCAGGCCTGACCGGCTTGAGCGGTTCATGCAGTTGAGTGTGACGGGACGCTGATGAGCTATCAACTCACCATCGAATCGACCGGGCAGGTGCTTGAGGTCGAGACGGGTCAAACCATTCTCGACGCAGCCCTGCGTGCCGGCATTTATTTGCCGCACGCCTGCTGCCATGGTCTGTGCGCGACTTGCAAGATCGATGTCACCGATGGTGAAGTGGATCACGGGGCTGCCTCCAACTTCGCGCTCATGGACTATGAGCGCGAAGAAGGAAAGTGCCTGGCCTGCTGCGCCACCCTGGAATCGGACGTCACGATCAATGCAGAAATTGACGAGGAACCCGATGCCCTGAACCTGCCGGTGCAAGACTACCGCGGCACGGTGACTCGCATAGAGGACTTGACGCCTACGGTTAAGGGTGTCTGGATCAAACTGGATGCCGCTGCCAACATCGTGTTTCAGGCAGGGCAGTACATCAATCTGGTGGTGCCGGGCGAGGAACATATGCGTGCATTCTCCATTGCCAGTGCGCCTTCGGCATCGGGGGAGATTGAACTCAATATCCGGCGTGTGCCCGGCGGCGCGGCCACTGGGTGGATTCACGACACGCTCAAGAGCGGCGACAGCGTGCGGTTCAGCGGCCCGTATGGGCGCTTCTTTGTGCGCCAGACCCAGCATGAGGCAGAGCAACTGCCGTACATCTTCCTGGCGGGTGGTTCCGGCTTATCGAGTCCGCGCTCGATGATTCTGGACTTGCTGGAAAAGGGGTGCACGCGCCCCATCGTGCTGATTAACGGCGCGCGCTGCAAGGCCGAGTTGTATCACCACAGCGAGTTCGTGGCGCTGGCAGAGCAGCATGCAAACTTTAGCTACGTTGCTGTGCTTTCGAGCGAGCCGCCAGACGCTGACTGGACTGGTGCACGTGGGTTTGTCCACGAGGCAGCCAAAGCGCATTTCAACAACGATTTCCGGGGTCGCAAGGCCTATCTGTGTGGGCCGCCGCTGATGGTCGAAGCCTGCATCACCACGCTGATGCAGGGACGACTTTTCGAGCGCGACATCTACACCGAAAAATTCATTTCAGCCGCTGATGCACAGCAAGTGCGCAGCCCGCTCTTTCGCAAAATTTGAAAGCACGAGTTCCTGGCCATGACCATCCACACCGTGACCATTGAGGACGATGGCAGCAGCTACCGCTGCTCTGACACGCTGACGCTGCTCGAAGGCATGGAGTCGCTGGGGAAAAAAGGCATTCCGGTGGGCTGCCGAGGCGGAGGCTGCGGCGTATGCAAGGTGCATGTTCTCAGTGGCTCGTATACCAAGCGGGTCATGAGCCGTGAGCACGTTAGCGAACAGGACGAGGCACAAGGTTGCGTTCTGGCATGCCGTGTGCGCCCGACCAGCGCGATTTCTTTGCGTGTGATCGGACAAATGAAAAAAAACGTCTGCCGGGTGGTTGAACCGACAGTCGTTCCTGATTTATCAACCTGAAGACAAACTGGAGACTACAAAATGGCAATGACAGGTGTTTTACGTCCGGGCCACGCCCAATTGCGCGTGCTAGACATGGATGAGTCGGTCAAGTTCTATACCGACGTTATGGGCCTGGTTGAAACCGGGCGTGACGCCTCCGGACGTGTCTATTTCAAAACCCGCGCCGAGCGCGATCACAACAGCATCGTGCTGCGCAAGGCCGACCGTGCCGGACTGGACTTCTTCGGCTACAAAGTCCTCAACAAGGCAACACTCGAAGATCTGGACGGCAAGCTCAAGGCCTATGGTGTGAAAACCGAGCGCATTCCCGCTGGCGAAATGCTGGAGACGGGTGAGCGCGTGCGCTTTCAGATTCCGACGGGTCACACCATTGAGCTGTATTCGGAAAAGACCGATGTTGGCAACGGCATGACCTACAACGACCCCGAAGTCGATGTGATCGACGGCAAGGGCATCCGTCCGATCCGTATGGACCATGCGTTGCTGTACGGTGGCGATATCGACGGTTCGCGCAAACTGTTTGAAGAAGTGCTGGGTTTTAACCTGGTTGAGCGCGTCAAGCTCGAAGACGGCAATACCGACCTGGCTGTCTGGTTGACCTGCAGCGCCAAAGCCCACGATCTGGCGATGGTGCGCCACGCCGAGGACGGCAAGCTGCACCACGTGGCGTTCCAGATGGGCAGCTGGGAAAATGTGCTGCGAGCCGCCGATATCATGAGTATCAACCGCGTGTCAATCGACATCGGCCCGACTCGCCACGGCATCACGCAAGGCACCACGATCTATTTCTTTGATCCTTCCGGCAACCGTCTGGAAACCTTCTGCGGTGGCTATGACCACTATCCGGATAACCACCCGATAACCTGGAGCTGGGAGCATGTGGGCCGCGGCATTTTCTACCACGACCGCAAACTCAACCCGGCTTTCCTGAGCGTGGTGACCTGATGCAAATCGCGTTTTCCCAATCGGTGATTGGTTGGGAGGCTGCCGCAACTGCCGCACGGGCTGCAGTTGCACATGCCAACAGTTTGGGCACCAGCGTCAACGTGGCAGTGGTTGACGCCGGTGGCAACCTGGCGGCGTTTTTGCGCATGCCCGGCGCGCCCCTGCATTCGGTGGACATCGCCATTGACAAGGCCTACACGGCTGTCAGCTTTGGCCTGCCCACGCACCAGTGGGCAGCAGCCTTGCAAAACCATTCGCAGGCCGTGCGTGAAGGCATTGTGCTGCGCCCCCGCTTTGTCGCCTTTGGCGGCGGCTTGCCCATCCATGCGGGCGGTCAACGCATAGGTGCCATTGGTGTCTCCGGTGGCAGCGAGGAGCAGGACCAGGGAATTGCTCAAGCCGGTCTTGATGCACTGAAGCTTGCTGCGCCCTGATGGCGCACAACTATTAATTACTCTAGCGATTAGCCATGAAACAGATCCTCAACTTCATCAACGGTGAGTACGTCAGCAACGCAAGCGGCAAGACGTACGAGAAGCGCAACCCGGTGGACAACAGCCTCATCGGCATGGTCCATGAGGCCGGGCAACCCGAGGTGGATGCGGCGGTTGCCGCTGCCCGTGCTGCTCTGCACGGACCCTGGGGCAAGCTTTCGGTGGTGGAGCGCTGTGCCATGCTGGATGGTTTGGTGGCTGAAATCAACAATCGCTTTGACGATTTCCTACAGGCTGAAGTGGCCGATACCGGTAAACCTGCACACCTGGCCTCGCACATCGACATCCCACGCGGTGCAGCCAACTTCAAGATCTTTACTGACACCATCAAGAACGTCTCCACCGAGTCCTTCGAGATGCGCACGCCCGACGGCAAGACCGCACGCAGCTATGGTGTGCGCACCCCGCGTGGGGTGATTGCCATCATCTGCCCGTGGAATCTGCCGCTCTTGCTGATGACCTGGAAATGCGGCCCGGCCCTGGCCTGCGGTAACACCGTGGTGGTCAAGCCTTCGGAAGCCACCCCCAGTACCGCGACACTGTTGGGCGAAGTGATGAACAAAGTCGGCGTGCCACCTGGCGTCTACAACGTGGTGAACGGCTTTGGTGTGAACTCTGCCGGCTCCTTCCTCACCGCGCACCAGGGTGTCAACGGCATCACCTTTACCGGTGAGACCAAAACAGGTACCGCCATCATGAAGGCCGGTGCCGATGGCATCCGCCCGGTATCTTTGGAACTGGGTGGCAAGAATGCTGCCGTGGTGTTTGCTGACTGCGATTTTGAGAACGCCATCAACACCGTCACGCGCTCCGTCTTCGAGAACTGTGGCCAGGTCTGTCTGGGCACCGAGCGCGTCTATGTGGAGCGCCCGATATTCGAGAAGTTCGTCGCCGCGCTCAAAGTGAAGGCCGAGGGCATGAAGCCTGGTCGCCCGTTTGACCATGACACCAAGATCGGCCCACTGGTGAGCAAGATCCACCAGAAGAAGGTGCTGTCGTATTACGCGAAGGCCAAGGACGAGGGCGCAACCATCGTCTTCGGTGGTGGCGTTCCCGACATGCCCGATGATTTGAAAGATGGCTGCTGGGTCGAGCCCACCATCT
The DNA here is from genome assembly GCA_903924955.1 of uncultured beta proteobacterium. Classification (GTDB taxonomy): domain Bacteria; phylum Pseudomonadota; class Gammaproteobacteria; order Burkholderiales; family Burkholderiaceae_C; genus Allorhodoferax. The sequence goes on along the minus strand of CAIYDK010000135.1, from coordinate 1,430 downwards.
GGACCGGCCTGCCCGAGACAGCGTCTGTGGTGCGCGAAGAAATCTTCGGCCCCTGCTGCCACATCCAGCCCTTTGACACCGAAGAAGAAGCAGTGCGCATGGCCAATGACACCAAGTATGGCTTGGCCACCTCTATCTACACCCAGGACATCAGCCGCGCCAGCCGTGTGGCCACACAGATTGAAGTCGGTCTGTGCTGGGTCAATAGTTGGTTCCTGCGCGACCTGCGCACCCCGTTTGGCGGCTCCAAGCAATCCGGCATCGGGCGCGAGGGTGGCGTGCACTCGCTGGAGTTCTATACCGAGCTACGCAACGTGATGATCAAGTACTGATTTGCTATCGTATTTATAGCTCATTACGCTTATTCCACGAGGGCCGCTGCCCTGAGACGCGCAAGATTTTTCCAATTTTCAAATAGACCAACAGGACGTAATTACCAATGGATGCCAAACTGATCGAATCCCTGGGCGACGAGTTGTTTCACGCCATGACCACCCAAACCGTGGTCGAGCCGCTGACGACCCGCCACCCCGACATCACCATCGAGCACGCGTACCACATCCAGCAGCGCATGCTGTCACGCCGCCTGAGCGCGGGCGAGCGCATTGTTGGCAAAAAAATCGGCGTTACCTCGGCGGCGGTGATGAACATGTTGGGCGTTTACCAGCCCGACTTTGGCTACCTGCTGGACGGCATGATCTACAACGAAGGCCAGTCAATAGCCGCCAGCACGCTGATCCAGCCCAAGGCAGAGGGCGAAATCGCTTTCATCCTGAAAAAAGACCTGATGGGGCCCGGCATCAGCAACGCAGACGTGCTGGCCGCCACTGAGTGCGTGATGCCGTGCTTTGAAATCGTCGACTCGCGCATTCGCGACTGGAAGATCAAGATTCAGGACACCGTGGCCGACAACGCGTCCTGCGGTGTTTTCGTGCTGGGCGACTGCGCCGTGGACCCACGCCGCGTTGATCTCTCCACCTGCGGCATGGTGCTGGAAAAGAATGGCGAAATCATCGGCACCGGCGCTGGAGCTGCGGCCCTGGGCTCGCCCGTGAATGCTGTTGCCTGGTTGGCCAACACGCTGGGGCGTCTTGGCATTGGAATGAAAGCCGGTGAAGTCATCCTGTCGGGCGCGTTGGCGGCCATGTCGCCGGCCAAGGCTGGCGACAACTTCCGCGTTTCTATCGGTGGCCTGGGCAGCTGCTCGGTGCGCTTTCATTGACTTTTCTGGAGCTTCACATCATGACAAAAAAAATTAAATGTGCCCTGATCGGGCCAGGCAACATCGGCACCGACCTGCTGGCAAAACTGCAACGCAGCCCGGTTCTGGAGCCGGTCTGGATGGTGGGTATTGACCCCGAATCCGACGGGCTCAAACGCGCCCGTGAGATGGGTATTAAAACCACCTCCGACGGGGTCGATGGCCTGGT
>CAIYDK010000134.1 GCA_903924955.1 uncultured beta proteobacterium | reverse complement strand
GCATAGCCTTTGCCGCGCAGGCCCGGACTATGGCGCTCGATAACCCCGGCCCCCGCGCTGCGAGCCAGTTCCGCGGTGTTGTCATCGCAGTTGTCAGCGATCACCAGCAAACGATCGCCCGGGCCGAGTTGACGCTGCAGGCATTTGATTGTCGGCAGAACGTTGACCGATTCGTTGTGCGCCGGCACCAGAACGGCCACACGCAGCGGTCCGGGACCGGGTTGGGCGACGTCGGCTTGGCCGTTGCGCCGGTTTCCGCAAGCGGCCAGGGTCAGGATCAACAGCGACAGGGCAGGCAGCGCCATCGGGACCATCGCCAGGGCAAGCAGAAGTTCAATCATCGTTCGGTATCAACCGTTTTGCAGAAAACCGCCACACTCTGGTAACACTCATTGACGGTGGCTGCAGTGTAATTGACGTGAAGGCCATGCCAACCCCGCTACCTGCACAGTAGCGCCTCAGCGATCTTACAGAGAGTCAAACCACGCCCGATGATGGATACCAGTCAACTGCCAGGACGCGGCATCAACCCGCTGCGCAGCCTTCGCACGCACTACCGGACCAGCCTCGTGATCTGGCTGTTGGTTGTGCTGGGCGGCCTGCCTGTGGTTTGGATCAAGGGGCAGAGCTATTACGGCGTCGAGTCGGTATTTCAGGTTTCACCCAACTACATGAAGACTCTGACAACCGATAAGGAAGTCGAACTGCAGAGCAATCAGCAGTACCGAGAATTTGTCAATCACCTGTCGACCACGGTCAAACGCTACGATGTGCTGCAACGCGCCCTGAAGAAACTACGGGACGAGAAAGTCGACGTCCAGCCAAAGGCTCTAAGCGAGCGCAAATACATTGAACAACTGCAAAAGACGGTCACAGTCAAGCCGGTTGCGGATACCTACATGGTACGCATCGGGCTGGAGGGGCCAAAAAAAGAGCTTCTGTCCGAGATAGTCAACGCGATCACCACGTCTTTTCTGGAGACCACTAAAAGCGAGCAGATATTCGGATCGGTCGAGCGTGTTGAAGCACTTGAGGCCAACGCAAAAAGACTGCAGAACGAAATTTCTGCGCTTGAGGCACAACGGGTGCAACTGTCGGAGCAACTGGGTCTGACTACCTTTGGCGACAGCACGGTCAGCCCCTACGACAGCCTACTGTCCCAGTCGCGCGAGAAATTTGCCGTCGCCTCGATCGAGCGCGCCCACGCCGAAGCGACACTGCAAGCCTTTCTGACGCAGCGCGAAACGCCGACTTCGGTTGGCCGTTCGATCATGGAAATGAGGCAGACGGACAGCGGACTTCAGGCACTGCGAAATGAGGTGGTGAAGCGATCCGAAGAGCTCGCGCGGACCACCGCCGGGCTTGAAGACAAGCACCCGGCCAAGAAACCGGCATTGGCCGAATACGAAGCTATCAACAAACGTTTGCAAAGCAGAGAGACCGAATTCGAGCAGGCGGCTTTTGATAATGTAAGGAGCCGCTTGGTGGCTTCTTTGCGTCAGACCAGGCAGGTTGAGGAGGAGATTCAGGCGAACCTCAAGAAGATTGAAAGCCAGGCCGCGGACTATGCCAGAAACTTTCAAAAGGCGATGCGCCTCACTGGCGACATGCGAAAGCGCGAGCAGGAGCAGAAGGAGGTGCGTGATCGTCTTAACTACCTGCAAAATGAGAGCGGGGCGATCGGTTTTGTGCGTCTGGTTACACCAGCGCTGGCAGCCGAACTGCCGATGGGCATTGGCAAGACCAAGTTATTGCTGATCGTCTTTTTGCTCGCCACAGTGCTGGCCCTGGTCGCTGCAATTGCACTGGACATGGTAGACCGGCGCATCCATACCGTTAACGACGCCGAAAAGCTGATAGGTATTCCAGCTGCAGGTTGGCAACTTGAGGGCAAGGACCTACCGTCCCAAATGTTTGCAAAGGAGCAGACCCGTCGCTTTGTGTCTACCTTGATACGCAACAAGACGCGAGCGGGAAAGAACGTTTTTGCGTTCACCTCCGTGAAGACGGTTGGCAGCGCCACTGCCGTTATTCTGGATACGGCTGCAGTCCTGCAACAATTGGGTCTTAGTGTGCTGGTGCTGGACGCTAACAGTTTCGCATCCAGCCCTGTCTTCAACGCGCACAGCCAAGGGCTGTCCGACTATCTGTCGGGAGAGGCGGATCTTGAAAGCATCCACCAGACGGTTTCTCATCAGGATGAGAAAATTGATGCGGTTGGTTTTGGCCACCAACGTTCTGGCGGCGTGCAACGACTCGATCTGCTCAGACAGGCGGTCAGCCAGTGGTCTCGGGATTATGATTTCGTCCTGATCGATTTGCCGCCGCTTCTGCTGAGCGCAGATGCAGAATTGCTTGTTGATGCCCTCGGCCAGGTGTTTATGGTGCTGGAGGCGCAATCGGTTACCAAGGGCGAAGTAACAAGGGCCAAGCGATTGCTGGAAAAGCTGGACCCGGAAGCGGTAGGGCTCTTCGTGAGCAACATCCCTGTCTTCCAGCAAGGTGGTTATATGAAAGAGCTGATCATTGAAACGCTGACCAAGGAAAGCTTTGGTCGCTTCATGAGTTTGTCAAGTTTGAGGCTCCAACTTGAGTTGTTGCGTGTCCGCTGGATACAAAAACGCAACCGGTAAATGACCGAGTACAGTGTCTTCATTGCGACGCTGATCGCCATCGTGGTGCTCGTAAGGAGCGGTCTGGAGACCGCCTTCTTGGGCGTCTGGATTCCATTCTTTCTGCTGCTGCCCTTTAATTTCTGGATTCACGTCCCGCTGCTGGCCGACTACAATTTCATGTCGGCGGCGGTCTTCCCGATTCTCTTTGTCCTGTTAAAGGACAAACTCTCCGAGATCCGCATCGGTCCGATGGAGATACTGCTGCTGCTGTACATAGTGCTACGGGTTGTCGTCGATGCCATCAGCCGCGGCTACTCGGACGCGCAGCACTACGCGCACTACCTGGCGGGTTCGGTCATTGGTCCCTATCTGCTGGCACGCTACGTCATCAACAGCAAGCGCATGGACATCGAGACCGCGCGCCGTTTTGTGCTGATATTCCTGCTGCTGTTTCCAGTTTTTCTGTATGAAGCCAAGTTCTGGGTCAGTCCGATTTTCCAATTGCTGACGCCACTATTCCCAAACTCCTACAGTTCGGTGTCGATCCGCTGGGGCATTGCGCGAACGGCCGGAACATTTGAGCATCCGATCCTGGCCTGCATCATGATTATCGCGGTCTATCGCATGCACCGTTGGCTGTCCTGGCAAGGCATCTGGGATCAGACGCAAACCGGATGGCTGGGCTGGTTTCAGAAGCAGTCTGAGCGCTTGCCGATTGCCTTCAAATACCAGATCTCTATTGTGCTGATCGTGATGGCGCTGATGACCATCTCGCGCGGGCCGTGGATTGGTGCTTTTGCGGGCGCAACCCTGACCATGGTCGGCAATGCCAAAGATCGCAAGAAATGGCTCATCATCGTCGTACTTGCTTTTCTGGTTGGTGGCGTCGGCGGGCAGTTGGCGCTGGACGCCTACATCACGCCCAGGGAGGGTGAGATCCTCAGCGGCGAAGCGCAAACCATGCTGTACCGTAAGGTGATGATTGAACAGTACCAGAGTTTCCTGCTGGAAAAGCTCTGGACCGGCTGGGGCCTCACGACCGTGCCAAAAATTCAGGGCATGGAATCGGTAGACAACGCTTTCTTTCTGATGGCGCTGCAGCACGGACTACTGGCGCCGGGTCTGTTCATCGTCATATTTTTGTACGCGATCATTTCGCAGGTGAGATTCGGCCTTGAGGCCGCGCCGGGCGAGCAACCGATCGGTTTTACTTTTTCCGGCATCTACCTGGTCTGCTTTGTCGCCTTTTCCACCGTCTACATGGGTTCTCAGACCGAACCCATGCTGTTTCTCCTGCTGGGCTGGGGCGAGAGCATCAAGAACCGCAAGGAGCGCATCACGGCAGCCAACGGTGAACCGTCAATGGCATCGGCCGCCAAGCCGACTTTCAAGCGCGTTCTGTATTGATCTGAGGCCGCCCAGTAGTTCGAATTGCGGCGAAGCGGTCAACACCCAGCCAGTGGCCACTGTCGTGTTTCAGGGGT
>CAIYDK010000133.1 GCA_903924955.1 uncultured beta proteobacterium | reverse complement strand
CTGCGGGGCGACCTGGGGGAGCCAGCGCAGCAGCCCATGGAGGTACTGGCCGCTACCGACATTCGGCTGGCCCCAGAAGCTCCCGTTGATCATCACCTGCACGTTTGTGTGCTCCTGCGGCAAAGGCGGGCAACCCCGCACAATAGTACCACGTCCACACGGCCCCACGCACATCCTGTATATCGGGGTCAGGGCGGGTGCAACGTCGCTGGGGCTGCGCCCCAGAGCGCGCTTTTTGTGGATGTTTGGCAGCTTCGCCGCCAAACATCCACAAAAAAAGATCTCTTGGGGGTGGCGAATCTACCCCCAACCCCCCGCCAGAGGCGACGTTGCACCAGCCTGGGGTGAAGGGGTATTGGCACTACCGCCGCCCGTTCCGCCCAGCGTGAAGCTGGGACGAATGACGGTGGGAAAACCTAGGGTCTTCTGCACTTCCCAGGCCTCGGCCATGCTGTGTGCAATGCCGGAGCGGGCGGAACCCAGACCGATCTTGGTCATGGCGTCCTTGAACTTCAGCCGGTCTTCGGCCTTGTCGATGGCCTCGGGCGTGGCACCAATCAATTCGACTGGTTTGCCGGTTGCGGCACCCGTGTACTTGGCCAGCACACCGTTGTGCCACAGGTCCAGCGCGCAGTTCAATGCAGTCTGGCCGCCCATAGTGGGCAAAATCGCGTCAGGCCGCTCCTTGGCGATGATTTTTTCGACCGTCTGCCAGGTGATGGGTTCGATGTAGGTGACGTCGGCCGTAGCCGGGTCGGTCATGATGGTCGCCGGGTTGCTGTTGATCAGGATGACCTTGTAGCCCTCTTCGCGCAGCGCCTTGCAGGCTTGCACGCCCGAATAGTCGAACTCGCAGGCTTGGCCAATGATGATGGGGCCGGCGCCGATGATGAGGATGCTTTGGATGTCGGTACGTTTTGGCATGTTGGAACTCGTAGCTTTTAGGCTCTTTACTTCTTTATCAATTCAGGATTGCTTAATTCAGGCTCGCTGTTGCCAACTTGGCACCGAACCATAAGAACAATCCACCCACGGCACTGGACAGACCTCCAGACAGGCGCTTGCGGGCCCTGAACACCTGTGCCAGGCGGGCGCCCGCAAAAATCAGCGCGGATAAATACAGGGCGCTGAAGGCCATGACGATGGTGCTCAGTATCAAAAAGGGAACGGCAGGAGTTTCATACGTCGGGTCAATGAACTGCACAAAGAACGACAGTAGAAACAGAATCGCCTTGGGGTTCAGCAGGCTGATCACCAGCGCGCGTTTAAACGGGTGCGCAAGGTTGGCAGGGGCTTCGGCAGCCTGCGCCACGGGCGTATCAGCATCGCGCCACTTCTGGATGGCCGACCAGACCAGACTCCCGCCCAGCCAGGCAAGATAAGCTGCGCCGGCGTACTTCACTACCATGAACAGCGCCGGATTGCTGCGTAGCAAACTGGCAGCCCCCAGAGCGGTGAGTGTCAGCAAAATGGTGTCACCCACAAACACGCCACAGGCACCCTGGTAGCCTGCCTTGACGCCACGCGCAGTGGCTACGGACAGAACAAACAGCGAGTTGGGTCCGGGCAACAAAATGATGCCAAAGGCGCCAATCACATAGGTCCAGAGATCAGTGACACCGTAAAAACTCATGCGCGTTGGCCTCTCACCGTTTCCATGGAGTGGATAAAACGGTCAAACAGGTAGCCAATGTCGTGTGGACCGGGCGAGGCTTCAGGGTGACCTTGGAAACAGAAGGCGGGCTTGTCGGTGCGCTCCAGGCCCTGCAACGTGTTGTCAAACAGGCTAATGTGGGTGGCGCGCAGATTGGCGGGCAAAGTGCGTTCATCCACCGCAAAACCATGGTTCTGACTGGTAATGGACACGCGGCCATTGTCCAGATCTTTGACCGGATGGTTGGCTCCATGGTGTCCAAACTTCATCTTGAAGGTCTTGGCACCCGAGGCCAGCGCCATGATCTGATGTCCCAAACAAATGCCAAAAGTGGGCGTGCCGGTTTCGATCAGTTCGGCAACGGCCTGAATGGCGTAGTCGCAGGGCTCGGGGTCGCCTGGGCCATTGCTCAGGAAGATACCGTCGGGCTGGTACTTGAGTACTTCGGCAGCCGGTGTTTGCGCGGGCACCACGGTGACTTTGCAACCACGCTGTGCCAACATACGCAGGATGTTCTTCTTGACGCCAAAGTCATAGGCCACAACATGGAAGCGGGGCGCCGTTTGCTGGCCGTAGCCCGCACCCAACGTCCACTCCGCTTCGGTCCACTGCGTGGTCTGCGTTGCCGAAACCACTTTGGCCAGATCCGAGCCCGACATCGAAGGTGCGGCCTTGGCGGCGGCTATGGCTTTTTCTAGGGCCGCGGGTGTGACCGCCTCGCCTGCAGCGAGTGCCAGAATGCAGCCGTTTTGCGCGCCCTGGGTGCGCAACTGTCGGGTCAGCTGACGGGTATCCACGTTGGCGATGGCCACCGTTCCGGCTTGCGTTAAGTATTCACTCAGCGTTGCAGTGCTACGGAAGTTGGACGCCACCATCGGCAGATCACGAATGATCAGCCCTGCGGCGTGCACCCGATCCGACTCAATATCTTCGGGGTTGGTCCCGTAGTTACCAATGTGGGGATACGTGAGGGTCACGATCTGCTGGCAATAACTGGGATCGGTCAGGATCTCCTGGTAGCCGGTCATGGACGTGTTGAACACGACCTCGCCGACTGTGGAGCCTGTCGCTCCAATGGAATTGCCAATATAGACCGTGCCGTCTGCGAGCGCCAATATGGCGGGGGGGGTGTTTCCCTTGAGAGACAAAAGCACTGGGTTCTCCGACTGTGTTACGGGTACGCCCAAGCGTGCTCAAGAACGATTCTTGGCGGCTGAAATTGGTTGGGAAAGGTGCTTGAAATGCGCTTGGGACGGCTGTTTTCTGGAAAGCCTCCCATTATAACGGTTGAGGCCCAACGTTTAGCTTGGCAACGCTTATTCCCTCAATGATTGCCCAGACTACTGGCGTGCAAACAAATGGCCGCAGCCGCAGCCACGTTGAGCGACTCTTCGCCCCCGGGCTGGCCAATGCGCGCCGGGACCGCCGCGCGGGCCATCAATTCAGGGCAAACGCCCTGCCCTTCGTGACCAAAGGCCCAGGCGCACGGTTGGGGTAGGCGCAAGTTCTGGATCAGCTCACCATGGTGGGAACTCGTCACAACCAGCGGAACCTGCAGAGCCAGTAGTTCGCCCAACTCTACGCCTTCCAACAGGTTCAGGCCAAAATGGGCTCCCATGCCAGCACGCAGCACCTTGGGCGACCATAGCGCGGCCGTGCCCTTGAGCGCCACAACCTGCCGAAAACCAAATGCCCCGGCACTACGCAGGATGGAGCCCACGTTGCCAGCATCCTGCACGCGGTCCAGGATGACCGTCGAAACCATGGGCTGCAACACTGCGGACGCGGGCAAATCCAGCACAAAACCCACACCAGCGGGCGACTCCAGGCCACTGAGTTCACGAAACAAGGCCACTGGAATTACTATGTTTTTGATAGCTGCCTGCGCATATCCTACGGGGGCTAGAGGCCAATACTCCTCGGTGAATACCGCTACTGCGGGTCTTTGGCCACGTTGGAGCGCGGCGCTGCACAGGTGATCTCCCTCTACCCAGAATCTTCCAGCCTTGCGGTAGGCGATGCTGTCCTGAGCGACCTTTCTCAACTCCTTGAGTAGCGGGTTCTCCCGCGATGTAATGGAGACCGGGTCGCTCATGCCAGCACCTTGGCCACTGGACCGAAGGTCTTGCGGTGCTGCGGGCAGGCACCGTGGGCTTGCAGGGCCAACAAGTGTTCGGCCGTGCCATAGCCCTTATGGGCGGCAAATCCGTACTGTGGGTATTGGGCATCCAGTTCGGTGCACCAACGATCGCGCGTCACCTTGGCCAGAATGGAGGCGGCAGAGATAGCCGCCACTGTGCTGTCGCCTTTCACAATAGCCTCAGCGCGCATCGTCAACACCGGTAAACGGTTGCCATCCACCAGCACCAGACCGGGTTTGAGGCGCAGGCCCTCCACCGCGCGGCGCATGGCCAGCAGGGTGGCTTGCAGAATGTTGATCGTGTCGATCTCTTCGACGCTGGCCTGTGCAACCGAGCAACACAGGGCCTTCGCACGGATTTCGTCAAATAGCTGCTCACGTCGGCGCGCAGTGAGCACTTTTGAATCGGCCAGGCCCAGGATGGGCTTTCGTTCATCCAGAATCACTGCCGCGGCCACCACAGGACCCGCCAGAGGGCCACGTCCCGCTTCGTCCACGCCAGCCACCAGGCCCGTTGCGCCCCATAAAAGCGCCGCCTGTTCAGCGCGCAAGAGTTTTTTCGATCGCATCAGTTGCCAAAGTAGAAGTGTCGCGCCGCAAGCTGTGGTGCAACGCCATGAATTGTTGGTGCAGGGTCACCATTTTCGCAGGCTGGTGGTCCATATCATCAACCCATTGCAACACTGCGCCTGCCATTGCCTCGGGCGTGGCACGGTCTTGCAGCAGTTCGGGCACGATGAATTGCTGGCTCAGGATATTGGGCAATCCCACCCACGGCTGCAACTGCTTGCGCCGCATGATCTCCCACGACAGCCATCCCATACGATAGGCGATCACCATGGGACGCTTGAACAGGGCCGCTTCCAGCGTGGCGGTACCACTGGCAATCAGTGTCACATCACAGGCCGCCAGCACGGTGTGCGACTGACCATTGACGATCTGCACCTGATCCAGCATACCCGCCTGCGCAGCGGCCCGCTCGATGTCGCCGCGCAGGGAAGGAACCGCCGGCACTATCAATTTAATAGCTTGCTGCGCTTGTTTGACGAGGGCTGCAGCCTGAAAGAAGCACAAAGACAGGTGCTTAACTTCGGACGAACGGCTGCCGGGCAGCAGCGCCAGCACCCGATCCTGGGCATCCAGGCCCAGCGCTGCTCGGGCGGCGGCTTTGTCCGGCTCCAGCGGAATCACGTTGGCCAGCGGATGGCCCACAAAGGTCGCGGCAATGCCGTGTCGAGCCAGCAGCTCAGGTTCAAACGGAAAAATGCACAGAACGTGGTCCACACTGGCGCGGATCTTCTCGACCCGATCGGCACGCCAGGCCCAAATGGACGGACAGACAAAGTGCACAGTCTTGATGCCCGCCACACGCAGATTGCGCTCCAGATCGAGGTTGAAATCCGGCGCATCGACACCAATAAACACGTCCGGGTGATGATCCAGCAGCCTTGTTAGTAGTTGTTTGCGAATTCCGACGATTTCCCGGTACCTCCGCATCACCTCCCACCCGAACCCGTGAACCGAGAGCTTGTGGTGGGGCCACCAGGCGTCAAAACCGTGGCGTGCCATTTGTGGCCCGCCAATACCAGCGCAGGTCAGCTGCGGCCAACGTGTGCGAAGGCCCTCCAGCATCAGGCCGGCGAGCAGGTCCCCGGATGCCTCACCGGCAACCATCGCGACAAAGGGATTGGCTTGGGGCGACGGGACCGCGGGCGATGCCACTGGCAACACCCGCTCAGCGGACGATGCCGCGCTGGGGCGAGGTCTGATCCAGAAACGACAGCATCATGGCGACATCCACCGCCGTTTCAGGCTGATCGTCTTCGAGCTCGGCAATGCGTGTTTTTGCTTGCTCCAACGTAAGGTCGTCTCGATAAAGCGCCTTGTGCATGGCCTTGATGCCACTGATACGCTCCGGTGACCAGCCACGGCGGCGCAAACCCTCAAAATTCATGGAGCGTGCTGCAGCCGGCTGCCCCTGGCACATCACAAACGGGGGGAGATCTGCAAACAGCAGTGCGCACATGGCGGTCATGCTGTGCGCACCAAGACGCACAAACTGGTGTACCACAGTGAAACCGCCCAGGATGACCCAGTCGCCCACATGTACATGCCCTGCTAACTGCGAGTTGTTGGCAAAAATAGTGTTGCTTCCCACCTGACAGTCGTGTGCCAAGTGCACATAGGCCATGATCCAGTTGTCATTTCCGATCTGGGTCACGCCCACGTCACCGGGTGAACCGATGTTGAAGGTACAAAACTCGCGGATGGTGTTGCGGTCACCAATGCGCAATTCACAAGGCTCACCCGCGTATTTTTTGTCCTGTGGAATGGCTCCCAAGGAATTGAACTGAAAAATACGATTGTCCTGTCCAATCGAGGTACGCCCTTCAATAACACAATGGGGCCCAATGGTTGTACCGGCGCCAATACGCACGTGCGGCCCTATAACTGTATAGGGGCCGACAGTGACCGAATCGTCAAGTTCGGCCGCAGGATCAATGATCGCAGTGGAGTGAATGTGTGTCACGACGCTAGACCTTTTGCCTTTAGGCAATGGTGCGCATAGTGCACATCAGTTCAGCCTCGCAGGCGACGTTGCCGTCCACACGCGTGACGCCCTTGAATTTGAAAATTCCAGACTTCATTCGCAACAACTCCACGTCCATGATCAGTTGGTCGCCCGGCTCGACGGGGCGTTTGAAACGCGCGCCGTCTATCCCCGCAAAGTAGTAAACCGTCTTATCGTCCGGCGTCACACCCAAAGTGTCAAAGGCCAACAACGCTGCGGCCTGTGCCATGGCCTCCAGCATCAATACGCCCGGCATGACCGGACGATGCGGAAAATGCCCATTGAAGAACGGCTCATTGATCGACACATTTTTAAGTGCCTGTATGGTTTTACCCTTTTCTACCGCCAAAACACGGTCCACCATAAGGAACGGATAACGGTGGGGCAGTTGTTTGAGAATTTCGTGGATATCCATCATTTTCTTATCTCTTTTTCCAAAATCTTGATTCGATCACGCAAGCTGTGCAGTTGCTTGAGCGATGCGGCGTTGCGTTCCCAAGTGGCGTTGTCGTCAATCGGGAATATTCCAGTGTAGTGTCCCGGCTTCAAAATAGACTTACTAACCAGGGTTCCAGCAGAAATGTTGACATGTGGCCCCAAGGTCAAGTGGCCCAAAATAATGGCACCACCACCCACCGTGCAATGTGCCCCAATCGTCGCACTGCCTGCCACCCCCACACAACCTGCCATGGCGGTGTTACGTCCGACACGCACGTTGTGCCCAATCTGGATCAGGTTGTCCAGCTTGACACCGTCTTCAATCACCGTGTCCTGCAACGCGCCGCGGTCTATGCAGGTGTTTGCACCAATTTCCACATCATTGCCAATCTGTACGGCCCCAAGTTGTTCAATCTTTTCCCAGGCATCACCATTGGGAGCAAAGCCAAAACCATCTGCGCCGATAACGACGCCAGCATGAACAATGCACCGATCGCCCACGAAACAGTCTTCACCCAGGGTCACGCGGGACTTCAGAACGGTATCCGCGCCGATACGGGCGCCCCGCTCAACCACACAGAGAGGACCAACGGTAGCAGTAGGATGCACAACCGCTTGAGAATCCACGACCGCACTGGGATGAATGCCTGCGGTCCTATCGGCGTCCCGATGACGCTTCCAGAACTGGGTCAATCGCGCAAAGTACAAATACGGTTGATCTGTGACGATGCAGGCGCCACGCATCACCGCGATGGATTGCATGGAGGACGCAACGATGACGCACGCCGCCTTTGACGCAATCAGCTGTGATTGGTATCGGGGGTTGCTCAGAAAACTCAGATCATTCCCGGTTGCGACCTCCAGCGGAGCCAAGCCAGTCACAACGATTGAGCCATCACCGTGTAGCTCACCTCCCAACGAGGCAACTATCGATGACAGTTCAAGTTTCATACTCCAAGCTCGGTCGCCCAAGGCTTACTTGGAGCCCGAGTTGAGGATCTTCAATACCTTTTCGGTAATGTCATGTTTGGTGTTCACAAACACTACTTCCTGCAACACCATGTCGTATTTTTCAGCGTCCGCAACCTGCTTGACAGCCTTCGTCGCCCGATCCAGCACCTGCTGCAATTCTTCATTGCGCCGGCCATTTAAGTCCTCTTGAAATTCACGCTGACGGCGCTGGAGGTCACGCGACATTTCAGCCCCCTCCTTTTGACGAGCGATACGCTGACTTTCGCTCAAAGTTGGCGCATCACGGTCAAATTTTTCTCCGAAAACTTTGAGTGCGGCTTGCTGATCGTTCAGTTCCTTCTGTCGCTTGGAAAACTCCTGCTCCAGCTTGGTTTGTGCCGCCTTGGCTGGGTTGGACTGCGTGGTGATGGTCTGCGTGTTGATGTAACCCACCTTGAAGTCCTGAGCGATTGCACTGAATGCGCAGCCAGCTAACAGAACGGTGACCAACCAACGCCGTTGTGAGGTGTTCATTAAAAAGAGCTTCCGATCTGAAATTGCAGTGATTGAATTCTATCGTTTTCAAATTGTTTAATCGGCTTCGCAAACGCAAGTCGCAGCGGTCCCACGGGTGAAATCCAGCTGATACCAACGCCATACGAACTCCGCATATCAGACAACTGAATTTCCTCGTCTGGCCCATACAGTCCGCCAGCGTCCATGAAGGCATAGACACGCAAAGTACGGTCCTTTCCGCCACCAGGCAACGGGGAAAGTAGTTCGGCGTTGAAATTGACCTTTTTGGTGCCACCAGTCGAGGTAAGGCCTAAATTGCGCTGCTGGCCCGTCGTCAGACTGCCCTGCTCGAAACCACGTACCGACCCCAATCCACCCGAGTAAAAGTTCTTAAAAATGGGATACGGTGTGTCGCCGGTTCCCGAACCCACGGACAGTTCAGCATTAAAGGCCCCGGTAATCTTGTTCGTAACCGGCACATATTGCTGGTAACCGGTGGTTGCTCGCACGTACTTCAACTCACCCGCCACGCTCCACTCAGCCGAAGCCTTGATCACCTTACCCATCGTAGGCACCAATGCACTGTCACGCGTATCACGACCCCAGCCTACCGTCAACGGCACCGCGTTGCTGGTAAAACCAAAGCGATTGGCAAAGTCCTGATACACCACCGGCAGCAACGTCCCCGGAACAACCGTGGTCTGGTCAACTCCCAATCCGAAATAAACCGTGTCGTACTCGGTAAAGGGCACGCCAAAACGAACACTTCCACCGGTTGTCTCAATCGCGTAGCTGTTGATATCTACATACGGTTTGGTGTTGCGCTGGTACACATCGATCGTGCGTGACACACCATCTTCGGTGAAATAGGGGTTGGTTGTATTGAAGACCAGGGTACGGTTCTGCTTGCTCGTATTGAGTTCAATGCCAAGAGAATTTCCAGAGCCAAAGGCGTTGTCCTGCTTGAAACCAAACGAGAGACCAAATCCGTCCGCACTGGAAATGCCGGCACCAAGACTGATACTTCCCGTGGGTTTTTCAGACACAGTGACCGTTAAATCAACCTGGTCAAAAGATCCCGGAACTTCTGCGGTATCCATGGTCACTTCCTTGAAGTACCCCAGACGATCGACCCGGTTTCGGGAGAGCTTGATTTTTTCACCGTCGTACCAGGACGCCTCCAACTGCCGAAACTCACGGCGAATCACTTCATCACGCGTTCGGTCATTGCCAGCGACATTGATGCGACGAACATAAACGCGGCGCGAAGGATCAGCCTGGAGTGTCACCTCGACCCGATTGGTTGTACGGTCAATCACAGTGCGCGGCTCGATGCGCGAAAAAGCATAACCAAAATTACCGAAATAGTCCGTAAATGCCTTGGTAGTCACAGCGATTTGGTCAGCGTTGTAGGGTTGACCGGTCTGAATTGCAACCAACGATCGAAACTCATCCTCCCTACCCAAAAAATTGCCGGCAAGCTTGACCTTGGACACGACAAACTGGTCGCCTTCGCTGATGTTGATGGTGATTCCAATGTCTTGCTTATTGGGAGAAATCGCCACCTGGGTGGACTCCACCTTGAATTCGAGATAACCGCGGGCCAGATAGTAGGACCGCAAGGCTTCCAAATCTGCATTCAACTTGGCTCGTGCATAACGATCCGATTTGGTGTACCAGCTGAGCCATCCTCCGGTGTCCAGATCAAATAGCCCACGCAGGGTCGACTCGGAGAACGCCTTGCTACCCACAATGCGGATGTCGCTAATCTTGGCGGGCTCACCCTCGACAACGGCAAAGCTCAAATTGACCCGATTACGGTCAACGGGCGTGACGGTCGTAATTACCTCGGAGGCATACATGCTTCGATTGATGTACTGGCGCTTCAACTCCTGCTCAGCCCGATCGACCAGGGCCTTATCAAACGGCCGTCCGTCGGCCAAACCGATCTGAATTAGGGCCTTTTTTAAAACGTCTTTGTCAAATTCCTTGGCACCCACAAAATCGACTTCTGCAATGGTGGGGCGCTCCTCTACGATCACCACCAGCACACCGGCGCTGACCTCAATACGCACGTCCTTGAACAACCCCAGACCAAACAGTGCCTTGATCGACGCGGCAGCTTTTTCATCACTATAGGTATCACCAACTCGGACCGGTAACGAAGCAAAAATCGTCCCGGCCTCCGCTCTTTGGAGACCTTCAACCCGAATGTCCTTCACCGTAAATGGCTCTACCGCCCACGCGCCCTGAAGCACCAGTAGCGACGCGGCCGCAACGGAAACGCGGCGCAGAAAATTACGATTGAATTGCATTTTTATCAATTTAAGTATTCCGGAAGATTGAGGACAGGCCCGAATGGTCACCGTAGTAAACGCGTTACATCGTTGAAAAGCGCAACGCACATCATCATCAGCAAGATGACCAAGCCCACCTTTTGCAGTCGTTCTGTCCACCGTTGCGCCACCGGCTTTCCGGAAAGCGCCTCCCAAAGATAATACATCAGGTGGCCACCATCAAGAACCGGCAGCGGCAGCAGGTTGAGAACGCCCAAACTGACACTCATCAAGGCAAGAAAAACCAGAAATTGGGTAAACCCCATGGCGGCAGATTTACCTGCGTAGTCAGCGATCGTGATGGGGCCACTCAGATTGTTGAGGGATGCGTCCCCGGTCACAATCTGACCCATCACGCGCAGGGTCAACATTGATGTCCCCCAGACATGACTGGTCGCCTCAACAACACCGTCCAGGAGCCCGTACTGGATGGTTGCCATGGCGGGTGGTGCACCAATCATGGCGCCAACGCGGCCAATGGATTCGCCACTTTCACGCACCATTTTTGGCTCAACAGAAATCGTCATGGTCTGTCCACCGCGCAATATCAGCCAGCTTTGAGATTTGGGCGTCCCGGCGCGGCCAGACGAGCGAATCACTTCGCGTAACTGAACTGCGTCAACGATATCCGTTTCATCCACCCGAAGAATCACATCGTCAGTCTGTAAATGCGCTTGTGCCGCCGCACCTTCAGCCACCAATGCGCCCAGACGCGCTTGCGAGAAGGGACTTAAAACCCCTATTTTTTGGAACAGTTGGGCGTCCGCATGGCTCGCGTCAACTCCGGCAAGCAGTAACATTGCCGACTGCGTGCTCGCACCGCGTGGGTCACGATACTCGACCTGTACATTTCGATGCTCAATCGCACCCTTGACAAGCAGCCACCGAAAACCCTCAAACGAGGCCACGTCATCGACTGCATCACCCTCAAAACCAGCACGCAGGACCCGCTCGCCTCCTGCGAAGCCAGAGGCAGCGAGAACCGATTTGTGCGGAGGTTGTGCCAGAACTGCTTGTGGCTGCTCGACTCCGGTCCAGTTCACGGCGCAATGCAGAGCCACGGCAAGGAACAGG
>CAIYDK010000132.1 GCA_903924955.1 uncultured beta proteobacterium | reverse complement strand
GCAAGCCTTTCAAGAAAGCCATCATGGAGCCGACCCGCCTGTATGTGAAAAACGTATTGGCTGCACTGGCGACCCACCCCATCAAGGCCCTGGCCCACATCACCGGCGGCGGACTGCTGGAAAACATTCCCCGCGTGCTGCCTGAAGGCATGGCCGCCCACCTGAAAAAAGGCAGTTGGCCCCAGACCGAGCTGTTTGCCTGGCTACAAAAAACCGCCGGCATTGATGACATCGAGATGAACCGCACCTTCAATAATGGCATCGGCATGGTGGTAGTGGTGGACGCAACCCATGCCGAGGCAACGGCCGCCACCCTGCGGGCCGCAGGCGAGACCGTCTACGCCATTGGCACCATTGCAATGTGTGGAAACACACCACAGGTTGTGGTCGCCTGAGACACCTTGCTAGTAAATTTATAGCTGCTAACGCCCGTACCCACTGGACTTCCGGTACTTTCTGATTCCGAATCCCCTCATCTATTGGTGACGAGATGGGGTTTCATAATTGGCCAAAGTGGTCATGGCAGCGCACGCAATGCTGATCCCGGTCTGTAATTCGATGTTCGACCGTGAGTCAGCCAGTGCCTGCATCGCAGAATTAGGGGCACTACCCCGTCTGTCCACCGGACGCTGCAAATTGGGCGTTGTGGGCATGCGGGTCGATGGATACATCACCTGCCATGGCGCAAACATTCCCAGACCCGATCCTCCGTGCGAGCGCATCCAGGCCCCAAGACCCGCCAGCCTGATGCCCGCGCAGGAGTCCCTGGTCCACGGCAGCCGCCTGTGCGTATTTTCACCATCGCAACCCCTCGCCCACGCGGCGGCAAACACCTTGCCAATGACGCGACTGGGACATGAGGCGCACAACCTGGACGCCCCGCGCTTCCTGTTACGTCAGCTCTGACCGCCCGCACGTGGCTCGATTCGCGCGACAGGACGCCGCTACAGATGCGGCAGTCTGGGTCAGACAGCGCCGCGTACCAGGGCCAGAAGACGCCCCAGCACGGTTGCGCCGTCGGCGCGCAGCCCATTGTGCTCGTGCTCATTCGTGACCCATAGTTTCATGTTCGGCACCCATGCCGCAGTCTCTTCTGAAAACTCACGGTGCACATACATGTCGTCAAAATAGACTGCCGCTGCCACCGGCACGGTGTTGTGCTGTAACCGGGCGACATCGTAAAGGGCAGGCCACGCATCGGTTGCGGCCAAAATTTCCGCCACGCCTTTGAGCGGTTGCAACTGCGCGTAGCTGTCAAACATCCACGGGTAAACCATCTCGCCGGTGAACATCACCAGGTCACTGCCCTCCAAGGCAAACTCCGAAAATTCCGCCAGTACCCGCTGGGCCGACCACTGACTGGCGCTCCCCTGGGTGTAGCAGGCCTCGTGCAACAGTGAATAAATCGGGTTGGTATCAAAGGTCTGCATCTGCTCCAGATGAAACAGGAAGTTCCATTGGAGGCCGCCACGCGCATCAGCGCCCAAAGCAAAGGCCTCTTCCAGCAAGTAGTGAACAGACTCAAAGCCGTCGCTCATACCAAACTGCAGACCGAGTTGCAGAAAACGCTGCGCGGTCAACTGTGCGCCACCGGGCAGACGCACGTCGTGTCGCAACAGGTGATCCACGATCCGGCGAACCAGCGCCACATCACCAGGATATCGCTGGTAATACAGTCGATTTTTGGCCACAACGCGTCGGTAGGTGGCACGGTACACATCGTCTGCCGGCCGAAACAGGGAAGGAATGCCGCCCGTGATCAATGCTTCCTTGAGCCCCTCGGGCGCCGCGCTCAAGTAACGCATCGCGCAAAACCCGCCATAGCTTTGCCCCAGAATGCTCCACGGCTTCTGACCAATGAGTTGCTGGCGAATGGCCTCCGCGTCGCGCACGATGTTGTCGGCGCGAAAATGCATCAGGTAGTCGGCCTGGGCCTGGGCATTGACGAAGTCAGCCAACGATCGCGTGGTCACGGGCGTGGACCGCCCGGTGCCACGCTGGTCCAGCAGCAGCACCCGATAGTCCTGCAAGGCACGCCCCAGCCAGCCACTGCTACTGTTGGGCCGTGGCGCACCCGACCCCGGCCCGCCCTGAAAGTACACCAGATAGGGCTGGTCCGCCCCTTCCATTCCGGGCGCAATCACTTCGCGTGCGTAGATGCTGATGGTCTGGCCCGGCTTGGCGTAGTCCAGGGGCAATTCAAAACTGTGGTCGCGCAGGACCAGGCCGGGAATGCGGTGGGTGGAATGGATCATGACCGGCGCAATGCATCCACCCAATCCGCGATGGCATCAAGATTGATGTGCTCGTCGGCGTGCACCAGATAGCACTCCAGGTCAGCCAGCGCCTGCTCGGTGTGGCCCAGTTGGGCATGGGCCAAACCCCGGTCGCGGTATTCGGTCCATGCCTCAGGCAGCAGCACAATCAGGCGCTCTTGTACGGCCAGCAGGCGAACCCAGTCGCTTTGGGTCTTGTGGATTTCCTTCAGGTTGCGCAGCATCCGCGCGATGATGTCCCGCGACGGCGCGGTTTGCAGGTACAGGCCCAACGGCGTCTCCAACTCGTCAAGCAGACCGCTATTGCGCCGGTAAGGCTCCAAACGCTCGGACAACTGTTCGCGACTCAGTGATTTCCCATCCATCGGGTCAATCACCACCTGCCCCATGGGCAAGTTCACCTTGACCAGGAAATGCCCCGGAAAACCAACACCCCGCACCGACAAGCCCAAGCCCTGTGCCAACTCCATCCATAGCACGGCGAGTGTGATGGGGATACCCCGTCGGGTGTGCAACACGATATGGACGAAACTGTTGTCGGGGTCGTAGTAATTGTTGACGTTGCCGGCAAATCCCAGGTCCTGGAAGAAAAACTGGTTCAGGATGCGCAGCTTCTGGACCACCCCCGTATCGGCCGCAATGCGCCGGCGCAACCGCGACTGCAGTTGATCAACCTCGCTCAGCACAGTTTGTACGTCCACTTCCGGGTATTCGTCCTGCGCCAGACTGACGGCTGCTTCAAACAACGCAAACTCAACATCGCGCTCCACCAGTGAGGCGAAATAGTCCAGCGGGGTAGGCAGATCAAATGACAGGTTCATGGTCACGGACCCATTCTGCGCCTACCGACGCAATAACTGACGCAGGTTCAGGCCTGCCGCCCAAATTGCTATGAAATAAATAGCAGCACCACTAGAAACAACGAGGGCTAGAACCACAATTCTTTTAAATTTTTCAGTATGCATGGCGAGCCATGGAACCGAGCCATTTGCCCACATCAGAAAAACGGCCAACAATGCGCTGGCTGCAAATACCTGCAAGGAAAAGCGCGCCCAACCCGGCTGCGGAACGAACGTGCGACTGCGCACCAGACCCACCAGCAGCCACAGCGCATTCACCATAGCGCCCACGCCAATGGCCAGCGCCAGGCCCGCGTGGGCCAGCAGGGGCACAAACAACAGGTTCAAAATCTGTGTAATAACCAGTACCGCCACACCGATCAAGGCTGGGGTCTTGATGTTCTGGCTGGCGAAGTAGCCCGGCGTCAGCACCTTGATGGCCACCAGACCCAACAAGCCGGCGCCATAGCCCATCAAAGCCCCGGTAGTCTGCACCACGTCCGCATCGGTGTAGCGGCCATTGTGAAATATCACGGCGACCAAAGGCTGGGCAAACGTGATGAGTGCGACCGCGCTGGGCACGGCCAGCAACACCACCAGACGCAAACCCCAGTCGATCATGTGGGAAAACTTCTCTGAATCATTGCTCGCCTTGGCCGCTGCAAGCTGCGGCATCAGCACCACGCCCAGGGCAACGCCCAACATGGCGGTCGGAAATTCCATGAGCAGACCGGCATTGCTCAGCCACGTCACCGAACCCGTTGCAAGATGGGACGCAATTTGCGTATTGATCAGCAGAGAAATCTGGGCCACGCTCACACCCAGCAGGGCCGGCCCCATCAAATGCACGATTTTTTTGGTAGCAGGATCACGCCATGCCGCCCGGGCGGCGGTCAAAGTCAACCGTATTCTGGGTGCCAAACCCATACGCTGCAACGCCAGGAAAATTGCCCCCAACTGCAGCACGCCACCCACCATCACGCCACCCGCCATGGCATAAATCGGCTCGATCCCCAGGCGTGCAAACCAGGGCGCACCCAACCAGGCGGCGGTAATCATGGCTACGTTAAGCAAAACCGGTGTTGCCGCGGGAATGGCAAATTTCTTCCAGGTATTGAGTACGCCCGCACCCAGCGCCACCAGGGACATACAGGCGATGTAGGGAAACATCCAGCGTGTCATCACCACGGCGGCCTCATAACCTTCAGGTCGTTGCGACAAGCCGCTGGCCAATAGATAGACCAGCACCGGAGCACCCACCACACCCACCACGCAGGTCACCAGCAGGACCATGGTGAGCAAGGTTGCCACGGCGTTGATCAGCGCGTGGGTCGCGGCGTCGCCTTCTCGCTCCTTGCTCGCAGCCAAAACGGGAACGAAGGCCTGGCTGAACGCGCCTTCTGCAAACATGCGGCGCAGCATATTGGGAATGCGAAACGCCACCCAGAACGCATCCGTCATGGCACTCACGCCAAAAGTCGAGGCCATGAGAAGGTCGCGCACCAGCCCGCTGATACGCGAGGCCAGGGTCAGCAAGGAGACGATGGAGGCGGATTTGATGAGGCTCACGCAGCAAGTGTAGCCCGCTACAGGCCAGAATGGTACAATCGCGGGCTTTGCTGGCATCATCCTCAGACACAAGGAACTATTACTATGGCATCTGGAAAACCCAAGAAAAAGAACCCGCGCCTCGCGTCGGGCCGTAAGCGCGTCCGTCAGGACGTCAAAATCAATGCAGCAAACACGTCTTTGCGTTCCAAGTACCGTACTGCGGTCAAAAACGTAGAGAAAGCAGTTCTGGCCGGCGACAAGACCAAGGCCACCGAACTGTTTGCGAAGATGCAAGCCGTGGTTGACACCGTGGCCGACAAAGGCATCTTCCACAAGAACAAGGCAGCTCGCGACAAGAGCCGCCTGTCGACCAAGGTGAAAGCCCTGGCCGTCGCAGCTTAAACCTGCAGCCTAAAATTTAGGCACATCGCACAGACCTTTCGGGGTCTGCCGTTTGCACCGGGTGCGCTGCCAGCAAAGCAAAAAAGCCGTTCAAATGAACGGCTTTTTTGTGGTCGGTAGGGTTTTACTACGCTG
>CAIYDK010000131.1 GCA_903924955.1 uncultured beta proteobacterium | reverse complement strand
TCGGCTTCAATGTGGCTGAGGTACTTAGGCAGCAACGTTGACAGCAGGTTGGGCTTTTGGAAGTAGCTCTTGGCGTACCGTTGGGACGCCAGCCAGTTCGGGAACGAGTCCGTCAGATCGAACAAGGCCCAATCATGGCCCGCCGCACGGGTGGCGATCTCAAACTCGTCGACTTTGGCCCGCAGCCGCAGTTCTTCCGTCTCGTGGTAAACGCAGAAGATGACGCGCTGAGCGGCGGCGGCGTCATCGCGCCATGGCACAGCCACGTACTTGCTGTAGGACTGGGTCAATCGCTTAATTCTGCTCACGGAGCCACTCCATTTCCTGCGCAGTGATCAGGTTCGGAAAAAGCACCTCAACCACCTGGCCGACGCGCTTGAGCGAAATCCAGCCCCGGCGCGAGGCGTCCTCGGCCAACTCGATCGTCTTTTCAAACGAGCAATCAAGCATCCGGGTGTAGTCGCTCTTGACCAACGATTCGCCGCGCAGACCGCTGACGTAGCCCAGAAGCAGCGCCAACGAAACCGTGCCTGGCGTTGCCACCGCGCGGGCTCGCACCTTTCGGACGCGGCCAGCCAGGTGACCCGATTGGGTCCAGGACGAGTTGATATTCTGCGCGGCGGACTTGAGCGTGGCCTTGCTGAAGCGCCCCGGCTCTTGCGCATCGATGAACTCTTCCGTCCCCTCACGGGTGACGGTGGCCCCTTCTTGGAAAGCCAGGACGAAGGGGGCGCTGGCCCGAAGAATGGGGTCGCGCGAGTAGGCGCACAGCGCTGCCAACAGCGGCTGCCCATCCACATCGCGCTGCCAGAAAAAACGCAGGGCGCGAAACACCAACAAGCTGGGATCGAGCGCGTAGAGATCGGCCATGTGCCGGAAGGTCAACGTCCGCGTCTTGCCCGAGCGTTTACCCAGGCAATTGGCGGTCTGGATGGCTTCCAGGTAGTCGGCCCTGGCCGCGTTGGTGGCGTCCACAAAGGACAGCAAGGCGCGCAGCTCGGCGAGCATCATCGTCCGTGAGGCATGAACCCCGCCGCGCTCATAACTGAACCCGAGGCGCTTCAGCTTGTTGTGTTGATTCGCTTCGTTCAATCTTGAGACCCTATGCGTTCCATGGATTGTTGCTTGATCCATGCATCGATGTCGGCCTTCGAAAAGCGCCAACTCCCGCCGACCTTGAAGGCCGGGATCTTTTTGGCAGACGCCAGCCGGTAAATCGTCCGCTCGTTGACTTTCAGATGCTCGGCGAGCTCCTTGATAGTCAGGATCTCTTGCTTGGCAATAGGCGAAGCCATGGGGTTCAATGCCGCTCTAGTTGTAGATGCGTACATGGTAGTGCAAAATTGTCCATTTTTGGGCACATGATGGATTGTGTTCGTCCAGTGACTCACCGGATGAGCCTGCCAAATCAACAACTCTCCTCAGCGCTACCGTGAGTTGGTGTGTTGAGACGTCCCACCTATGGGGCGATTCGGCCGTTTCATCGAATGCAAGCCGTTAAGGGCAATCCATTACCATTTTTTTTGGATGCGGACGCAGGTTCAGTTCCGCCGGCAAAGCGCTCGAAAGCCATACGTTCTCTCTTGATACCACCTAGAGATACGCAACGAATATGGCAGCGTTGGCATGAATCTCGTACTTTTATTCCTAACAAATTTAGGCTTACGCTTACACTTTTATTAAACAGATCGGCTTATAGGACTCTGCGCACACTGAGCAGGTCTGCCTCGGCGGTTTCAAGAACACTGACAACATTCCTGACCCCGTTCGCGGTGACATAAACCGTCGCGGTTTCGTTTTCGTCCAAGCCCGGCTCCGATCCCACCCACACCTCAGAGACGGTCGCAGCCTCCCATCCACCTGATCCGTTCAAGTGTCCCGGGCTGACCAACAGGATCTGGACAATTTTGACCGTATTGGATATCTCGATGACATCCAGAAGATGCATGACAAGGACCGCCGATTGAACCTTATGCGCCAGGTCGTCCGAGACGGCTTCATACGAGATCAGGAACCAGGGGATATGCAGAAATATCTGGACGCTTGACCAATAATGCTCATCTTTGCCGACCGCGGGGAACGGTAATCGGATTTCTGCGTCATCGCGGGTAAAGAACATGTGACCACCCCGTTTGTTTAAATGAACACTATAGATTGTAGCTCTATTGTATTCATACGGGCTTCATGTCGCTTTCGAATCGGGGAAGCCATGGATACCAGACAAGCACTCGCCAAGGCGCTGAAAACTGTCAGAACGGCCCGCGGACTGACTCAGGAGGATTTTTCGACGGTGTCGAGCCGAACATATATGAGCACACTGGAAAGAGGCCTGAAAAGTCCGACACTCGACAAGATGAATGATCTGGCAGAGGTCATGGAAACCCACCCGCTGACCATCATGGCGCTGACCTACATGGCTTCCGAACGCCGCTCAGCCGATGATCTGCTCGCAAGAATCAGAAAAGAGTTGCACGATTTTCCACTGAAGTGATGTTCTTCCGGCCAACGAACGTCCGTTTATCGGTCACTGCGACGAGATGACGAAAAACAGAATCGTCATCCATAACGCGCAACACGCGAGCAAAACACCTGAGAACAGTGCAAGAACGGCCCTGACTCTTTTGCCGAAATGGGGATAGGCGAAGGCAAGCGCGACTCCCGACAGAAGTCCGCCGATGTGCCCCCAATTGTCCACGTTTGGGGCCATTCCTATAAACGCCAACATGACCAGATTTATCGTGTTGGCTTTCAGTCTTGCGACGAATTCGTTCGGTCCGCGGACGCCGATGGCAATCAAGAAGCCCAGAATCCCGCAGACCGAGCCGCTGGCCCCAATCGAAACAGTGTGATGCGAGGCGAGCATCTCCGTCGTTCCCGACGCCGCCAAGCCGGTCAAAACAAACACGGTCAGCAGCGCGGAGCGGTCGAATACGCGTTCGACGAACCCGCCGACGCTGTAAAGAGACACCGAGTTCATCAATAGGTGCATGAAGCTTCCGTGAAGCATGACCGCACTGAGCAGGCGCCACCACTCGCCTCTTCCAGCTGTTAGCTGCCAAGTGTTCCCCCCCATGGCGACAACGGCCTCGATTGACGGACCGTCCAACAACCTTGACGTGACACCGCCGTCGACCACGACCTCGAATAGGTAAAAAACAGTCAGGAGACCTATAAGCCACCCTGTAAGGAATATATCGGGTAGCGACGGCAATCCCCCTGCAAAATGTCGATTGTGAATCGTCGCGAACCGATCAACCGGTCGTTGTCCCCAACCTTCCTCAGACCAAGAAAGGTTGGCCCTCCATCCAGGAACTGTTGCCTCGGAATGTCCAAGTTCCGAAGCTAACGTAGACGGTGTGAGGGATGCCTCATAGTCGAGCATCGCCTTTCTAAGTCTTGGAGTGTTCATTCGCGAGGCCTAATCGGTACGACTTTCCCGGACGCCACTGCAGTCTGCAAGCGCAGCTCTGCTTTAAGAGCTTCATTGACGGAAGCAAGGTCTGCTATCTCAGCCATCAGCGTTTCCATATGCAGCCGAAGCTGTTTGTTCTTCTCCCGTTCCGCAATCAAAAGCTCATGTTTTTTGTCCCGCTGTGAGCGCGTCGCCTTGCCTGCCAGTTTTCTAATTTCTTCGGCGAAGTCAGGATACCGCAGATGAATCAGTGCAGGGCTGACTCCAGACTCCTTGGCTACTGCCGAAATGGAAATTTTTTCTTCGCGCCTTTGAAGGCGGTTGAGCGCCATTGACAATTCCGTAGCGGTTTTCTCGCGATTTCTGGCGCGAGGCATATTTTCCGCAGGGTATTGCCGTTCAGACATC
>CAIYDK010000130.1 GCA_903924955.1 uncultured beta proteobacterium | reverse complement strand
TTTCGGCCGGGCTGCCGTTGCTGCTGGTGTTTGGAACGCTGAGCTTTTGGCTGCGCGAAGCGGGCATTGACCGCACCACGATCGGGTTTTTAAGTTGGGTCGGGTTGGCCTACGGCTTTAAGTGGGTGTGGTCGCCCTTGGTGGACCGCATGCCTATTCCCCTGCTGACGCGACTGCTGGGGCGCCGACGCAGCTGGCTGCTGATGGCGCAAGGAATGATTATGGGGGGGCTGGTCTTGATGGCACTGACCGACCCCACACAGTCCCTGGCACCCATGGTGTGGTGCGCGCTGGCCGTGGCCTTTGGGTCGGCCACGCAGGACATTGCGCTGGATGCATTCCGCATCGAGTCTGCGGCCACCGAACGCCAGGCCGCCCTGTCGGCCACCTACCAGACCGGCTACCGGCTGGCCATGATCTGGGCGGGAGCGGGCGCACTGTGGATCGCTGCGCGGGCCGAAGTGCCCGGCGCGCTCGCAACTGGTGCCTACCAGCACGGCGCCTGGCAGACTGCCTACCTGGTCATGGCGGGCAGCATGCTGCCGGGCGTACTGACGGTGTTGTTCTCACCCGAGCCTGCTCACCGGGCCATCCCGCCGGCCAAAAATGCAGCAGACTGGCTGCGCGGTGCTTTGGTGGAACCCTTTGCAGACTTCATCAGCCGCTACCGCTGGCAGGCAGTGCTGATTCTGGCGCTGATCGCCACCTACCGCATCAGCGACGTGGTAATGGGCATCATGGCCAATCCGTTCTACGTCGACATGGGTTTCACCAAGGACGAAGTGGCCGCCGTCACCAAGATTTATGGTGTGGTCATGACCTTGGTCGGCGCCTTTGTGGGCGGAGCCTTGTCCCTGCGCATGGGCGTCATGCCGGTGCTGATGCTGGGCGCGGCCCTGAGCGCCGCCACCAATTTGCTGTTTGCCTGGCTGGCCGGGCAGGGCCACGACGTGCAGGCCCTGATCTTTGTGATCTCGGCCGACAACCTGGCCAGCGGCATTGCCTCGGCGGCCTTCATCGCCTACCTCTCCAGCCTGACCAATGTGAACTACTCGGCCACCCAGTACGCCATGTTCAGTTCCATGATGCTGCTGCTGCCCAAGTTTGTGGCGGGTTACTCGGGCGTGTATGTGGACCGCTTTGGCTACAGCAACTTCTTCACCGCAACCGCCATGCTCGGGGTTCCGGTGCTGGCGCTCGTTTGGCTGGCCTCACGCATTAAATCAGGCTCTAGCCCCCGTAAAATAAGCGCAAGCAGCTCCTGATTTCATAGCAAGCAGGGTGATAACCGCAAGGAACGTGGAGGGGCAGCGACCCGCACAGCGGTGGAACGTGGGGCCATTTACGAAACTTTACCGGCACTTCAGGCGGCACTCACACGGCAAAGCTCACGCGGCGCTAGACTGACACCATGAACCAGCACCTGTTGATGATCGAAGACGATGCCCGCCTGGCCGCCATGGTGGCGCAGTATTTACAACAGTCTGGCTATACGGTCAGTTGCGCTGGCGACGGGCACAGTGGCCTGGAGGCCCTCGTGAACCCCGCCAAGGGTGCAACCACCGATCTGGTGATTCTCGATCTGATGCTGCCCGACATCGACGGGCTGGAAGTGTGTCGCCGCATTCGCGCGCTGCCCTCTCACCTGGCGCAGGTTCCTGTGCTCATGCTTACGGCCAAGGGCGACGCCATGGACCGCATCGTTGGCCTGGAAATTGGGGCCGACGACTACCTGCCCAAGCCGTTCGAACCCCGCGAACTGCTGGCACGTATTCGTGCCGTGCTGCGCCGAAGCGGAGAAGCCCCGGTCGCCGAAAATTCGATCTTGCGCTTTGGCTCACTGGAAATTGACCGCGATGCCCGCAGCGTATGCGTTGGCGGTGCTGCGTGCGACCTGACTTCGTACCAATTTGATCTATTGGTTACGCTGGCCGAACGCGCCGGGCGAGTACTGACCCGAGACCAGATCATGGAGTCGGTTCGGGGCCGCGAACTTGACGCCTTTGACCGCTCCATCGACGTGCACATGGGCCGCATCCGCTCGGCCATTGAAGTGGACCCCAAGACACCCAAACGCATTTTGACGGTGCGTGGCGTAGGTTACGTGTTTGCCCGCCAGCAGGATTAAGCCCCCACTGAGCCGATCCGCACCATGAACCGCCTTTACGTTCGCATCTGGCTGGCCGTGGTGCTGGCCGTGGCCGTGCTGACCTTTCTGGTGGGTTGGGCCTGGCGAATGGCAGCAGACGCGCCCTTACGCGATGTTGTAGCCCGCAACCAGGCAGGCGAGATTATTGGCCATGGGCAAGCCCGATTGAGGCGTCCGTCCGGGGAACGTGCCACGGATGGTCCGCATGAATCAGGCCCCAGCGAGGGGCCGGACCACCCGTCGCACGGCCGCTTTGGCGCCGGTCCCGAGTTTGATGTACGCATGCAGGACGGCCAGACCATTCACATCCATTTGCCACGACCACCGCAGTCCAATTGGCGTGCGCCTTTCGGGTTTTTCTGGACGTTGGGATTGGTCGGCATAGCCGTGGCCCTCGCGACCTATCCCATCGTGCGGCGACTGACGCGCCGACTCGAAACCTTGCAACACGGTGTGGAGCGATGGGGCGACGGCGACCTGAGTGTGCGCATTCCCGTCACAGGTGATGACGAGGTGGGCTTCTTGGCCACCCGTTTCAACCATGCGGCGCAGCAAATTGAAACCCTTGTAAAGGCCCGCGATGCGTTGCTGGCCTCACAAAAATCGTTGCTTGCCAATGCCTCACACGAGTTGCGCTCACCACTGACCCGCATTCGCATGGGGCTCGAATTCATGACCAGCCCAGGCGATGTGGCTGCAGAACACGCCAAAGACGAGATCGCCCGCAATATCGCAGAACTGGACCAGTTGATTGACGAGATTTTGCTGGCCAGTCGTCTTGATGCCAAAGAAGCTGACTTGGGGACCATTGAACCGGTCGACCTGGTCGGCCTGGCAGCAGAGGAATGCGCGCGCACTGAAGCCACACTGGATATCCAGACTCCTGGTGGTGAACTGATCGTCCCGGGTGTCAGTAAATTACTGCGTCGGGCCGTGCGCAACCTGCTGGAAAACGCCCGACGCCATGCCAACGGCGCCGCCACTCTCGCCCTGTCTCAAGTGGGCACTGAGGTCCGCATCCGGGTCTGCGATAGTGGCCCCGGTGTGCCGCAGGCCTATCAAAATCGTATTTTTGAGCCTTTTTACCGGCTACCCGGCGCGTCAGAACGCGATGGAGGCATGGGGTTGGGATTGGCTCTGGTCAAATCCATCGCCTTGAAACATGGTGGGTCGGTGCATTGCAGCAATCGCGAAACCGGGGGGGCCTGCTTTGAAATACGACTCCCGACCACTGCACCATTGGCGTAAAACTTGGCCTGGCGGCCGAAAAATGTGCATTTCATCACATTTTTTGTAATTAAAAGTTCCGCCCTCACACAAATAGGGGATACCGCCCCATCACTATAAATCTTACAGTACACCCAGCTGCTGTCACAGTTCACAAGGATTGAAGACCAAGTTGTCAAAAGCTTGGCTTCCACGCGATCCAACGACGTTCCCTTTTTTGGGGACTTTTATAAAGCCACCTCACGGTGGCTTTTTTTTGCAAACTGCACGCCGCAATCACCCCAGGGATTTCTACCTTCCGGCCTTGAAGTTGGTGAAGGTTCGTGTCTGCACTTTTCGCACAGCCTGGGGCAGCGCGTCAGGCGGCACCATGATTTTGGTGGCGGCGGAGTCCAGGAAGATGCTCTTGTTCTCAGCAACATCCTTATTCACAAACTTCAGTGAAGCTGCATTGGGGTTGGCATAGAACACTTTATTGGTCAGCGACGCATGCACTTCGGGTCGCAGAATGTAGTTAATAAACAAGTGGGCGTTTTCCACGTTCTTCGCGTCTTTGGGTATGGCCATGGTGTCAAAGAACAGCGTAGCGCCAGTTTTCGGGATCAGCGCTTCAATCACCACGGGTGTTTTGCCCTTGGTGGTCGCAGCGCGATTGCGAGCAATATTGATGTCGCCCGAGTAACCCATCACCAGACAGGTGGCGCCGCTGGCCATTTCCTCGATATAACCCGATGACGAGAAGCGCGTCACGTAGGGTCGGATCGCAGTGAGCACCTTGGCCGCCGCCGCATAGTCGGCAACCTCTTTGCTGAATGCGGGTTTGTCGGCATACATCAAAGCGGCCGGTATCACTTCCGACGCAGAATCCAGCACGCTAACGCCGCAGCTCTTGAGCTTGCTAACGTATTTGGTGTCAAAAAGCAGGCTCCACACGTTGTCTGGCATGGGCATATCGCCCAGTGCAGCCTTGACCTTGCCAACATTGATACCCACCGTCACATAGCCCCAAAGCCAGTCCACCAGGTAGGCGTTACCCGGGTCGACCTTGCCCAGTTGTTCCAGCAGGCCCTTGTCCAGATTACCCCAATTGGTCAGCTTGCTGCGGTCCAGCTTTTGCAACAGACCGCCTTCGATCTGGGTCTTCGCGAAATGCGAGCCCGGCACCACGATGTCGTACCCCGAACGCCCTGCCACCAGTTTGGCGTGCAGGATTTCATTGTTGTCGTAGTTGTCGTAACGGACCTTGATGCCAGTCTCTTTCTCGAAGTTCTTGATCGTGTCTTCGGCAATGTAGTCTGACCAGTTGTACACATTGAGTACTTTGGTGTCGGCGGCGTGCGCGCCCATCGTCGCCAGCAATGTGCTGGTCAGGAGTGTCAGCGTGGCTGCCAATTTATTCATGCGCTTGCTCATTTCAAATCGTCCTTTCGGTAATTTTCAAAAACTACAAAAATCGTAGCACGTCATCGGGCTGGATGTCTACCAGGCAGCGTGTGTGGCCCAATGGACACTCGCGTTGAAAGCAAGGTGCGCAGTCCAGCGGCGGCTGGTACTGGGGGTCGTTTTTGAGCCAGACCACATGGGCCAACGGATTCAGGGGTGGTGTGTGCAACGGGCTGGATGATCCGAAAACTGCCACCTGGGGAACGCCAAACGCTGCAGCAACATGCATTAGCCCCGAGTCGTTACTCACCATGGCCTTTGCGCCGGCAATGGCAGCCAGCGCCTCGTCCAGAGTCGTGCGTCCCGACCAATCCAGGCAATGGCCCGGTCTGACTGCATTCACTTTATGCGAAATTTCTTCGCACAGAACGGCGTCCTTGTTTGAGCCCAGCAGCACAACTGGCAATGACAACTGCTCAGCCAATACCGCAAAGTGACTGGCGGGCCAGCGTTTGGCCGGACCAAATTCTGCGCCAGGGGCAAAAACATAGTACCCCTGGTGCGCCAAGTGCAACGCCGCCAACGCGGCATCCCTAGTTACCCCGGATAGGTGCAGCTGGGGTCGATCGGCGACCCCATCGGCATCACCACTGAGTGCCGAGTAAAACGCAACCATGGGAGGGCGCTCCTGCACACCCGGATTGGGCAGGCGCTGCGTGAGCAGGCCGTAGCGGGACTCCCCGTGGTAGCCCACCCGTATGGCGATTCCCGCCCACCAGGGCAGCAAAGCGCTCTTGAAAGAATTGGGGCAGACATAGGCCACATCGAACCGCCCCCGCATTTGGCGAGCGATGCTCCGGCGGGCACTCCACTGCAAACCCCCGTGTGCAAAAGGCAGCTCGATGACCTCGGCCACCTGTGGCATAGCCCGATACACCGGAGCCACCCACGGCACGGCGCCGACGGTCAGTGTCTCGCCGCGCGCATGCAAGCGCCTCAACAGGGGCTCGGTCATGACCGCATCCCCAATCCACTGGGGGGCAATGACCAGCGAAAAGGTCAAGACCGCGACCGTCTAGTGCCCGTGAAAGTGCTCGCCATCTTTAAGCTTGTACACCGTGCCGCAGTAAGGGCACTTGGCTTCACCCGACTTACCCACATCCAAAAAAACATTGGGATGCGTATTCCAGGTTTCCATTTTGGCCAATGGGCTGGGGCACATGACTCCGCCCTGATGGTTCAGGTCTGCGGCCAAGAGTTCAATCTTCATGTTTATTCCTAATCAGTTGAGGTCAACGCATGCCACGACTGGGCTGCGCTCTATCCCGCAAAGTTATTGATTTACTTTCGTAAGCCAGTGGGCATATTTGGGATTGCGGCCGTTGACAATGTCAAAGAACGCGCTCTGGATTTTTTCGGTAATAGGGCCGCGTGAACCCACATAGTCGTCTTTACCCAGCTCAATGCGATCGAGTTCGCGGATGGGCGTGACCTCGGCGGCCGTGCCGGTAAAAAAGGCCTCGTCGCAGATATAGACCTCGTCGCGGGTGATGCGTTTTTGCACCAATTCCAACCCCAGATCTTTACAGATGTGCATGACGGTATTGCGTGTAATGCCGTTCAGAGCGCCAGCCGACAGGTCGGGCGTGTAGACCACCCCGTTCTTGACCACAAACAGATTCTCACCGGCGCCTTCGGACACAAATCCGTTGGCGTCGAGCAACATGGCTTCATCGTAACCATCGTCCGTGGCTTCCATGTTCGCCAGAATGGAGTTGGTGTAATTGGAGACCGCCTTGGCCTGTGTCATGGTGATGTTGACATGGTGGCGGGTGTAGCTGGAAATCTTGACCCGGATGCCGCGCTTCATGCCCTCTTCACCCAAGTAGGCACCCCAGGGCCAGGCGGCCACCATCAGGTGAATGGTGTTTCCCTTGGGCGATACGCCCAGTTTCTTGTCGCCAATCCAGGTCAGCGGACGCAGGTAGCAGCTCTCCAGCTTGTTCTCGCGGACGACCGTCTTTTGCGCTTCATTGACCTGCTCCTGCGTGAAGGGAATTTTCATGCGCAGAATTTTGGCGCTGTTGAACAAGCGTTCGGTGTGCTCCTGGAGGCGAAAAATTGCGGTTCCATCCACCGTGTTGTAGGCGCGAACGCCCTCAAACGCGCCGCAACCGTAGTGCAGCGTGTGGCTCAACACGTGGATTTTGGCGTCTCGCCAATCGACCATCTGGCCATCCATCCAGATGGTTCCATCACGGTCGGACATTGAGGGAGGCAGTGGGCTCATGGCAGGGTTCCTTGGAGTCGGATTCTTAGAAGCGCTGATTTTACGACCGTCTCCAACCCGATTCCCCACCACACGCGATGGGGCACATCAAGAACGCAGCAACTCCCACGCTGTCAGCTTTCCATGCACAAACGTGCAGTGCACGGTGGCATTGGACGCATCTGTCCACTGGTATTGCTCGGCCGTCGATTGAGGCTCCCCAAAACGCTGACCCAACGCCCGCGTCAGGGTCAATACCTGCAACAGCGTCATGCCGCGCATCAGACGGGAATGCAACATCACCGCGCTGGTAACCGTACCGATGGGGCGCTCTGCGGTGCGTCGCAAAACCTTGAGCATGCGCGACATGTGCAGCAAGCCCCACATCACGATGCCACCAACAGCCAGCGCGAGGCCAGGCCACCCGTAGG
>CAIYDK010000129.1 GCA_903924955.1 uncultured beta proteobacterium | reverse complement strand
CATGAACCAGCGTCTGTGCAAGCCCTTTGCTTGGGACGAGTCAAAACCCTATGACATCGGCAAGGTCATGACCGCTGCGGAGCTGGAGGCCGGCAAGGACTTCGGGCGTTACAAAGATGTTGATGGCGATGGCATTCCGTGGCGCACGTTGCCCGGTACGCACCCATCCAAAGGTGCTTTCTTTACGCGTGGAACGACCCGCAATCCCTATGCCATGTATTCCGAGCGTGGGCCGGACTACATCTACAACATGGAGCGCCTGATCCGCAAGTTCAAGACTGCCGCAGATCTGGTTCCACAGCCCATTTTCCGAAATGCGCCGGGCAAGACTGCGTTTGGCGTGATCTACTTTGGCTCCACCAGCCCCGCCATGCGCGAGGCGCTCGATGTGCTCGAGGCCGATGGTGTGCATGTGGATGCGATGCGTCTGCAAGCGTTCCCGTTCCCGGCATCGGTTGATCAATTCATTGCCGGGCACGAAAAAGTGTTTGTGGTTGAGCAAAATCGTGACGCGCAATTGCGTTCCATGCTGATCAACGAGCTGGATGTGGATCCGGCCCGCCTGGTGCGCGTACTGCACTACGATGGAACACCGATCACCGCGCGTTTTATTGTTGACGCCATTCGCAAGAGTGTTCAAACAGCCGCCCAAGCCAGTGGCATCAAGGAGCTCGCATGACCTACATTGCCAAACCGCGTCTGCACCACCCGACGCTGACCAAGAACAAGGTTGGCTACACCCGGCGCGACTATGAGGGGCGCATCTCGACCCTGTGCGCGGGGTGTGGGCATGACTCGATTTCTGCGGCCATCATTCAGGCATGCTGGGAACTCGACATCGAACCCCACCGCGTTGCCAAGCTATCCGGCATTGGATGCAGTTCAAAAACGCCCGACTATTTCCTGGGTGCTTCGCATGGCTTCAACACGGTGCATGGCCGTATGCCCTCGGTGTTGACAGGAGCCAATCTGGCCAACCGTGACTTGATGTACTTGGGCGTGTCGGGCGACGGTGACTCCGCATCGATTGGGTTGGGGCAGTTCGCCAACGCGATGCGCCGTGGTGTGCGCATGGCCTATATTGTGGAGAACAACGGTGTTTATGGGCTGACCAAGGGGCAGTTTTCTGCCACGGCCGACCGGGGCTCCAAGAGCAAGAAGGGTGTTGTCAACAGTGACAGTCCGGTCGATCTGGTCGCATTGGCTCTGCAACTGGGCGCTACCTATGTGGCGCGTAGTTTCTCTGGCGACAAGGAGCAACTGGTGCCCTTGATCAAGGGGGCCATGGCGCACGGTGGTGCTGCGTTTATTGACGTGATCAGCCCCTGCGTGACCTTCAATAACCATGCAGGAAGCACCAAGAGCTACGATTACGTGCGCCAGCACAACGACGCCGTCAGCCGTATCGACTTCATCACGCCGCGCAATGAAATAACGACGCAATACGCGCCCGGCGAAGTCGTGGAAGTGCAGCAGCACGATGGCTCGCTGCTACGTCTGCGCAAGCTTCATCCAGAGTACGATCCAACCGACCGCTATGGTGCAATGAGTTACATGCAGGCACATCAGTCACGTGGCGAGGTGGTTACTGGCCTGTTGTACGTGGACCCATTGGCTACGGACCTGCATATGGCGCTGAACACGACGGTTAAGCCATTGAATACACTGACGGCTGCACAACTATGCCCCGGAAGCAAAGCGCTGGACAAAATCAACGCGGCGCTGCGCTAGATTTTTCATGTTCGAGCGCACTGCGCAGGTTTTTTGTTTTCGAAAGAGGTGGTGAATATGTCAGAACGCACTGTATTCCAATCCATGTCCCAGCGGCACGTTGTCAGTCTGGGGCCGCAGGCCACTGTCTGGGACGCTGCATGCACCATGACCAAAGCCAACTGCGGCAGTGTGCTGATTGTGGACAACCCCGGCACGTTGTTGGGCATCGTCACCGAGCGTGATCTGATGACCCGGGTATTGGCCAAGGCGTTGAGCCCGGAAAAGACCACCATGGCCGACATCATGACCAAGAACCCGCATTGCGTTGCGCCGGAGATGCTCGTGTCAGACGCGGTTCTGATCATGATTGAGCGCGGGTTCCGGCACCTTCCCATTGTTGGAGCGCACTCCAAGATTTTGGGTGTGTTTTCTGTGCGGGACGCCATGCCGCGTGAAATTGGCAATGCGGTCAGCCTGGCAGAGTTTCATGAACAGGTGAATGATGCACTAGGGTAAATGCTCGGTTGCGGGAACTGTAACCATCGTACATTGTGCTCTGGCTCGAGTAGATGGATAGTTCTTATATATCGCAGTTGGGGGGCATCTATGCCTGGTGGTTCATTATTAAGTCCTGGCATTCGGCTGATGCGACTTTTGCCGTTCGCAGGCAAAATTGGGCTGGTCGCATTCATGACTGTAATGCCACTGCTGTCACTTTTGTGGCAATGGTTTTTGGGCAGTGGTGACAGGTTCGCGCAACAACTGGTTGCCATTCTTGCGGGGCTGGACCTGGTGGCTTCGGCTTATGTCTTCGCGGCGTTTTACAGCAGCATCCGAGACGATCTGGGTCAGGTAGTTAAGGCGACCAATCAAATGGTGAGGGGTGACTTGCGACTCGATGTCAAAGCGGCGGGTACCGATGAATTTGGTCGCTTGCTCGTTTCGGTGGCTCAGATGGGGCAAACCATTTCCGCAATGGTCGCAAATGTTCGCAGTAACGCCGCCTTTGTGGCCCATTCAGGCAGGAGTTTGGCACGTGCCAGCCAGGATTTGTCTGAGCGTACGGAACAGCAGGCAGCCAATTTAGAGCAAACAGCGGCGAGCGTTGCGGATTTGTCTTCAACTGTTCAGGCCAATGCCGGCACAGCGGGCTTGGCTAATGGACAAGCCGGGGAAGTGCGGGATGTGGCTGATAGCGGGGCGGCGATCATGGCCCACGCTGTGGAGTCGGTTGAGGCCATTCAAGCCAGCGCCAAGCGAATGGATGAAATTGTTGGCGTTATTGATGGCCTCGCATTTCAGACCAACATCCTGGCACTCAATGCCGCGGTTGAAGCGGCGCGGGCGGGTGAGTCCGGTCGCGGCTTTGCGGTGGTGGCCAGTGAGGTCCGTTCCCTCGCGCAGCGGTCCGCTGAAGCGGCCAAGGAAATCCGGCAATTGATCGGTACTTCATCGGGCCAAGTTGCGACCAGCGTACAAAAAATCCGGACCGCGGGTTCGACGATTACAAATATTGTGAACGGGATACGGGAAGTGGCCGCGAGCATGTCACAGATTTCAACGTCCAGCGCAGAGCAGAGCTCTGGCTTGAGTGAAATCGCAGCTGCGGTGCGTCAGCTAGACGAAATTACCCAGCGCAACGCTCAGATGGTAGAAATTGCCCTGACGCAGGCGTTGGCGATGGAGGGGCGTGCCACAACGTTAGTGGAGTCTGTTGCCGCATTCCAGTTGCAACAGGGTTCGGCGGAAGAGGCCCAGGGGCTGGTTGAGCGGGCATTGGCTCATCGCCGCCGTACGTCCAAGGAGGCATTTCTGAGGGATCTGACTGATCCATCCCAGGGGTTTTATGACCGGGACATGTATGTGTTTGTGCTGGACGACCGCGG
Source organism: uncultured beta proteobacterium (assembly GCA_903924955.1). Lineage (GTDB taxonomy): Bacteria > Pseudomonadota > Gammaproteobacteria > Burkholderiales > Burkholderiaceae_C > Allorhodoferax. Next base: position 10,360 of record CAIYDK010000129.1, on the reverse strand, counting down.
TTGCTATGTCTCGTTTGGGGGCAATTCTTCCAAGGTGGGAACGCGGGTTCAGGATGTCGCAGGGATTGACGGCGATGGCTTGTTGGCGGCTATCGTCAACCAGGCCAAGGTCGAGCCGGGGTGGGTTGAATACGACATTACCAACCCGAGTACTGGCAGGGTCCAGACAAAAATGTCCTATGTGCAACAAGTCGACGGGTTGTATGTGGGCTGTGGTGTATACAAGAATCTGGTTTCAACTTGACCGTGTTCAGCCAAGCCGGTCGCTAACGCTAGTCAGGGTCAGTGCGTCGTTTCGCACGGGCCCGAGCCATTGCCGCTTCGATGATGACCTTCTTCTGTGCCAGTACCTGAGGTTCGATGATGCGCGAATGGGCGGCTAGATTTTCCAGTTTGGCTTTGGCCAGCGCCTGCATGGTTTGGGTCTTTTCATCTTTTGCAAGTTTGCGGCGCGCGCCACTGAATGCATAGCGTTCGCGGGCCAGTTGGGCTTGCGCCGGTGACCATGCGGACCAGCCAGTAGTGGTGCCAGACGCATTCTCCAGCACGATGCAATCGACGGGGCAGACAGGCAAACACAGTTCGCATCCGGTACAGAACCGCTCAATGACGGTGTGCATCCGTTTATTGCTGCCAATAATGGCGTCTGTCGGGCAGGCATCAATACATAGGGTGCAGCCGATGCACCAGTCCTCGTCGATGTAGACCACGCTGCGTGGCCCTTCCTGGCCAAATGCCGGGTTCAGTGGCTTTATCTCCAAGACGGCAATCTGCGCCAATCGATCAGCGCCCAGTTGTCCACCAGGAGGGCATTGATTTATGTCCGCCTGTCCCTGCGCAATGGCGTTTGCATAGCCCACACAATCCGGGTAGCCGCAGCGCGTGCACTGCGTCTGCGGCAATGCATCCAGAATTCTGGATGCAAGCTCACTGTGCGGCAACGCCGGAAGGGTCACTGCTTGCTCGTAACGCGCTTGCTTGCTATTGCTTTGGTAGCTGGTTTCGCTTGCTTGGCAGGGTTTGACTCTGCCAGGGTACCGGATGTGGCCTCGGCGTGGTGAGCCAGAATGAAAGACTTGACGTGCGGATACACGTGCTCGCGCCAGCGCTTGCCAGAAAAGATGCCGTAGTGGCCAGCACCCTTGGCTTCAAAATGCTTTTGCATGGAGTTGGGCACGCCGCTGCAAATCTCGTGGACGGCTTGCGTCTGTCCTGATCCGGAGATGTCGTCCAATTCGCCTTCGACGGAGAAGAGGGCGGTTGTCTTGATGTCGGCAGGGCGCACGCGCTCCATCTTCCCATTCACGCCTTTGATGTCCCAGTCGCCATTGACCAGGCAGAAGTCCTGGAAAACCACGCGGATGGTTTCCAGGTAATAGTCAGCATCCATATCCAGCACAGCGTTGTACTCATCGTAAAACTTGCGGTGGGCCACGGTGCTGGCATCGTCACCCTTGATCAGGTCTTTGAAGTAGTCGTAGTGGCTCTTGGCGTGGTTGCTCGGGTTCATGGCCACGAAGCCGGTGTGCTGCAGAAATCCTGGATACACACGCCGACCAGCGCCCGGGAAGTTTGCAGGAACGCGATAAATCACGTTGTTTTCGAACCAGTCGTGGCTCTTGTTCATGGCCAGATTGTTGACCGCAGTGGGTGATTTGCGTGCGTCAATAGGGCCGCCCATCATGGTCATGGACAGCGGAGTCACTTCACCTCGACTGGCCATCAATGACACGGCAGCCAGTACCGGAACGGTGGGCTGGCATACGCTCATGACGTGACAGTTGCCATATTTCTTTTGTACGTGGCGGATGAATTCCTGTACGTAGTTGACATAATCGTCCAGATGGAATTCGCCTTCTGATAATGGCACCAGGCGCGCATTCTTCCAGTCTGTGATGTAGACCTTATGGTCTTTCAGCATGGTTTTGACGGTGTCACGCAACAGCGTCGCGTAGTGACCGGAAAGCGGAGCCACTATGAGTACCGCAGGCTGGTCCTTGATCTTTTCCAGAGTGGCTTGGTCGTCGCTGAAGCGCTTGAACCGACGCAACTCACAAAAAGGCTTGTCAATTTCAATTCGCTCGTGAATCGCAACCTCTACCCCATCAACATCGATGGTGCGCAGACCAAATTCTGGCCGCTCATAGTCCTTGCCCAGTCGATGCATCAGATCGTAGCTCGCGGAGATGCGTTGTGCAAACGGGTTTTGACCTGCAATCGAGAGCGGGTTACCGAATATTTTGGAGGCGGTTTGGGCCAACTCGGAAAACGGCTCCATCAAGGACCGTTGGGTTTCATAGAACTGGTACAGCATGGGGGCTCGCTTTCGAAAACGGTTCAATGCAATAAAATGTTGCAGTGCAATATAACAGTTTTAACGGTCCTTGGCCTTGGTGATTGTCTCTAGGATGCCACGGGACTGTTGTCGGTTTGTAAGGACTATGAAGGGTCCGTCAGGAACAGCCAGCGATTGGGTCGCTCGCGATCCCGGCGATGTGCCCGCCACCGAGGCTGTGCATAGGAGAACTCGGTGGTGGTTTGCTATCTATTTTATAGCTTATAACGCAATAACCACGGGGGCCGTAGCCTATTTCTAAAGAAATAGTTAGACGACTTTGGCAATCGAAGCGCAAACGTAGTCAATGTTTTTGCTGTTTAGCGCGGCCACACACATGCGGCCAGTGTCGGTGCCGTAGACGCCAAATTCGGTGCGCAGGCGCACCATTTGGTCCTTACTCAGGCCGGAATAGCTGAACATACCGATCTGACTGGTGATGAATGACATGTCCTGCTTGACGCCGGCAGCCTTGAGGCCATCGACCAATTTTTGCCGCATGGCCTTGATGCGTACGCGCATTTCGCCCAGCTCCTTCTCCCACAAGGCGCGCAGTTCGGGGTTGCCCAGCACGGCAGCCACTACGGCACCTCCATGGGTGGGAGGATTGGAGTAGTTGGTGCGGATCACGACTTTGAGCTGACTCAAAACCCGACCCGTTTCTTCCTTGTCCTTGCACAGCACCGACAGGCCGCCGACGCGCTCTCCGTACAGGCTGAAGCTCTTGGAGAACGAGGTGGAGACGAAGAAGTTAAGGCCAGCCGCAACAAACTTCTGGATGACGGCACCGTCCTCGCGGATGCCGTAGCCAAAGCCCTGGTAAGCCATGTCCAGGAAGGGGGTCAGTGCTTTGGCTTTCACCACGGCAATGACCTGGTCCCACTGGGCTGGGGTTATGTCATAGCCGGTCGGGTTGTGGCAGCAGGCATGCAGCACGATGATGGTGCCGGCGGCGGCGGCATTCAGACTGGCCAGGAAACCCTCAAAGTCAACGCCGCGCCTGGCGGCGTCGTAGTACGCGTAGGTGTCGACCTCGAAGCCAGCATTGGTGAACAGTGCCCGGTGGTTCTCCCAGCTCGGGTCGGAGATCAGCACTTTTGCGTTGGGGCTGACTCTTTTCAGGAAGTCGGCGCCAATTTTCAGACCACCAGTGCCGCCAATGGCCTGCACGGTAGCCACCCGACCGGAGGTGACGGGTTCACTGTCCGCACCAAAAACCAGTGCTTTTACGGCATTGTCGTAAGCCACGATGCCGTCAATGGGCAGGTAGCCGCGCGCGGTGGGCTTTTCCATCATGGTTTTTTCAGCGGCTTGTACGCATTGCAGCAAAGGCAACTTGCCGTTGTCGTCGAAATAGACGCCCACGCCCAGGTTGACCTTGGCGGGGTTGGTGTCAGCATTGAATTGTTCGTTTAGACCCAGAATTGGATCACGGGGGGCCATTTCGACATCGGAGAAAAGAGACATAGCAGGGTCCTGTGTGAGTAATGGTGAGGCCACGCGGCAACTGCGTTGGCGACAGGCCTCATTCTACCGGGCCTGCGGGTTTCTACTAACTATGCTGTTGAGTCACTTGCCGATCAACCCGCCTCACCGCTTCAGTGCATCGTGAATGGGCAGGGGGATTCGCGCAGGCTTCATGGTTTGGTGGTTGACCCAACCAATGCGCACCGAACCGGCGCACAGCAATGAACTTGTGCCGTCGGTCGGCGGTGTCTGCAGCCGGGCTTCCTGCTGAATGGTGAACGATGAGCGCCCCATTTCGCTCAATTGCGCTGTGATCAGTAATTGGTCATCCAGACGGGCCGGGCGCAGGTATTTGATTTGTGCCTCGCTCACGACGAATATGCATCCCAACGTACTTTGCAAGTGCCGCTGCTCCAGCCCCAGGGAACGCAGCCATTCGGTGCGGGCCCGTTCGAAATACTTCAGGTAGTTGGCGTAAAAAACAATGCCGCCGGCATCGGTGTCTTCCCAGTAGACGCGCAGGGGCCAGGAAAAAATCATTGATCCATTGGAGGCGGGAGTGGGGTGCATAACTGCATTGTTGCAGACGATTTCGAGGGTGCGAAGGACGGGATGGACCGACTTTCAGTGACTTTCAGTGCACAGGAAGCCAAAGCATTGGGTACCATGGTCGGTTGTTCGGTGTTTTTAGCATTGCTTTTGGAACCCATTGTCCATGTCGTCACCTGTTCACAGCGCAGCAACCCCGCTCCCTTCTGCTGGCGAGCAACCGGCTGCCACCGGGCTCGCGGGAGTATTTGTTCGGTTTCCGGACTCGCCGTTTGAGTTGTACCAGCCCTATCCCCCAGCGGGCGACCAACCAGTTGCCATTGATCAATTGGTGGAAGGCGTAACCGATGGAGAAGTGTTTCAGACGCTTCTTGGCGTGACCGGCTCGGGTAAAACTTTCACCATGGCCAATGTCATTGCGCGCCTGGGGCGTCCGGCCATTGTGTTTGCGCCCAACAAGACGCTGGCGGCGCAGTTGTACAGCGAGTTCCGAGAGTTCTTCCCCAAGAATGCGGTCGAGTATTTCGTCAGCTACTACGACTACTACCAGCCCGAAGCCTATGTGCCGCAGCGCGACCTGTTCATTGAAAAAGATTCGGCCATCAACGAGCATATCGAACAAATGCGCCTGAGTTGCACCAAGAGTATTCTGGAGCGACGCGACGTGGTGATTGTGGCCACGGTCTCGGCAATTTACGGTATCGGCCAGCCGGAGGCGTATCACAAGATGGTGATGACTTTGCGGGTCGGCGACAAGCCCGGGCAGCGTGACCTGATCGCGCAACTGGTACGCATGCAGTACCAGCGCAATGACATGGACTTTTCGCGGGGCACTTTTCGGGTGCGGGGTGACACCATCGACATTTTTCCGGCCGAGCACAGCGAGATGGCGATTCGTATTGAGCTGTTCGATGATGAGGTCGAATCGCTGCAATTGTTCGACCCGTTGACCGGGCGTATTCGGCAGAAGATTCCCCGCTTTACCGTGTACCCCAGCAGCCACTATGTGACGCCGCGCGAGCAGGTGCTTGCGGCGGTTGAAACCATCAAGGTCGAACTGGCCGAGCGCTTGACGTTTTTTGTGTCGGAAGGCAAGTTGGTGGAGGCTCAGCGTCTGGAGCAGCGCACGCGGTTCGATCTTGAAATGTTGAGCGAAGTGGGGCACTGCAAGGGCATTGAAAACTATTCTCGCCATTTGAGTGGTTCCGCCCCAGGCGAGCCGCCCGCCACGCTGACCGACTACCTGCCCAAGGATTCAATCATGTTTCTGGACGAGTCCCACGTGCTGATTGGCCAGTTCGGTGGCATGTTCAACGGTGACCGTTCGCGCAAGACCACGCTGGTGGAATACGGCTTTCGACTGCCCAGTGCGCTGGATAACCGGCCGCTCAAATTCGAGGAGTTCGAGACCAAGATGCGTCAGGCCATCTTTGTGTCGGCAACCCCGGCGCAATGGGAGCAGGATCATGCAGGCAAAGTCGTTGAGCAACTGGTGCGCCCTACCGGGCTGGTGGACCCGGAAGTGGAAGTGCGCCCTGCTACACATCAGGTGGACGACGTACTGCAGGAAATCCGCATCCGGGTTGAGAAGAACGAGCGCGTCCTGATTACCACGCTAACCAAACGCATGGCTGAGCAATTGACCGACTACCTGAGCGACAACGGCGTGAAAGTCCGTTATCTGCACAGCGACGTGGACACGGTCGAGCGGGTTGAAATCTTGCGTGACCTGCGCCTGGGCGTGTTTGATGTGCTGGTGGGCATTAACCTGCTGCGCGAGGGGTTGGACATCCCCGAGGTATCCCTGGTGGCCATTCTGGATGCCGACAAGGAGGGCTTTTTACGTTCGGAGCGTTCGCTGATTCAGACCATAGGTCGCGCCGCGCGCAACTTGCATGGACGCGCCATTCTGTATGCCGACAAGATGACCAACTCTATGGAGCGGGCCATCGGTGAGACCGAGCGGCGACGCAAGAAACAAATTGCCTTCAATCTGGCAAACGGCATCACGCCGCGATCCATCGTCAAGCAGGTGCGTGACCTGATTGATGGGGTTTACAGCGAAAAGGCGGGCAAAGAGGCGGAACGACTGGAGCGTGACGCGCTGCAACGTGCGCAGGTCGAGGACATGAGCGAGAAAGACATTTCCCGTGAAATAAAACGGCTGGAAAAATTGATGATGGAATATGCCCGCAATCTGGAGTTTGAAAAAGCGGCCAAAGTGCGTGACCAGTTGGGTATTTTGAAGGAGCAGGCATTTGGCGCGCCGGGCAGCGACAACATTGTCCTTCTGGGGTCGGTTGGCAAATAGGTCACCTTCGTGACCTGCTGAGGTCATTACCCGAGCAAATTGCTTGGTTTCTTGCTATACTTGAGTTAGTTAGTCAACCAAGCGCGACTGAAGGAGCTTTATATGCGTCTCACCACCAAAGGCCGTTTTGCCGTTACAGCAATGATTGATCTGGGGCTGCGCCAAAGCGCTGGCCCCGTAACGCTGGCTGCTATCAGTCAGCGTCAGCAGATTTCCCTATCTTACCTCGAGCAATTGTTTGGCAAATTGCGCCGACATGAGTTGGTTGAGTCGACCAGAGGCCCGGGCGGTGGCTATATGCTGGCGCGCAAGGCAGCGGACATTACCGTAGCCGACATTATCGTTTCTGTCGACGAGCCGATTGATGCAACCCATTGCGGCGGCAAAGAAAATTGCCATGGCGAGGGTGCCCGCTGCATGACGCACGACCTTTGGGCATCACTCAACGTGCGTATGGTGGAGTTTTTGGATTCCGTCACTCTGCAAAAATTAGTGGATGACCAACTTGCCAAAGGCCTCCATGTCGAGGACAAGCCCAGTGTTAAGCGGGCCATCTCGGCGATGCCGATGAGTAAGCCTATTCGCGTCAATGCGCCCAATTCGGTGTTTGCCCTGGGTAACGCTTTTTCCAAGAATTAATTTCGTTTAGCCATGGAAACTACTCCCCATTTCCCTATTTACATGGACTACAGCGCCACCAATCCCTGCGACGAGCGGGTGGTGGATGCCATGGTCCCCTGGTTGCGTAACCACTTTGGCAACCCAGCATCGCGCAGCCACGCCTGGGGTTGGGAGGCCGAAGCCGCGGTAGAAAAGGCACGCGAGCAGGTTGCTGCGCTGATTGGCGCTGATCCCCGTGAGATCGTCTGGACCTCCGGCGCGACTGAATCGAACAACCTGGCGATCAAAGGTGCGGCCCACTTTTATCAGTCCAAAGGCAAGCACCTGATTACGGTCAAGACTGAACACAAAGCGGTTCTGGACACTTGCCGCGAACTCGAACGTCAGGGCTTTGAGGTGACTTACCTCGACGTGCAGGAAGACGGCATGGTTAACCTGGATGCGTTCAAGGCGGCCATTCGCCCGGATACCATTTTGGCCAGCGTGATGTTCGTGAACAACGAGATTGGTGTTATCCAGGACATTGCCGCCATTGGGGCCGTGTGCCGTGAAAAGGGCATCATCTTCCACGTCGATGCCGCGCAGGCTACCGGCCGTGTTGAATTTGATTTGTCGAAATTGCCGGTTGATCTGATGAGCCTGACGGCCCACAAAACCTATGGACCCAAGGGGATTGGCGCGCTGTTTGTGCGCCGTAAACCCCGCGTTCGACTGGAAGCCCAGATGCATGGTGGTGGCCACGAGCGCGGCATGCGCAGTGGCACATTGCCCACGCACCAGATCGTGGGCATGGGCGAGGCATACCGCATTGCTAAAGAAGAAATGGCCGCTGAGAATGTTCGAATCCAGGCACTGCATGACCGCATGCTGGCCGGTCTGAAAGACGTGGAGCAGGTGTTCATCAATGGCCACGTCACGCGACGTGTTCCCCACAACCTCAACATGAGTTTCAATTACGTTGAGGGCGAGTCGCTCATCATGGGTATCAAGGGCCTGGCGGTGAGCAGTGGCTCGGCCTGCACCTCGGCTTCTCTGGAGCCAAGTTACGTGCTGCGTGCCCTGGGTCGCAGCGATGAGTTGGCACACAGCAGTTTGCGCATGACCATCGGTCGTTGGACGACCGAGGCGGAAATTGACTACGCCATCGACACGATTAAACAAAACGTCTCCAAGTTGCGTGATCTCAGTCCGCTGTGGGAGATGTATCAGGACGGCGTTGACATCAGCGCCATCCAGTGGGCAGCTCATTAAAGGAAATCGAAATGGCATATTCAGAAAAAGTTGTTGACCACTACGAAAACCCTCGCAATGTGGGGAGCTTTGAAAAAGGTGACGACAGTGTTGGCACTGGCATGGTTGGTGCGCCTGCTTGCGGCGACGTGATGAAACTGCAGATAAAGGTTAATCCGCAAACCGGCGTGATTGAAGACGCTCGCTTCAAGACCTACGGTTGCGGCTCGGCCATCGCATCGAGTTCACTGGTGACTGAATGGGTCAAGGGCAAGACGCTGGACGAGGCGGCAGCACTGAAGAACAGTGAGATTGCCGAAGAACTGGCACTGCCACCTGTCAAAATCCATTGCTCAATCCTGGCTGAAGACGCAATCAAAGCCGCCGTGGATGACTACAAAAAGAAGCACGCACATTGAAGCACTATGGCTGTAACACTGACTGAAGCTGCGGCGCGCCACGTGACGCGCTACTTGACCAAGCGTGGCAAAGGCGTTGGAGTGCGCTTGGGTGTTAAGACCACGGGGTGCTCTGGCTTGGCCTACCAGCTGGAATATGTGGACGAACTAGCCCCTGAAGATCTGGTCTTCGAAGGGCATGGCGTCAAGGTGCTGGTGGACCCCAAGAGCCTCGCCTATATCGATGGTACTGAACTGGATTTTGTTCGCGAGGGGCTCAACGAAGGCTTTCGCTTCAACAACCCGCGTGAGCGTGACAAGTGCGGCTGTGGTGAGTCGTTTCGCGTGTGAATCTGCAGTCCAACGATTTCGAACTGTTTGGGCTCACGCAGCAGTTTGCGCAAGACCGCGCCACGCTTGATGCGCGTTGGAAAGAGCTGCAACGCGGAGCCCATCCCGACAAGTTTGCTGCGCAGGGAGATGCCGCGCAACGCGTGGCCATGCAATGGTCGGTGCGGATTAACGAAGCCTACCAGCGCCTGAAAGATCCGATCAAGCGCGCCGCTTATTTATGTGAGTTGGCGGGGTCGCCAATCAACGCCCACAGCAACACGTCCATGCCGGCGGCGTTCCTGATGCAACAAATGCAGTGGCGTGAAGAGCTCGACGAGGCGCACAGTGACGAATCTCTCAACGTATTGCGCGAAAATGTGGCGTCCACCCAGCGCGAGTTGCTGGGTGAATGTGCCAGGCTGATTGACGGGCAGAGCAACTACGCGCAGGCCGTGCAGTCGGTGCGCTCCCTCATGTTCATTGAAAAGTTCGGGCACGATCTAGACTTGGCCTTCGACAAACTGAAAACCTAGAAACCTCGCGGGGCGGTCTGTATGGCCCTGCCCCCATTTGATTGCATATGGCGCTTTTACAAATTTCCGAGCCCGGCCAAGCGCCCAATCCGCACGAGCGGCGAATTGCCGTGGGTATTGACTTGGGCACCACCCATTCCCTGGTGGCTGCGGTTCGCCATGGCGTGGCCGAATGCCTGCCCGACAACGAGGGGCGCGTCATTCTGCCATCGGTGGTGCGCTACCTGGCGGGGGGCGGTCGCGAAATTGGTTACCCCGCGCAAGCGGCGCTGGCAACTGACCCCGAAAGCACCATCGCATCAGCCAAGCGCTTCATGGGGCGCAGTCTGGCGGACGTGGTGGGTGCCGACAAATTGCCATACCGATTTGCCGACCATGCGGGCATGCTGGGTGTACTGACTGTCGCCGGCGAAAAATCGCCGGTGGAGGTCAGCGCCGACATCCTGGCCACGCTGCGCTACCGGGCTGAAGACACCTTCAACGACGACCTCTATGGCGCGGTGATTACTGTTCCAGCCTATTTTGACGATGCCCAACGCCAGGCTACCAAAGATGCGGCCAAGCTGGCCGGCATTAACGTGCT
>CAIYDK010000128.1 GCA_903924955.1 uncultured beta proteobacterium | reverse complement strand
ATTCACCTTGGGTTGGTAATGCAGCACAAACTCGTGGTTTTCCAGCGCCAGGCGGATGCGCTCCAGGCTTTCATGGTGGCTGCGCAGGCTGCTGTCTTGCGCAGCATCGAACAGGTGGTATCGGTTTTTGCCCGCCAGTTTGGCCTGGTACATGGCCTGGTCGGCCTGGCGCAGGAGTTGGTCGGCATCGATGTCGTGTGCCTGCGGGTAGAAGGTCACGCCCAGGCTGGCCGATACCTGCAGGCTCTCGCCTGCCTGCACCGGTTCGGCGGCAGCCGCCAGCAGGCGGCTGAGCAGGGGCACGCTGGCTTGTGTGTCTTGCAGGTCGATCAGCACCGCCACAAATTCGTCACCGCCCATGCGCGCCAGCGTGTCGCCCTCGCGCAGTACCTCTTTCATGCGCTGCGCCAGAGTGATCAGCATCTGGTCGCCGGTCTGGTGGCCGTGCTGGTCGTTGACGGCCTTGAAGCCGTCCAGGTCGAGATAGGCCACCGCCAACTGCTGCCGCCTGCGCTGCGCCTGCGCCATGGCTTGTTGCAGCCGGTCGGCCAGCAGCACGCGGTTGGGCAGGTTGGTGAGCGCATCAAAGTGGGCGATGTGTTCCAGTTGGCTTTGGTGCGCCTTGATGGCGGTGATGTCGGAGAACAGAGCCACGTAATGCTGTGTGTTGCCTTGCCCATCGCGCACCGCACTGATGGTGATCAGTTCAGCGTACACCTCGCCGTTCTTGCGCCGGTTCCAGACTTCACCGCTCCAGTGGCCTTGCTCTGTCAGGCCGCGCCACAGAGCTTCATAAAATGCTGTGTCCTGGCGACCGGACTTGAGCATGCGCGGGTTCTGACCAATGGCGTCTTCGCGCAAGTAACCGGTGATGCGGGTAAAAGCGTCATTGACATCGACCATGGTACCTTGGACATCGGTAATGATGATGCCTTCTCCGGCATGGCCAAAGACACTGGCAGCGAGCAGGAGTTTGGCCTGCGTTTGTTTGCGCTCGCTGATGTCCCGGGTAACGGCGAGTTGCGCCGGCAGGCCGTGGTCCAGCATTGGCGCGGCGTGGGTTTCAAGCCAGCGCCTCCCTCCTTTGAGGCCCAGCACCTCGAATTCCATTTGCAGCGATTCGCCCGCCAGTACCCGCTGGTGCATGGCGGCAAAGGCCTCCCGATATTCGGGTGCCAGCAGGGCGCTGACATCGCGCCCGAGCACCTGTTGCAGCGAGTCGGCCTCAATCATGGCCAAACCGGCAGGGTTCATCTGGGTCAGCAGGCCTTGGGCATCCACAATCTTGATGCATTCCGGTTCAGCCGCAATGATCCCTCGCAGGTGCGACTCCGATTGTTGCAACTCGGCGGTGCGCTTCCGCACTGTGTCTTCCAGTCCCTGGGTGAACTGTTGCAACTTTTCCGTCATGGCGTTGACAGACTGGGCAAGTTCCGAAAACTCGTCATTGCCTTCGCCGTCGATCCGGTGCGCCAAGTCGCCAGCAGAAACCCGTTTGGCGCCCTGATGCAGTGGCACCAAACGCCTGCGCAGTAAAGCGCCAATGTGGACTGCGTTAAACACAATGATGGCTGCCATAACCAGGGCCAGTACCAAAGCTACCATGGCGAGGCGCCAATAGGCCTGCTCCACCTGGCTTGCAGTCGACTCTTCCAGTGCACTCGTGACATTGCGTACTTCGGTGGCCCTCATCAGCATTTGGCTGTACAGCCGTTTGTCGAGTTCTTCATAGACCGGTCGGTTCCCGGTAGAGAT
>CAIYDK010000127.1 GCA_903924955.1 uncultured beta proteobacterium | reverse complement strand
GTTGTGCAGTTTCTGCAGCGCGACGTGTCTGGGAAATGTCGGCGATTGGGTTAGTAGATTCCATTCGTGTAAAACCTGTGATGCGGACCTCAGAATGAGACCATCGCAGTGCGGCGAACGATACGCTGCACCCGTTCAGTGGATATTGATCCTAGTCAACCAAGGGTCACAATGCCATACAAAATCAGTCGGACAATTAATCGCATGTCGCTTGCCATCGCCAGACTGTCCCGCGCTATCAGCGGTTCATCCCGACAAAGGACCGTCCATCGACTCGACCTTGACCGGATACCGGCTGATGCAGTAAACTAATAACCAATCAGTCATTAATAATATGCCCTCTACTTGCCCCATTTGTGAAATTGCCGCCAACGTGCGAGCAAAGCGCGAGCGTCGCAAAGACGCGCGTCCTGGTGAGCTATTGGCTGCGGCACTCGAGCTGTTTGTTGAAAAAGGCTTTGCTGCCACCCGTGCGGAAGAAGTGGCCAAGCGGGCGGGCGTGTCCAAGGGCACGCTTTTCCTGTATTTCGCGAGCAAGGAAGAGCTCTTCAAGGCCGTCGTTCGCGAAAATATTTCTGGGCGGTTCACAGAGTGGAATGCCGAGTTTGACAATTTCCACGGCAGTTCTGCCGACATGCTGCGCTATAGCATCCGTGCCTGGTGGGAACGCATCGGCTCCACCAAAGCCTCGGGCATTACCAAACTCATGATGAGTGAGGCCAGTAACTTTCCCGAACTGGCAACCTTCTATCAACATGAAGTGATTCAACCTGGCAACGACCTTTTGCGCCGCGTACTGCAGCGCGGCATAGACCGAGGCGAGTTTGAGCCCATGGATTTGAAATATGGCGTCTACATTGTGCTGGCTCCCATGTTGTTCCTGGCCATGTGGAAGCACTCGTTGGGAACCTGTAGTGCGGCAGGCATGGAAATCGACCCGGATCACTACATTACCGTGCAGGTAGAAACCATCCTGTTCGGACTTGCGAAACGTCCAACCTCGACCACCCCCGTCCTGAAAGACAAAAATCCATGAAACGCTGGTTGAAGTGGATCGTTCTGGGTCTGGTTTTAGCAATCATTGTGGCCGGTGCAATGCGCGCGCTGTCGGCGCGCAACGTGCAGAGGGACGCACTGACGGCGCAACAAGAAGGACAAAAGACCCAAGCGGTGGTCGAGTTGCTCTCGAGCGACCATTTCCGTGTGCAGATGGTGGACCTGCCTCAGGTGCTTGCCATTTCTGGTCCACTCAAAGCTGTGAATTCAGCGTTCGTAAAGGCCCGCGTTGCCGGTGAGCTCCAAGGACTGACGTTGCGAGAGGGCGACTCCGTCAAGGCAGGTGACATCATTGCAAAGGTCGACGCCACAGAGTATCAAGCCCGTGTTCGGCAGGCCGTTCAGCAAGCGCAGGCGGCCAAGGCGCAGGTCGACATTGCCAAGCGCACCTATGACAACAACCGCTCGCTGGTCACCCAAGGATTCATTTCCAGCACCGCGCTGGAATCTGCGGCCGCCACCCTGGCAGCGGCAGAGGCCAACTACAGCGCCGCGCAGGCAGGCGCCGACGTGGCTGCCAAATCGCTGGATGACACGGTCCTTCGCGCACCCATTGACGGACTGATTGCCCAGCGCCTTGCGCAGCCGGGGGAGCGCATCGCCATCGATGCACGGGTCGTGGAAATAGTGGACATCCGTCGACTGGAACTGGAAGCCAGCCTCAACGCTGGCGACTCGCTGATGGTTCGCACTGGCCAAACCGCCAAACTCACCATTGAAGGCGCCGACAAACCCCTCACGGCCAAGGTCGCACGCATCAACCCCAGTGCCGCAGTCGGCAGCCGCGCCATATTGGTCTACCTGTCGGTTGAGCCCGGTGCAGGGTTGCGCCAGGGATTATTTGCCCAGGGCGCGCTGAACATCGGTTCAACCCGCACGTTGGCAGTACCCTTGAGCGCAGTACGTACGGACAAGCCTGCTCCCTATGTGCAACTGTTGAATCAGGGGCAAGTCGTGCACCAGACTGTCATTGTTGGAGCGCGTGGTGAACTGGCAGACCAAGCCATGGTGGGTGTACTGGGCGTACCCGAAGATGCCACGGTACTGGTTGGCAGTGTGGGTAGCCTTCGCGCCGGTACGTTGATCAAGCTAACTGGCGGCACCCAGTAAACCCATGTGGTTCACACGCGTCAGCCTGCAAAACCCGGTCTTTGCCACCATGCTGATGCTGGCCTTGGTGGTGCTGGGTATTTTTTCTTTTCAGCGCCTGCAAGTAGACCAGTACCCCAACGTCGACTTTCCCGTGGTGGTGGTGCTTGCGGAATACCCCGGTGCTTCGCCGGAAATTGTGGAAAGCGAAGTCTCCAAGAAGATTGAGGAAGCAGTCAATTCCATCGCCGGCATCAATTCACTCACCTCGCGCAGCTATGAAAGCCAGTCCGTTGTCGTGATTGAATTTGGCCTTCACATTGACGGGCGCAAGGCGGCTGACGATGTGCGTGAGAAGGTGGCGTCGGTTCGACCCAATCTGCGCACCGAAGTCAAGGAGCCGCGTGTGCTGCGCTTTGACCCGTCGGCACGCGCGGTCTGGTCGGTGGCCGTAATGGCCGAAAAGAGCGCTGGCAAGGGCAAGGAACTGGACGCCGTGGACCTGACCAACTGGGCCGATCAAACCCTGAAGAAACGCCTGGAAAACGTGCGCGGCGTAGGGTCCGTCACGGTGGTGGGTGGAACCAAGCGGGAGATCAACGTCTACCTCAACCCCCAGGCACTTGAAAGTTTTGGCATCACGCCCGAGCAGGTGGTGGCTGCCGTGCGCAATGAGAACCAGGACGTTCCGGTGGGAACCATCCACTCAAAGGAGCAGGAACGCGTGATCCAGATCGAGGCGCGTATGCAGCGTCCCGAAGATTTTGGCCGCATCATTGTGGCGCGAAAAAACGGATCTGCAGTGCGCGTTGACCAGGTGGCACGTGTCGTCGATGGCGCCCAGGAAATCGAAAACCTCGCGCTCTTCAATGGGCAGCGCACGTTGCTGCTCAATGTGCAGAAATCTCAGGACGAAAACACCATCGCCGTGGTCGACAACCTGCAGAAAACACTGGCCGCCATGCAACTTCAGTTACCACCTGGCGTCCGGCTGGAACCCATCACGGACGGTTCACGCCAGATTCGGGTATCTGTGGAAAACGTACGACGCACCCTGATTGAGGGGGCCCTGCTCACAGTGCTGATCGTGTTTCTTTTCCTGAATTCGTGGCGCTCCACCGTCATCACCGGCCTGACCTTGCCCATCGCACTGATTGGCACCTTCCTGTTCATGAACCTGTTTGGCTTCACGATCAACATGATTACCCTGATGGCACTGAGCTTGTGCGTGGGCCTGCTGATTGACGACGCTATCGTCGTTCGTGAGAACATCGTGCGCCATGTACAAATGGGCAAGACCGCCTACCAGGCCTCGCTGGACGGCACGCAGGAAATCGGACTGGCGGTGCTGGCCACCACGCTGTCCATCGTTGCGGTGTTCATGCCCATTGGTTTCATGGGCGGCATCATTGGCAAATTCTTTCATGAGTTTGGCATCACCATCGTGGCGGCCGTGCTGATTTCCATGTTTGTCAGCTTCACACTGGACCCCATGTTGTCGTCCATCTGGCATGACCCCAGCATTGAGGCACACGGCAGGCGCCACGCGCCTGTCACCTTGTACGACAAGACCATCGGCCGCGTCACAGGCTGGTTCGACCACGCCACTGACTGGTTGGCGGATGCCTACCAGGGCATTTTGCGATGGGCACTGGTCCACAAGCTGGCAACGGTGGGGTTGGCTGTCGGCATTTTTGTGGCCAGCATTTTCATGGTTCCGCTGCTGGGAACCGAGTTCGTTCCCAAAGCGGATTTTTCAGAAACCTCCCTGACGTTCAACACTCCCGTGGGCTCGTCACTGGAGGTGACCGAGGCCAAGGCACACCAGGTGGAGGCCATCATCCGTGAATTCCCCGAGGTGCGCTACACACTGACCACCATTAACACTGGAAACACAGTCGGCAAAATTTACGCCAGCATCTATATCCGGCTGGTCGACCGCAAGGATCGCAAACTCAGCGTTGACGCCATGTCAACCGTGCTGCGTAGCCGCCTGAAGCAGGTACCCGGCATCACGCTGACCCACGTAGGACTGCTGGATTCAATGGGCGGACAAAAACAGATACTGTTCTCCATCCAGGGAGCCGACACCGCCGAGCTCCAACGCCTGACCGCTCTGGCCTTGGACAAGATTCATACCGTGCCCGGGCTCGTCGATCTGGACTCCAGCATCAAGCCCAACAAGCCCACACTTGACGTAGCCGTCAAACGCGATATTGCCTCCGACCTGGGCCTGAGCGTGGCACAGATTGGATCTAGCCTGCGGACCCTGGTGGCGGGGCAGACCGTGGGCAGCTGGCGCGCACCCGATGACCAGACCTACGATGTCAATGTACGTCTGGCTCCGCAAGCCCGTGACAACCCGCGGAGCATGGATTTGCTGCCGTTCACCGTGGGTACCAACGCTGACGGCAGTGCGCGCACCGTGCGCCTCAACCAAGTAGCCACTGTGCGCGAATCCGTTGGACCCAACCAGATCAACCGGCGTGATCTGACGCGTGAAGTAGCCATCAGCGCCAATGTATCGGGCCGCTCTGGCGGCGAAGTGTCAGCCGACATCAAAACTGCCATGGACACCATCGCCATGCCGCCGGGTTACAGCTACAAATTCAGCGGCTCCACCAAGGACATGGCCGAAGCCTTTGGCTACGCTATCTCGGCTTTGATGCTGGCCGTGATCTTCATCTACATGATTTTGGCCAGCCAGTTCAAGAGCTTTTTGCAACCCCTGGCGCTGATGACGGCCCTGCCACTGACCCTGATCGGTGTCGTGCTGGCGCTGATGACCTTCAACTCCACGTTATCCATGTTTTCAGTCATTGGGATAGTCATGCTGATGGGCCTGGTCACAAAAAACGCCATTTTGCTGGTGGACTTTGCCATCCGTGCCCGCGAAGACGGTATGGACCGCTCAGAGGCCCTCCTCATGGCGGCCAAGGTGCGCCTGCGCCCCATCCTGATGACCACACTGGCCATGATCTTCGGCATGGTCCCGCTGGCCTTCGCATTGACTGAAGGATCGGAACAACGCGCCCCCATGGGTCAGGCCGTGATCGGCGGAGTCATTACCTCGTCGCTACTGACCCTGGTCGTGGTGCCTGTGGTCTATTGCTATATGGATGATCTGGCGCAATGGGCACGCAAGGCCTTTGCAAGTACTCCAGGCATGTCCAAGTAAAATTGGATACAATCGTCCAATATACCCCATGGAGTATCTAAAATGAACATCGAAAAAGCCCGTTTCAACATGATTGAGCAGCAAATTCGCCCCTGGAATTTGATGGACGACTCGGTGCTGGAACTGCTGTCCGTTGTCAAACGTGAAGACTTTGTTCCCAAAGCGCATAAAAGTTTGGCATTTGCTGACCTGGAAATACCTTTGCTGGGTTCAAGTGAAGCTGCCCTTACCCTAGGGCAGTGCATGCTCGAACCCCGGCTCGAGGCGCGCCTGCTGCAAGACCTGGCGGTTCAGCCCACCGACACCGTGCTGGAAATAGGCACCGGGTCAGGCTACATGGCTGCTCTGTTGGGCAAGAAGGCCCAGCGCGTTTTGTCGCTGGAGATCGTGCCCGAACTGGTTGCCATGGCACGTGAAAACCTGGCCAACGCCGGCATCAACAATGTTGAGGTTCGCCAAGCCGATGGCACACAAATACCCGCGTCAGATGGCAGCTTTGACGTGATTGCCTTAAGTGGCTCGGTGACCGAAGTGCCGCCCGCCCTGCTGAAACTCCTGAAGGTCGGGGGACGGTTGGGTGCCATCGTCGGCGATGAGCCGGTGATGCGCGCCACTGTCGTGACAAAAAACAGCGAAACCGATTTCCGTACCGTGCAGGAGTGGGATACCGTTGCGCCACGCTTGCGCAACTTCCCCGAGCCCTCACGCTTCAAACTTTGAACTCTGGAGTCTGACCAAGACATGATTGTGCAAGTCCGCCCCCTCGATCTCGCCCAGTGGCTGCACAGTGTGCGTGCGCACGGTGAACCCGTGGTACTAGATGTTCGCGAACCCCGCGAACTGGAGGCCGCCAGTGTGCGGGCTGACGGGTTTTCGCTGGTCACCATTCCCATGGGCGTTATTCCGCCCCGCATGAACGAACTGAACCCACAGCAACCGATTGCCTGCCTGTGCCATCACGGTGGGCGCAGCATGCAGGTTGCCCATTTTTTGCAAAGCCACGGGTTTGCACATGTGGCCAATATTGCAGGGGGCATCAACGCGTGGTCTTCTGAACTCGACCCATCCGTCCCCCGCTATTGATTTATCTGCCCTGCTTTCCACGACCCTGAGAAACAACACCATGTCCCGTGCACTCCCAAACTTTCGCCTTTTGCCATTGATGTTCGCCCTGGGGGCAACGCTGTCGATATCGGCGCAGGCCCAAAGCCTGGTGGACTTGTACAGCGCCGCGCTCGGCTATGACACGACTTACCAGGCCGCCAAATCGCAGTTTGATGCAACCGTTGCCAAAGCGGACCAAGCCAAGGCAGCCATACTGCCGTCAGCAGGCCTGTCTTACTCAGCCACCAACACCAACCAGGAAGTCGTTCCAAGCCCGGCGCGCAGCTATGGCACGCAAACCGGCACCATCAGCGCTTCCCAACCGCTGTACCGCCCCGCCAACTGGGCCAGCTACGAGCAAGGAAAAAAATCACTGAGTCTGGCACAGGCCCAACTGATGCAGGCCGAGCAGGACCTGATCGTGCGTGTCAGCCAGGCTTACTTTGATGTGCTGGCGTCTTCGGACAGTCTGACCTTTTTAAAGCGCCAAAAGGTCGCCGTCGCAGAGCAACTGGCATCGGCCAAACGCAACTTCGAAGTGGGTACTTCCACCATCACCGATTCGCGCGAAGCGCAGGCCCGCTACGACTTGGTCATTGCCCAGGAACTCGCCGCCGAAAACGATCTGCTGGTGAAGTCACTCGCACTGAACCAACTGGTTGGGCAACAAAACGTCAAACCCAAAACACTGAAAGCGCCTGCGGTGCTGGCACCCGTGGAACCCGCCGATATTGAGCAGTGGGTGGTCCAGTCACAAGCCAACAACCCCTCCATCCAGCAAGCCAACATTGCACTCGAAGTCGCCGGTCTGGAAACCAGCAAGGCCGAAGCCGGCCACAAACCTACACTGGACCTGGTTGGCAGTTACTCTGCCATCAACAACAGCAGCGGATCATCCACCTCTGTTGGTGACAGCCGGATCAACGTCGGCACCATTGGAGTCAGTTTCACGCTTCCATTGTTTGCGGGTTTCTCCGCGCAAAACCGGATTAAGGAAACGCTCTCGCTGGAAGACAAGGCGCGCGCCGATCTGGAGACTGCCAAACGCAGCGTAGCGCAAGGCACCCGCACAGCGTACTTGGGTGTTCAGTCCGGTCTGGCCCAAGTCAATGCCCTGCAGGCGGCCGAGGCGTCAAGCCAGAGTGCGCTGGAGGCCAACCAGCTGGGGTATCAGGTGGGTGTTCGCATCAACATTGACGTGCTCAATTCGCAAAGTCAGTTGTACGACACCAAAGCCAAATTGGCCAAGGCCCGCTACGACGTATTGGTTGGCGGGCTGAAATTGCGACAAGCAGCGGGCACGCTGAAAGCGCAAGATCTGCAGCCCATCAACACCCAACTGTCCCAGTAAACGGTGAGCCCGCCTGGTCGCCTTACGGTGATCTGGCGTCAGACAACATATTTTTCACTGCCTGCGCAGTGCGTGCTGCGGACCCCCGATGGGCCAGGCTTAGGTCGCGTGCGGCATTGCCTGCCGCTTGCAGCTCAGGTTTCGAACGCAATAGTGCCATCACTTTCTCGACCGCCAGACCCAGGTCGGGCAGCTCGAACGCAGCGCCAGCGCCCATCGCCAGCTCGGCGGCTTGCACAAAATTGAAGGTGTGCGGCCCCATCACCACCGGGCATCCGCAGGCCGCTGCCTCAATCAGGTTCTGACCGCCCAGCGCAGCAAAACTGCCACCCAGCAGGGCTACCTCGGATAGGCCGTAATACAGGGCCATCTCACCCAGCGAGTCCCCCACCCAAATGTCGGCCTCCTGCGGAACGCCATCCCACTGGCTACGCCGGGACACACTAAAGCCTTGCTCAGCACACAGCTGCGCCACCGCGTCAAAGCGCTGTGGGTGACGCGGCACGATCAGCCATTGCACGTCTGATGCTATGTTTTTAATAGCTGCCATCGCATATTCCACGGGGGCTAGAGCCCATAAACTCTTAAGCTTCTCCAGCAAGAGCGCCTCCTCACCCTCCCGTGAACTGGCAAAAACCACCACCGGGCGCGCCAGCGCCTGGCGCCAGGCACGCCCCTGCTCCAGTTGCGCCGGGTCGGGTGTGGCGTCAAACTTGAAATTACCGGTCACGCCCAACACCCGTGCACCCAACGCGCTTAACCGCCGGGCATCCTCAGGCGTTTGTGCCCAGACCGCACGCAGGCCACGGTATGCGGGGCCAGACAGCCAGGCCAAGCGCCGTGCCTGGCGCAAGGACTTTTCACTCAAACGCGCATTCACGACGCACAAGGGCATATTGGCCCGAGCGCAGGCAGCCACCATATTCGGCCAGATTTCGGTCTCGACCAACAGGCCCACGCGAGGTTGAAAGCGCTTCAAAAAACGCTGTACCGCGCCCGGTGTGTCCCAAGGCTGCCAGACCTGCGCATCGCCGGCCTGCAACAGGGAGCGACCCTGCTCCCGCCCGGTGGCCGTTCCATGGGTTAACAGCAGGCGCATGCCCGGCAGGGCCAGGCGCAATTGCGCAACCAAGGCTGCAGCAGCGCGCGTTTCACCCAGCGACACAGCGTGCACCCAGACATAAAACCCGTTGGCTTGCGCATGCAACCCCACTGAGCCCGGTGTTTCAGCATAGTGACCAAAACGCTCTTCGATGCCCTCACCATAACCAGGTTCCGCCCATGCACGGCGGCGCAGTTTGGCCCGCACGAACGGCTGCATCACCCACATCAACACGGAATACAGGAAACGGATCATCGGCACAAAACGGGGGTATCCAGGCTCTCCCACGCCTGCCACACAGCGTCCACGGTAGGACAAGGACTATCAAACACACTGACCTGGCGGGCAGCTTTCGGCGCGGTGCAGTGCGGACCGGTGCGCCATGCAGTGTCAAAGTTGTAAATCTGAACATGGGGCAGACCCAGGGCCACGGCGATATGGCTCAGGCCACTGTCCACCCCGACCACACCGGCACACTGGGCCATGGTGTCAGTCAATGCGTCAAGTCCCATAGCCGGCCAGACCCAGGCATCCTCCAACTGGGCTGCGATGGCTTCGCTGGTCGCCTTTTCCGCCGCACTACCATGCGCCAGCGCTACAGCAAAGCCGCTGTGATTCAATCGCTGGCCAAGCACTACCCAGTGCTCCAGCGGCCACTGCTTGTCCTCACGCGAGGTGCCGTGCACCAGCGCCACACGGGGCTTGCGCGGGGCAAAAGTATTGCTGCCATGCCCCTTGACCGGCGGCACAGACACGGCAAAAGCTCCCGCTACCAACCCATAGCGATCCGGCTCGGTTACGGTGTACTTCATCGCAGCCGCACACAGCAGGCGCGCGCGCTGCACGGCGTGCACATGCGGCTCCATCGGAATGGCCACATCGGCCACCCAGCGGGCAGGCGCCTCAAAGCTGGATCCCTCAGTCTGGTTGTCCAACCCATAGCGCAGTCCCCTGGGTGTGGTGCGCGCCAGCCAGGACACCAGTGCCGACTTGGTCAGTCCCTGTAAATCAATGATGGCGTCGTAGGCCTGGGATTGCAAAGTCTGTTTAAACACGCGCCACTCGGACCGGGTTTGGGCGGCAAATGGAGACTTGCGCCAGCGCCGCAGGTCACAGGGAATCACCCGCCCGACCCCTGCACACCGCGCGACCAGTGGAGCGAAGGCGCTCTCCACCACCCAATCGACCTCCACGCCCGGCAAGGCTAGACGAAGGTCATGCACTGCAGGCATGGAGTGCACCACGTCGCCCAAAGACGAGAGTTTGACAATGAGGATTTTGCTCGCGCGCTTGCCCACTGGTTTCGCAGGTGACAGACTCAATGCGCGGCCTCGGCGAAGCTGGCGTCAGGCTTGACCGAGCGCAGCAACTGCAACATATCAGCCTGAATACGCTCAAGCGCTTCGGTGGTATGCCCTTCAAAGCGCAGCACCAGCACCGGCGTGGTGTTGGAGGCGCGGATCAGGCCAAAACCATCAGGCCAGTCCACACGAATGCCGTCAATCGTGTTGATGGTGGCGGGGGCCACAAAAGCAGCTTTCGCCACCAGCTGGTCCACCAAAACATGCGGTTCGCCTTCGGCGCAGTGCACGTTCAACTCCGGCGTCGAAAAACTGGTCGGCAGCGCATTGAGCATGGCACTGGCATCGGCCACGCGGCTCACGATCTCCAGCAGCCGGCAGCCGGCGTAGGTGCCATCATCAAAGCCATACCAGCGCTCTTTAAAGAAGATGTGGCCGCTCATTTCGCCGCCCAGGGGCGAGTCGATTCTGCGCATCTCGGCCTTGATCAGCGAGTGCCCGGTCTTGTACATCAGAGGCACACCGCCGGCCTCAGAAATGGTGGGTGCCAGGCGTTGTGAGCACTTCACGTCAAACAAAATGGTGCCACCGGGCACGCGCGACAGCACGTCACGCGCAAACAGCATCATCTGGCGATCAGGGTAGATATTGGTGCCATCGGCGGTAACGATGCCCAGGCGGTCGCCGTCACCGTCAAAGGCCAAACCCAGCTCGGCGTCACCTGCCTTCAGGGCTGCAATCAGGTCCTTCAAATTCTCGGGCTTGCTGGGATCGGGGTGGTGGTTGGGGAAGTTGCCATCCACTTCGCTGAATAGTTCGGTCACCTCGCAGCCAATGGCTCGCAAAATGTCAGGAGCCGACGCGCCGGCAATGCCGTTTCCACAGTCCACCACGATCTTGATCGGGCGTGCCAGCTTGATGCCGCCCACAATGCGCGCACGATAGGCCTCCAGCACATCGGCTTTTTGGCATATGCCGCCGCCCTGCAGCTTCCAGGTCTCGGTTTCCATCAGCGTGCGCAGGTTCTGGATTTCGTCCCCGTAAATGGCACGGCCACCCAGCACCATCTTGAAGCCGTTGTAGTCCTTGGGGTTGTGGCTGCCCGTGACCTGAATGCCGCTCTTGCACAACGTGTTGGCTGCGAAATACAGCATGGGTGTTGTCACCATGCCGACATCGATCACGGTGACACCGGCGTCCTGCAAGCCGGCCATCAGGGCAGCGACCAGCGCGGGGCCGCTCAAGCGCCCATCGCGGCCCACGGCGACGGTGGTCTCACCTTCGGCCATCGCCACCGTCCCAAAAGCGCGCCCCAGACCGCGCGCAACGTCTTCGTTGATGGTGGACGGCACAATGCCGCGAATGTCGTAGGCCTTAAAGATGCTGGATGAAATTTGCATGGCGTTTTCCCCTGGTTGCGTAGTCGTTCAGGAAGGGTCGATGGACTGCCCCTTGCCTCCGGGGAACATTGTAGGTCGGTCACAGTGCGGAAACATGTCCGAAAACGGCCACTACGCACCGCCATCCTGCGTATTATTCGGGCTATGCCAGCCAACGCCCTCGAAACCAACGCCTTGAACGCCAACGATGCCTGCTACCTGGCGCTGAAGGCCCGCGACGCGCGATTTGACGGGCATTTTTTCACAGGCGTCACCTCCACCGGCATCTACTGCCGCCCGGTCTGCCGGGTGCGCGCACCCAAGCGTGAGAATTGCCAGTTTTATGCCCTGGCAGCGCAGGCCGAGTCGGCCGGCTTTCGCCCCTGCTTGCGCTGCCGCCCCGAACTGGCGCCTTCCTGCGCTGCATCCAGCGGTGTGGACGGGCTTCTGCCATGGTCGACCCAGGACGCTTCATTCATACTGGCCCGCCAGGCCGCGCAGTTGCTGGACGAGCCCACGCCATGGAGCGATGGAGCGCCCTCCATGACTGACCTGGCGCAACGCCTGGGCGTCAGCGAGCGCCATGTTCGCCGCATTTTTGAAACCCACTGGGGCGTCTCACCCCTGCAATACCTGCAAACGCGCCGCCTGTTGATGGCCAAGCGCTTGCTGACCGACACGCAGATGCCCGTGTCCCAGGTGGCATCGCTGAGTGGCTTTTCCAGCGTGCGGCGTTTCAACGCTACGTTTGTGGAGCACTACCGCCTTCAGCCCCGCCAATTGCGTCAATCCAGCGCTTTGCCTGCATCACCAACAGACACCGAAGGCATCGTCCTCAAGGCCGCCTACCGGCCGCCCTATGACGCAGCCGCCATGCTCGGCTTCTTTGCCACACGCCAGATAGCCAACGTCGAAGTGGTCGACACCAAACGCCTGACACTGGCACGCACGCTGTCAATCACCACTGGCGGGAAAACCCACAGCGGCTGGGTGCAAGCGCGCTTTGTGCCCGACAGTTGCAACGTGGTCTTTCAGATTAGCCCCAGCCTGGGTGCGGCACTCCCGCAGGTGCTGGCCCGGTTGCGTGCCTTGTTAGACCTGGACGCCGAACCGACCGCCATCAACGCAACACTGCGAGCCGACTTTCCTGACTCCGATGCGATGCGCGTGCCCGGCTGTCTGGACGGTTTCGAGCTAGGCGTGCGGGCCATTCTGGGCCAGCAGATCACAGTTCGTGCCGCATGCACGCTGGGGGCACGATTAGTGGAGCACTTTGGCACCGACCTGCCCGGCGCCGGCGCTGGTCTGTGCCGCCTCTTTCCCACACCACAAGCGCTGTGCCTGGCGCGCGGGGATGACCTGGGCCAGCTGGGCATCGTTCGACAACGTCAGCGTGCCATCCAGTCGCTGGCGCAGGCGGTGGCTCACAACGGTTTGGTGCTGCAGCCAGGTGTGGATATTGCGCAGACGCTGGCTGCCCTGCAAGCACTGCCCGGCATTGGCCCGTGGACGGCCCATTACATTGCCATGCGCGCACTGCGTTGGCCTGATGCTTTTGTGGCAGGTGATGTTGCCCTGCAAAAGGCCTTGGGAGTACCCGCCACCTACACGCCGCGGCAGGCTGCACAGGCCACCGAGGCGGCATCCCAGCGCTGGAAACCCTGGCGCAGCTATGCGGTGGTGCGGGCCTGGGCGACACTACCAATTTGATAGCGCATCACGCATGTTTTACGAGGGCTACAGCCCAATTCTCCATGAAAAAACTCTCCGCCATCGTCCGCTGCAATATGGCAACACCGTTAGGTCCCATGACCCTGGCTGCCCATGATGTGGCCTTGGTCTGGGCCGGCTTCGACGGCCAGAAGCACGCACCCGACACGAACGCATGGCCGATGTCGGACGCCAACCCCGTACTGCGCCTTGCCCGCGAACAACTGCAGCAGTACTTTGCGTCCAAGCGCACGGCCTTTGACATTCCGTTGGACCTGGGTAGCGGCACCCTATTTCAACAACGCGTATGGCACGCCCTGCTCGGCATCGCGCCGGGCACCACCTGCAGCTATGGCGCCATCAGCCAGCATATTGGCAATCCCAAGGCTGTCAGGGCCGTGGGCGGCGCCATTGGCCGTAATCCGATTTCCATCATCGTCCCCTGCCACCGTGTCGTTGGCAGCAATGGCGCGTTAACCGGATACGCTGGTGGCATTGACCGCAAAATCGCCCTGCTACAACTTGAAAGCCCCACTTGACCGCTGCCCCATCCATTTCGCCCGCCAACCACTCCAAACCCTGGAAGCTCGATTTCGTTCTGCTGGCCGCCATCTGGGGGGCCTCGTTCATGTTCATGCGCATGGGCGCCGTCGAGCTGGGCGCGTTTGCAACCGCCGGCTTGCGGGTCAGCATTGCCGCGGCTTTTTTGCTACCCATGCTGCTGGCACGCGGGCACGGCCCCTTGCTGGTGAAAAACTGGAAGCTGGCGCTCTTTGTTGGCATCTTCAACTCGGCCATCCCCTTTGCCTGCTTCAGCTTTGCGTTGCTGTCCATCTCCACCGGTCTGTCCTCCATTCTGAACGCCACCGTGCCCCTGTTTGGCGCTGTGATTGCCTGGTTGTGGCTAAAAGATCGGCCAAACGGGTCACGGATCCTGGGATTGACCATTGGCTTTGTCGGCGTGGCGCTACTGGCCTGGGACAAGGCCAGCTTCAAACCCGACGCCTCGGGCAACGCCACCGGTTGGGCGGTTCTGGCGTGTCTGCTGGCTACGCTGTGCTACGGGTTATCGGCCAGCTTTACCAAGCGCTACATGGCTGGCCTGCCCTCGCTGGTGTCGGCTACTGGCAGCCAGATCGGCGCAGCGGTTGGGCTGGTGCCGTTGGCCTGGTGGTTCTGGCCGGACCATGCTGTCTCACTGCAAGCGTGGGCAGCCGTCGTCGCGTTGGGAATCCTTTGCACGGGTGTGGCCTACGTGCTGTATTTTCGTCTGATCGAGCGTGCAGGGCCCTCCCGGGCACTTTCAGTGACCTTCGCGATTCCCGTGTTTGCCGTGCTGTATGGTGTGCTGCTCCTGGGCGAAGTGGTGACCCCGTGGATGGTGGTATGTGGCCTGGTCATCGTGGTAGGAACCAGCCTGTCCACAGGGGTTGTCGCGCATTAATTTGGTGCACTTTCGGGCGTATAGTGCACTGAGCTTCGACCCGAAAGTGGCACAAGCTGAAACTGAAAGACCTAGTACATGCGCATTTCTGGCTGGATCTGTTCGATGGCGCTCGTAGCAAGCTCGCCATGCATGGCCGATTCTGTAGCTGCCATGCGGTGGATTGACCAGGAATTCAAGCCATCTACCCTCACGCGGAATCAGCAACTGTCGGAAATGCAATGGTTCATGCAAGCGGCAGATCAGCTGAAGCGCCAGGGGATCACTTCCATTCGAGTCGTCGCTGAAAAGATTGACACCCACGACTACGAATCAGGCACGTTGGCCAAGGCGTTCCATGAGATCACGGGCATTGCCGTGCAGCACGACATCATGCCCGAGGGCGATCTGGTCGACAAACTGTATGCAGCCATCAAAGGCGGCGCCTCTGAATATGATGGCTGGATATCAGACTCCGACCTGATTGGCACACACTACCGCTACGGCTCCGTCGTTCCACTTTCGGATTTCATGCAGGGTGCTGGCAAGGACGTTACCAACCCGCGCCTCGATTTGGCAGACTTCATCGGAACCTCGTTTACAACAGCACCCGATGGCAAGCTGTACCAACTGCCTGACCA
Source organism: uncultured beta proteobacterium (assembly GCA_903924955.1). Classification (GTDB taxonomy): domain Bacteria; phylum Pseudomonadota; class Gammaproteobacteria; order Burkholderiales; family Burkholderiaceae_C; genus Allorhodoferax. The sequence goes on along the minus strand of CAIYDK010000127.1, from coordinate 8,526 downwards.
GCAGTTTGCCAACCTGTATTGGTTCCGTGCCGACTGGTTTGCCCGCAAAGATCTCAGAGACCAGTTCAGGGCGAAATTTGGCTACGAGCTGGGCGTGCCAACGAACTGGACTGCATACGAAGACATCGCCAGCTTCTTCACCCATGACGTCAAAACAATCGACGGCAAAAAGGTCTACGGTCATATGGACTATGGCAAGCGTGACCCGTCTCTTGGTTGGCGATTCACCGATGCCTGGCTGTCCATGGCGGGCGCAGCCGACAAAGGCATACCCAACGGCCTGCCCGTTGATGAATGGGGCATACGCGTAGCCACTGACCAATGCACGCCAGTGGGCGCATCAGTGGAGCGAGGGGGTGCAACCAACTCGCCCGCTGCGGTGTTTGCCTTGACCAAGTACGTGGAGTGGCTGAAAAAATTTGCGCCTCCCGAAGCGATCAATATGACATTTTCAGACGCCGGGCCCATCCCCGCGCAAGGTCAGATTGCCCAGCAAATTTTTTGGTACACCGCGTTCACAGCGCCACTCACAAAACCCGGCATCGAAGCTGTCAACAAGGACGGTAGCCCCAAATGGCGCATGGCTCCGTCACCCCACGGCCCTTACTGGAAAACCGGCATGCAAAACGGTTATCAGGACGTGGGGTCCTGGACCTTCTTAAAGTCCACGCCATTGCCCCGCATGTCGGCTGCTTGGTTGTATGCGCAGTTTGTGACCTCCAAGACCGTGTCACTTCGCAAGTCCATCGTCGGGTTGACCTTCATCCGGGAATCTGACATCAAACACGACTACTTCACCCGCAATGCCAATCGGTATGGTGGCCTGATCGAGTTCTACCGCAGCCCGGCACGCATCGCCTGGACACCCACCGGCACGAATGTTCCCGACTACCCCCGCATGGCGCGCATGTGGTGGACCAACGTGGCAACCGCCATCAGCGGCGAAAACACTCCCCAGGCCGCCATGGACTCGCTGGCTCAGGCCATGGATGACGTTCTCGCAGGTTTGCAGGCCGATGGTATGCGCCACTGCACGCCCAGACTCAACCCCCGACGCGATCCTTCAAGCTACCTATCCAGCAAAGGTGCTCCCTGGAGCAAATTGTCGAACGAAAGGCCCCGTGGCGAAACCATTGCCTATGAGCAGTTGTTGCAATCCTGGAAAGAAGGCCGCGTGCAATGACCCTGACGGATTTCTCGATACGCACCCTGTCGCGTACCCGGCTGACCTTGCTGCTGATTGCGGTGGCAACCACCGTCGCCATCATTGCGCAGACGTGGTGGGCCGTGGCGCAAGACAAGCGGCAAACTCTGGAATCCGAGACCACCAACGGACTGGTGGCCGTGCGCCTGCTGGAGGAGCACGCCAGCCAAACCCTGCAAGATGCGGTGCACACCCTGGACCGTGTCGCACGCGCCGTGCGCTCCAGCGCCAATTCGAACGATCCGGATCTGGTTCGCAAACTGGTTGCCACGCACGACATCGGTCACAGCCGCCATCTCAAGGCGCTTCAATATGTCACGCCGCAGGGTACGAGCTGGATCAGCTCGCCCGATTACCCTACGCACCAGACGCAGGCATCCCAGCGCAGTCACATCCAGTACCTGCTGATGAATACCCGGGACCACGACGCGCTGGTCGGTCACCCCTACGCCAGTGCCTACGACAGCCAATGGGTGATCCCCGTCGCACGCACGCTGTATAACGCTGCGGACCAGGCTGTGGGCGTTGTCAGCGTGGACATCCGACTGTCTTACTTCGGCACCCTGTATTCCCGCGTAGCCAAAGAAAACAGCGCCAGCGTAACGCTGCTTTCCGATCAGGGATTCATCATCGCGCGGTCCCCCTTTGAAGCCCGTTACGTGGACCGGGATGTATCGGGCGAGAGACGGCTCGATGTGCTGCGCACCAGCCCCGTGGAGGGCTCCTTCAATGAAGACAGCTTTCTCGACGACGACACCGGCGCCAAGCTTTACACCTACCGCAAACTGGCGGGGTTTCCGATTACTACCGTTTACGCGCGGGACTATGAGAGTGTGGTCGCCCCATGGGTGCGCCGCACGGCTGAACGCGGCATACTGGCCAGTCTCACCATTGCGCTGATTGGAATCCTCACCTACACCCTGATTTTTTACATCCGCCGACTCCAGGGAACCCAAAACTCACTGCGCGAGAGCGAGGCCAAGTTTTTCGGCATGTTTCGACAATCGCCCGTCCCTCACACCCTGGTGCGTTACAACGGCGGCCAATTTGTGGAGGTCAACGATGCCTGGTTGTACCAGTTTGGTTACCGGCTCAGCGACGTCATTGGCAGAACGGCGTTGGAACTAGGAATATGGGTCGACCCACAACAGCGCGCAGAACTCATCGAAGCCTTCGGCAATACGGACTCGGTCAACCGCTTCGAGGTCCGCCACAAACACCGTGACGGTCGCGTGATCACCTGCCTGATGTCGGGCCGGACCTTTGTGGCCGGCGGCGAAAAGCTGATTTTGTTCACACTGGTTGACGTCACGCACCAACGTGCCATTGAGCGAGAAATTCGCGACATGAACCAGCAACTGGAATTGCGGGTCCATGCCCGTACCGAAAATCTCGAAGTCGCCAATCAGGAGCTTAGCGTCGCGCTGGCATCCGTTCGCACCATGCAGACCGAACTGGTGCGATCGGAAAAGCTCGCAGCACTGGGCTCCTTGGTGGCCGGGGTGGCGCACGAACTCAACACCCCCATTGGAAACTGCGTCACGGTGGGCAGCACCTTGCAACACCAGGTGCACGAGCTCTCATCGGCCTATGACAGAGGCGAACTGAGACGTTCCCTGCTGCATGATTTCATCGACAACGCCACCCGTGGTACCGACATCCTGATGCGTGCACTGACGCGGGCCAGCGAACTGATCGGCAGCTTCAAGCGCGTGGCGGTCGACCAGTCCAGTGACCAGCGCCGCAGGTTCGATTTGCAAACCACGCTGCGCGAAATCTGCCTGACGCTGGAGCCCATGTACAAGAACACCCCGTTTCACCTGACCGTGGACGTGCCCGAGGGCATCACACTGGACAGCTATCCCGGCGCTCTGGGGCAACTGGTCACCAACTTTGTTAGCAACGCCTTGCAGCATGGCTTTGAGGGGCGTGCCACAGGCCAGATGAAGTTATGGGCCCAAATCAGTGGCACCGAGCATGTGGCACTGCATTTCTCCGATGATGGAATCGGCATGTCGGAAGAAACCCGCAACCGCGTGTTTGACCCATTCTTCACCACCAAGCTCGGTCAGGGCGGATCGGGACTGGGGATGAACATCGTCTACAACATCGTGCGCAAAATCATGGGCGGACGCATCGACATCACATCCCGCATCGGGGCGGGAACCCATATCACCGTGATGCTGCCCCAAGTGGCACCCCAATCGTCTTCACCCTCAGACGATGCCGAAAAACACCTCTATTTGGGGAAATAACGTGACTACTGGCGAATCACATCGGCACCCTGCGGAGGCTTGAACTGAAAGACGCTGGCATCCAGCGTCACATTGGCTTTGAACCCGGTAAAGCGCAAACTGGAACGCTGGCCAAAGCTGTCCACCATTTCCAGTGACGCCAGCTCACCAGAGCGAAACCCCACGCGAATGTTCTGCAAAGCGCTGTCCTTGGCCTTGGGGGTGGCCAGTACCCACTCCAAACCATCGCGATCGGCATCGGGCGTTAACACGAAGTCCGCTTGCAAAGCCTTGACATCTGCTGCGGATGCGATCAGGGCCGCAGGTGTGGTGGCCAGCACCTGGGCCTGCTTGCGAGCGGTCACTTGGTTCAGGTCTACGTCGTACAGCCACAGCGTTTGCCCATCGGCCACGATGCTTTGCTCAAACGGCTTCTTGTAGACAAAGCGAAAATGCCCCGGCCTTGAAAATTCAAAAGTACCCGTTGAGGTTTTCGACCGCGCAGCCTGCCCTTCTTTGGCAGGCAGGGTCACCACCTGGGTGAAGTCGGTGCGTGCGGTTTTGACCGTCCTGACAAAATTTTCCAGGCTTTCCAGGCCGCTAGCTCCCGCGGATGCTGCGTAAGCAGCTATCAAAACCGTAGCGATCTGTTTCATAGTCTATTCAGTTGGGATTCATTCGGTGCGAGCCGGCACCAGGATGTCCCGCTGACCATTGGTACTCATGGAGCTGACCAGGCCCGCCTTTTCCATGTCCTCAACCAGACGGGCGGCGCGGTTGTAGCCAATCTTGAGGTGGCGCTGCACCAGCGAGATGCTGGCCTTGCGGTTCTTCAGCACCACTTCAACCGCCTGGTCGTACATGGGGTCTTTTTCACCGCCTCCACTGCCATCAACGCCCGGTTCACCCTCGGCGTCTACAGAGCCACCCTCCAGAACGCCTTCAATGTAGTTGGGCTCGCCTTGGGTTTTGAGGTAATTCACCACGCGGTGCACCTCGTCATCACTCACAAATGCGCCATGCACACGGATGGGCAGACCGGAGCCACTGGCCATGTACAACATGTCGCCCATACCGAGCAAGGCTTCGGCACCCATCTGGTCCAGAATGGTGCGGCTGTCGATCTTGCTGGACACCTGGAATGCAATGCGGGTCGGAATATTGGCCTTGATCAGGCCGGTGATCACGTCTACGCTGGGGCGTTGCGTGGCCAGAATCAGGTGGATGCCAGCGGCGCGCGCCTTTTGCGCCAGGCGGGCAATCAACTCTTCAATCTTCTTGCCGATCACCATCATCAGGTCGGCCAGTTCGTCGATGACCACCACAATATGCGGCAGGCGCTCCAGTGGTTCAGGGGATTCAGGTGTCAGGCTGAACGGGTTGTAAATGAACTCGCCGCGCGCCTTGGCTTCAGCGATCTTGACGTTGTAGCCGGCCAGGTTGCGCACGCCGAGCTTGCTCAGCAGCTTGTAGCGGCGCTCCATCTCGGCCACACACCAGGTCAAGCCGTAGGCAGCCTGCTTCATGTCGGTCACAACGGGCGCAATCAGGTGCGGAATGCCTTCATAGAAGGACATTTCCAGCATCTTGGGGTCAATCATCAGGAAGCGCACGTCGCTGGCCTCGGCCTTGTACAGCAGGCTCAGGATCATGGCATTGATACCGACTGACTTGCCCGAACCGGTGGTGCCGGCCACCAGCACGTGCGGCATCTTGGCCAGGTCAGCCACGATGGGGTTGCCCACAATGTCCTTGCCCAGTCCCATGGTCAGCATGGACTTGCTATCGTTGTAAACCTGCGAGCCCAGAATCTCGGACAGGCGGATGCTCTGGCGTTTGGCGTTGGGCAACTCCAGTGCCATGTAGTTCTTGCCGGGAATGGTCTCGACCACGCGGATCGACACCAGGCTCAAGCTGCGGGCCAAGTCCTTGGCCAGACCGACGATCTGCGAGCCTTTGACGCCCGTGGCGGGCTCAATTTCGTAACGGGTAATGACCGGTCCCGGCTGGGCCAACACCACGCGCACTTCCACCCCGAAGTCCTTGAGCTTTTTCTCGATCATGCGGCTGGTCATCTCCAGCGTCTCGGGGGCTACCGTTTCCTGGCGCGCCAGAGCGCCATCGAGTAGGTCAACCTGCGGCAATTTGGTGTCCGGCATTTCAGTAAACAAGGGCTTTTGTCGCTCTTTGGCCACGCGCTCGCTACGCGGCGACTCCATGATGACCGGCTCCACAATCACCATCGGCTGCATGTGATGCTCTTGCGTTTCCTCGCGCTCCTCGATCAGGATTTCCTCTCGCTCGCGCATCGCCTGCTGCCCCATTTCCCGGTCTTGTTCGCGCTCGCGCTGCTTGATGCGCGACTGCACCTGTGCATCCAACCATGCGCCTATGCGCTCGGCCACCTGCATCCAGGAAAACCCAAACACAAGGGCCGCACCGATCACACCCAGCGCAATGGATACCAGACCAGAGCCAGAGAAGCCCAACCATTTCACACTCAGGGGGCCAAACACATATCCAAAAACGCCCCCGCTGTGACCGCCAGGAAGACGGGGCTCCAGGCTATACAACCGGGCCCATTCCAGGGACGTGCTGGCATACAGCAACAGTGCCAGTCCAAACCAGAAAACCAGATGCCGCGGAATCGCCCGCACGGTCTCATCGCCGCGCAAGCGGTTGGCCAACAAGGCCAGCCAAAGCCGCAGACCCACTGCGACGCACCACCACGCGGAAAACCCCATCAGGAAGTAGCTGACATCCGCCACCCACGCGCCCAGACGCCCCGCCCGGTTGGCAAGCGATGTACCCGCCCCCGAAGTGGACCAGGCGGCGTCGTGCGGCGAATACGTCAGTAAAGCGATCAGCCACAGCGTCAGAAGCACAAACCCGGCGATCAGCGCAATTTCGTTGGCAAAACGGCCCATGCCGGATGGCGCTGGCGCGCTACGCGGAGCAGCAGATTGAAGCGTGTGAAGCGAATAAGTCATATATCAACGTGGAAGAACGCGTCGCTCATAAACCCGAACCATGCCACCTTCTAGTGATTGGATAAAACCTTGCTCCTCAAAGTCCTTCATGACGCGACTGACCATCTCGCGCGAGGCACCCACCATCTTGGCAATGTCCTGGCGCGAAACTTTTTCGCGAATCATCAAGGCGTCCTGATCATCGGCCACCGCCGAGTCCAGCAGCACCATGGCCACACGGCCATAGACACCCATAAGCGCCAGCGAACTGATCTTTTGACTGGCCTTGCGCAAGCGCTGCACCAACTCGTGCATCACCGCAAAAGACATGGCACTGTTCTCGCTAAGGCAACGTAGAAAATCGTCCCGCCCCAGCATGAGTACATCCGCCTGTTGATCTGCCACCACCGTGGCGGAATGGGGTTCACCATCGATCAGGCTCATTTCACCCACATAGTCACCCGAACGCAAGGTTGCCAAAATAACTTCACGCCCCTTGTTGTCAGTCATCACCACGCGCGTGCGGCCAGCCAGAATGATATACAGCGCATTGCGCTTTTCGCCCTGCTCCACCAGAATTTCACCCCGCTTGAAGCGCTTTTTTGACACGGACTCCACCAGCGACTCCGCTTGAAGCGCTGTCAGCATCGAAAAAAGAGGCACCCGTCGAATCAAATCCAGGTTGCTCAACATTGACATTCATTCACTCCGGAAAAAGTGTTGCGGTGCTTCTTACAATCTGACTTGCATTGAAATGGCCCACATTGCCCCGAAATGTACACGGCCTGACTCCCGTTTTACGCAAATTAAGGTTCCCCATGTCCGATCCGAAACACGCCAAAGTCCTGATTCTGGGCTCAGGCCCCGCCGGCTACACCGCCGCTGTCTATGCCGCGCGCGCCAACCTCAACCCGGTTTTGGTGACCGGCATGGCGCAGGGTGGGCAATTAATGACCACGACCGAGGTCGACAACTGGCCAGCCGACGTGCACGGTGTGCAGGGCCCGGAATTGATGCAGCGCTTTCTGGAGCATGCAGAGCGTTTCAAGACCGAAATTTTGTTCGACCATGTCAACAAGGTCGATTTCAGCAAACGCCCATTCACCTTGACCGGCGATAGCGCCACCTACACCTGTGATTCGCTGATCATCGCCACCGGCGCCTCTGCCAAATACCTGGGGTTGCCGTCCGAGACTGCCTTCATGGGCCGTGGCGTGTCAGGCTGCGCCACATGCGACGGTTTTTTCTACCGTGACCAGACCGTTTGCGTGGTGGGCGGTGGCAATACGGCGGTGGAAGAGGCTCTTTACCTGTCCAACATCGCCAGCAAGGTCATCCTGGTACACCGGCGCGACAAATTCAAGGCCGAACCGATTCTGATCGACAAGATGATGGAAAAGGTCGCAGCCGGCAAAATTGAACTCAAAACCTTTCGTACCCTGGACGAAGTGCTGGGCGACGCATCCGGCGTGACGGGTATCCGTGTGAAAAATGTGAATGACGGCACGACCGAGGACATCACCCTCACCGGTTGTTTCATCGCCATCGGCCACGCACCCAACACCGAGATATTCCAGGGGCAGCTTGAAATGGCCGGAGGCTACATCGTCACGCAGGGCGGCCTGAAGGGTTTTGCCACCCAAACATCCGTACCAGGCATTTTTGCGGCCGGCGACGTGCAGGACCATGTGTACCGCCAGGCCATCACCAGCGCCGGCACGGGTTGCATGGCGGCGCTCGACGCCCAGCGCTTCCTCGAGCAGCAGGAATAATTCGTTATAATCCGAGGCTTTGCTGAATCCAGCCCGTGAGGGTCTTGGCTTAACAGCGATCACCGCCACGCAATTGGCGGGGGGTTACCGCCACCCTTTTTCATTGGCGAGGTGAGGTTACTGCGAGATTCAAGCATCGGTTATTCGGAGTCTTGGGTCGCCAGTGGTAGCCGTTTAAGAAGTATCGGAGTGTCCTTATGGCACGCGTATGTCAAGTCACGGGTAAAGGCCCGATGGTCGGAAACAATGTTTCCCACGCCAACAACAAAACCAAGCGCCGGTTCCTGCCGAACCTGCAATACCGCCGTTTCTGGGTCGAGACCGAAAACCGCTGGATTCGTCTGCGG
>CAIYDK010000126.1 GCA_903924955.1 uncultured beta proteobacterium | reverse complement strand
GAATAAGCGCAAGCAGCTATCCAACTCATAGCACTATTACCCCCTACCCCCATGACTCCCACATTCACTAAAACCCCAGGCTGGCTGGACTGGTACGCAGGCCCGAGCAAGCCCCGCTTCCAGCTCCCCACCGGCAGCGTGGATGCGCACTGCCATGTGTTTGGCCCCGGCGACCAGTTCCCGTATGCGCCGGAGCGCAAGTACACGCCATGTGATGCGTCCAAGGAGCAGTTATTTGCATTGCGCGACCACCTGGGCTTTGACAAGAACGTGATCGTGCAGGCCACCTGCCATGGCTCGGACAACCGTGCGCTGGTCGATGCGCTGAAGCACTCCAACAATAAGGCGCGTGGTGTCGCCACCGTAAACCGCAACGTGACGGATGCCGAACTGCAGGACATGCACGCCGCAGGTGTGCGTGGCACGCGCTTCAACTTCGTGCGTCGTCTGGCCGATTTCACACCCCGCGATGTGCTGCTGGAGATTGCCAACCGCATTGCCCCACTGGGCTGGCATGTGGTGGTGTACTTTGAGGCCGCGGACCTGCCCGAGCTGTACGACTTCTTCACCACCCTGCCCACCACCGTGGTAGTGGACCACATGGGCCGCCCTGACGTGAGCAAATCAGTGGATGGACCCGAGTTTGCGCTGTTTGTGAAGATGATGCGCGAGCACGGCAACATCTGGAGCAAGGTGAGCTGCCCCGAGCGACTGAGCGTAGGCGGTCCTAAAGCCTTGAACGGCGAGCAGCGCGCCTACCAGGACGTGGTGCCTTTTGCCAGGCAGCTGGTCGAGACATTCCCGGACCGCGTACTGTGGGGCACCGACTGGCCGCATCCCAACCTGAAAGACCACATGCCCGATGATGGGCTGCTGGTGGACTTTATTCCGCAGATTGCCACCACGGCGGAATTGCAGCGCAAGCTGCTGGTGGACAACCCGACCCGTTTGTACTGGAGCTGACCATGTCGCTTGATAAGCCTTACCTGGATGTTCCCGGCACCACCATCTTTGATGCTGAACAGAGCCGCAAGGGCTACCACCTCAACCAGTTCTGCATGTCACTGATGGCGGCCGCCAACCGGGAGCGCTTCAAGTCCAATGAGCGCGCCTATCTGGACGAATGGGCCATGACCGAAGACCAAAAGCTGGCGGTGCTGGCACGGGACCTGAATCGATGCATTGGCCTGGGCGGCAACATTTACTTTTTGGCCAAGATCGGCGCAACCGACGGCAAGAGCTTTCAACAAATGGCCGGCAGCATGACCGGCATGACCGAAGACGAGTACCGCAACATGATGATGGGGGGTGGCCGCTCGGTCGAAGGCAATCGCTTCATTGGCGAAGACGGCGATGCCCAAGCCCAGCACCAACCGCAAGGCAGCGCTGGAAAACGAGTGGGGCATTGATATGGCACGAATTTCGGCTTCCGTTTACACCTCGCACGTGCCGGCCATTGGCGCAGCACTGGACCTGGGCAAGAGCAACGAACCCTACTGGCAGCCCGTTTTCAGGGGCTACGAGTTTTCCAAGCAGTGGATGAAGGACAACCAGCCCAATGTCATCTTCCTGGTCTACAACGACCACGCCACAGCCTTCAGTCTGGACATGATTCCGACCTTTGCCATTGGCACGGCCGCCAGCTACCAACCGGCCGACGAGGGCTGGGGGCCACGCCCGGTGCCGGTCGTGCAAGGTCACCCCGAGCTGGCCGCGCACATCGCGCAGTCTGTCATTCAGCAAGACTTTGACCTGACTATCGTCAACAAGATGGCCGTAGACCACGGGCTGACCGT
>CAIYDK010000125.1 GCA_903924955.1 uncultured beta proteobacterium | reverse complement strand
CGCCGACACCTGTTGACCCAACTCACGTCCGGGTTCCAGATGGCACCCGAGACGCTGGAGACCATTGCAACAGAACCTGCAATTTCACCGGCACAACTGACCATGGCTGCACGTTTTGCACACCTTGCCGGCAAGGATGCCGCCGCGCTGAAACCCAAGGCAATGCTGGGTGCCATTGATGCAAGCCAGCGGATCAGCGGCCGTGCCCCGCTGTCGCTTATGCACGCAGCCAACGGTTCAACCTGGGACATCGACGCCTTGAACCTTGAGTCCAGCGCTCCGCTTGCGCGCATTCTGGACGGGCTGCGCCGCACAGGTCGGGCAAGCCTGGCGTTCCACGGAACGCCTGGGACTGGCAAGAGTTCTCTGGCATCCTATATTGCGAGTACCTTGGACCGCCCATTGCTGACCAAGCGCGTCTCGGACCTGTCAAGCAAGTGGATTGGTGAGACAGAAAAAGCAATCGCAAACATGTTTCACGAGGCCTCCGCCGACGGATCTGTGCTGTTGGTCGACGAAGCCGATAGCTTCCTGCGCGACAGACGAACGGCTCGCAGTCCCTGGGAGGTGACTCAAGTCAATGAGTTGCTGCAACAAATGGAGAGCTTCAAAGGCATATTCATTTGTGCCACCAATCTGGTTGAGTCTCTGGATGCAGCTGCGATGCGGCGTTTTACGTTCAAGATCAAGTTCTTGCCACTCGATGCTGCACACCGGTGCCGGATGTTGGCAGTTTATGCCTTGTCAGACGCCAATGCGGAGCTGCCGCAACCCATTGGTGACCGCCTGGCGGCGCTCACTGAACTCGCCCCAGGTGACTTCGCAACGGTGCGGCGTCAGGAGGAACTGATTGATGAGCGCTTCAGCCTTGAATCCTGGATCACTGAACTGGAGCGCGAACACGCCATCCGGGTCCCGACCAACAATCGGCGCGCTGCTTTTGTCTGAACAACGAAGGACGCAAGCGCAATGGCAAATATTGAAGGCAGGACGGCGCTCGGGACCGATTTTGTCGTCGACGCAGGCAAGAATCGACTTCAGGCGCGTCGAAGAGCGCTTTGGCAACAGACTTGCATCGTTTACCGCAACCTGAGGAACTTGAAATGGCCAACCCAAAAAACTACTACGTCGAACTGCGCAACAACTCCGGCACAACCATTGGCGTCCATGTCTACGCATTCAGCGAGTATGACGCCATGCAACAGGCCAGTGGCCGCAACCCGGGCTTCAGGGCTCTGTTTGCCCGGCTGGCTTGACCCACGCCGATGCAATTAAATTGACGAGAGACCATCATCATGAAGCGCGACAGTAATTACAGATACGGGGTCCCGTTTGGACTCCGGTCACGGGCACAACGCAAGTACGCCTATATCAATCTGAAGAATCAAATCCGTCTGGTCACCCCCGCACTTGGGGGAAAGTTCATGACAGACGATCTGCTGGACGGCGCCAATACGATCGTCTGCGCGGCATTTCTGGGTCAGAAGCCTTCTGACTACTACCGTGTTGCCATGCAAACAACGTCGGTCCCCTATGAAGATGCAATCGACGAGTTGATCAGAACTTGCAGGCCAAGCTCGCTGGACCAACCTTCTGAAATGCCGCATGTCCGGTATTGCGACGATGTGGCCAGGATAGCGCGTGACCTGTTAAAGGATCTGGACCTGGGCGGACCTTCCGGGATCGAGATAGATTTCGATGATGATGGGTCGTGGCCGGCCGCACCGGAAATCCCTGACGAAGCCCGTGCCAGGCAAATCCTGGCAGATGCTGGCATTGTGTTTGTACAGGAAGAATGGGCATTAAGACCCTACTACGAATGGGGCACCGGACTCGGCGCCACATTGAATGTTCCTGCACTGACGGTCGAGCACATCAATTCATTCATTGATCGGTTCTTCGCCTGTGGTTGCACGAACTTTCAATCCGAGGCAAACATCAGTCTAAAGTTCGAAGAACTTTCGTGGCACTTTAACGATGGCCCCTGGATGACTGCCAAGGACTGGGTAGCTCTTAATAACTCTACGCGCGATTTTGTCGCCAGTACCGATGACACTGGGATACGGGAGCAGGAATCCCGGTCTGACCAAGTCGTTTGATCAGGCAAGCATCAAAACCAAGGAGTACCTTATGGATTTCATTGTGCCAATTTGCTATGTTGCCTTCCTCATGTGGGTATTTAACAAGTTCTACGAATGGTTGATCCGAACCGAGAACCCGGTTGTCCGTGCCGCGATCCTCGTGGTCGGTACAGCGAGTGCTATCAGGAATGCAAAGCGGGCCAAGCAGTGGTTTGACAAGCCTTGAACACAGCGAGGTGACAGCATGACTGCGCAAGTCTCTGACGCCTTGGTGTTTCAGGGCAATTCATACCCCCTGTACTCGGAGCCCTTGCACGCCTGGCTGTCCAGGCGAAGCAACAAAGGCATCCGGTTTCAGCGTATACACACCGGCTGCCAGCGCGGCTATGTCGCCAAATGGGAGGTCATTGATGATCGCCTTTACCTGACCAGCATCCGCGGGAAGTTCCTGCTGCAGGTGGGAGCAAGCTTTGTGACCGGGCCGGAATGTTCTGTGCACGATCTGTTCCCTGGTCGCGAGCAGCCGGTACTTGCCGACTGGGTGACTGAATCCTTGCGCTGCCCTTTCGGAGAGCGCCTGCACTACGTTCACTCAGCTTACGCCAGTATCTATGAACACGAGTTGGTCCTTCAGTTTCAATCGGGCGTGCTGAAAGAATACAAGACTGTTGACAACGCACCAGGCAGGAGACCGCGATGACAACGACCATCACCCCGGAAATTGAAGTCGCATTCCTGGCAACACCCGGCCAGGTAGACCTGCCAATGCTTCGGTTCATGTTCCGTGCCATCGTCCAGTCTGAGACATACCAGCAAATTCTGGTGGATAGCTTTGACACGGTTTTCCACGCGGTGGGGCCGGCTCTGCTTTGGGACGAGGCCATGTTGCTGAGGCTTTGCACCCAGTTGTCCAAGGCTGCCAAAGGCCGCCATCCCGCTGACGCCGATGACGCAGTCGGACTGTGCAAGCTTCTCTTTTCCAACGGCCAAGAGGTCGGCAAGCTGTATCAGAGTCTGATTCTGAACAAATGGCGCCGCCACCCAGAGGTCATCAAGCGCGCATTCAGTGACTCTGTAGCGGCTCTTGAGTCCGCACCGGTGCGCGCACTGGTCCAGCACCCAAGTCTTGCGCCCATCAGCGCCCTTTACGGCCTGGACGCATTGGAGACGGAGATTCTGGAATACGCGATTGCCATCACTGAGTGGCCTGTGTTTCGGCGCTTCCTGTATGACATGCGCTTCCCATCCATTGCCTCCGCCTGGAAATTGGCCGCTGCAATGATGTCGTGCTCGGTGCCAGACTTGAGGAAGGCTCTGGATGACAGTGGCAAGTTAAGCGCCTGCGGCCTTATCAGCCTGAACCTCACTCCTGCCGATATGGTCGGATTTATTCGGGTTGGCCCGGTATCGCAGCGTCTGTCAATGTTCAAGGCGGATTCCCGCGCAGCCGTGCAGAACGAGCTACTTACCCCGGTGGCCAGACCCTCGCTCACGCTCGCTGATTTTCCCCATCTCCAAAAAAAGTTCAACTGGATTGTTCAGTGCCTGCAATCTGCAGTGCGGACTCGTGAAGTCGGTATCAACATCCTGATCCAGGGCACCTCGGGGATGGGCAAGACGGAGTTTGTCCGTCTTCTGATACAGGCAACCGGTTTGAGTGGCTTCGAGGCTGGCGACCTCAGACCCAATGTGGATCAGTCTACCGAGGAGATGGCCAGTCTCCTGACATACTACTATTCGATGCAGTCCATACTGCACACCCACTCGGGAGCCATCATGGTATTCAAGAACGCCGGTCCAGCTGCGTATTATTGCGATCAATTCCTGAAAGACATACTGGAGACCTGTACGATACCGACGATATGGATCAGCGACGAACCCGACTCGATGGATGAATCGATCCTGCGCCGCTTTGTCTTCCACCTGGAACTGGATAAAGCACCCATCGGACCACGCCGTTTGCTGGTGAAGCAAGTCACTTCCGGCTTCACCGTCGATGCAGACACTTTAGAGTCCATTGCAGCAGACACCACCCTCACGCCAGCGCAATTGAACATGGCGGCGCGCTTTGCACGTCTATTGAACGATGAGGGACCAGCTTCCAGGGGCGCAGCGTTCTTGTCCGCAATCAACGCCAGTCGGCGCTTCAATGAGCTGGCGTTGGAGGAGTCCTGACCGGATCAATGGAGAAGTGTGATGCGCCGAATGCGAACAACCACCTCAAAAATGAAAGACACGAAAAGCATGAATCGCCTGATACACGGTCTTAAGAACAAGCTGACCTGCTGTCTGACAGTTGTGGCTGTCATGGCACCAGCGTCTGGCATTTGCAAAGAATCCACCTTGCAAGAGGAGTGGCGTGACGAAGTAACGTCTGCGACCAACAGGGATGGATCCGCAGTCAAGATTGTGATTCGACACTATCCCAAGAAGGATCAGCGCAAGATGGAGGTCCTCTTTCGCGCGGACCCCGACGGTGACATGGTTCCAATTGGTCGTTTCCAGCAAGTCCTCAACACTGCCCCACTTGTGGGCGCTCAGATCATCGATTGGGACCGGGACGGCGAGCACGAGATTCAAGTCTTTGACTTCTGTGGCGCCGGGCCCAACTGTGCAAGCACGATCTACCGCGTTGACAAGAAAAAGCGAGCATTGAGTCGGTTCTTTAAGTCCTCAGGCTCAGACGTTGAGCTGATTGACGGGTACCTGGTTGAGTCTGCCCGTGATAACTGCTGCTCGTGGATTTTCACGGCACACAAGTTTGTCCGCTCAAAGCAATGGGTTGACCAGAAGGCTTCATTTTCTGTAATTGTCCAAGCTGGCGATAAGGACTCCGATCCATCGACGTGCACTTTTTATATTGATGCCCCCGGTAGGCCCCGGACAATCAATCCGCCATCGAAGGCATTTCTCAAGATTTGCG
>CAIYDK010000124.1 GCA_903924955.1 uncultured beta proteobacterium | reverse complement strand
CGCAAATCTTGGTCTGACCCGCAAAGTTTCAAAAACGGATATGGGTCGAAGCATTCAGGCTGGAGCGCGAACCGCGCCAGTCGTCAATCAGGTACTTGGTGAAGGGCAGGTCGCACTTCTCGAAGAAAGCGGGCCATCCGATACGCTCGATCCAGTCCGCGACCCGCTCCCAGGAACGTGCGTCTTCTTTGTAGGTGTACAAAATCTTCTTGACCATGGCTGACACTTCGGGCCAACGTGGCGGGTTGTTGGGCAAACCTGAGGCCACCATCTTCATGAAGGTCGGTTTGCCGCGGGCATTGGAGTTCTTGCCGCCCACCCAGATCGCCAGCTTGCTGTGCTCGGGGTCATTGATCTGCATGGGTGGGCAGGGTGGGTAGCAGGCGCCGCAGCACATGCATTTGGTTTCGTCAATTTCGAGCGAAGGCTTGCCGTTAACCATGGCCGGTCGGATGGCGGCCACCGGGCAGCGCGCAACCACGGTGGGGCGCTCGCACATATTGGCCACCAGGTCATGGTTGATCTTGGGTGGTTTGGTGTGCTGGATGATGATGGCAATATCGGCTTGACCACCGCAGTTGATTTCGCAGCAAGACGTGGAGAGGTGTACCCGGTTGGGCATCTCTTCCTGGATGAACTCGGCATGCAAATCATCCATCAGCGCTTTGACCGCACCCGAGGCATCGGTGCCCGGAATGTCGCAGTGCAGCCAGCCCTGGGTGTGGGCAATGGCCGATACCGAGTTACCGGTGCCACCCACCGGGAAGCCGCTGTTGGTGAGCGACTCGATCAGCGGCGCCACCTTGGACTCGTCCGACACCATATATTCGATGTTGGAGCGGATGGTGAAACGCACATGACCATCGGCATAGGTGTCGGCAATGTCGCACAGCTTGCGGATGGTGAACAGGTCCATTTGCCGCTGTGTACCCGCGCGTACAGTCCAGATTTCATCGCCGCTGTGCGAGACGTGGTGCAACACACCAGGGCGTGGACGGTCGTGGTATTTCCAGTTGGCGTAGTTCTTGTGCATCAGGGGATGCAGGTACTGCTTGTTGTCAGGTACGCCGCTCTCGATGGGGGTGCGCATGGTTGCCATGGTTGTCTTCCTGTGTTCGGTTGTTTCAGGCTGCTGCTTTGCGGGCGTTGATCTTGGCGACTTCGTCATCCCAGCCGTCGGTGCGTACGTACGGATTGGTCCGGGGGGTGGACACCATGGCGGGGTCGATTTCCAGGCCAATGCCTTCCAGGAAATTGATGAGGCCAATGCGTTCAATCATCTCGCCGGTGCGCTCGTGTTCCAGCGCGTTTTCGGCAAAGAAGTCGATAGATTTCTGCGCCAGCTCCACTAATGCCTGATAGTCCTCGTCGGTCTTCATGGGCATGAAGGGCGTGACCACGGTGCCCATCAGGTCACCAATCTTGAGCGTGCGTTTGCCGCCCATCAGCACCGTAACGCCCTTGTCGGTTCCGGTTGCCAGGGCGCCGGTCATGACGTTGATGCAGTGCATGCAGCGCACGCAGTTTCCGTTGTCAATTTCCAGCGACTGGGTGTCGTTCAGCGCTACGCTGGTAATTTTTGCCCCCTTGGAGACATCCTTCGTCTCCTTGAGCATGATGGCCTTGGTGGGGCAGCGGCTCACCACATCGTTCACCAGTTCGGTCATGCCATGCTTGGCGAACCACTTACGCGCCAGCGGTTCGTCGGTACGCATGTTGTCGCGCCAGGTTCCGATGACGGCCATGTCGGCACGCTGGATCGAGTTCATGCAGTCATTGGGGCAGCCCGAAAACTTGAACTTGAACTTGTAGGGCAGTGCAGGGCGGTGCATGTCGTCCAGGAAGGTGTTGACCACCTGGCGGTGCGCACGCGCTTCGTCAAAGCAGGATTGTTCGCAGCGCGCTGCACCCACACAGGACATACTGGTGCGAACCGCAGGACCTGCGCCACCCAGGTCAAAGCCCAACTCATTCAATTCGTCAAACGCGCCCTGCACATTGGCCGTGCTGGCACCCTGGAACATGATGTCGCCGGACTGGCCGTGAAAGGCGATCAGGCCCGAGCCATGCTTTTCCCAGATGTCGCACATTTTGCGCAACACGTCGGTGTTGTAGTGCATACCGGCGGGTGGCTGAATGCGCAGGGTGTGGAATTCTTTGGACGCCGGGAACATTTCCGCCACTTCGGAGAAACGGGGAATCACGCCGCCGCCGTAGCCAAACACGCCGACCGTGCCGCCTTTCCAGTAACCCTTGCGGGTTTTGTAAGAGTGCTCCAGTTGACCCATCAGGTCGGTCATGTACTCGCTGTCTTTGGCCAGTCGCTTCAGGCCTGTGACGAAGCTGGGCCACGGACCGGCCTCTAGCTGGTCGAGCATGGGGGTGTCGTGCTGTTTCTTGCTCATCGTATGTCTCCTGTCAGCGCGCTTTTTAAAACGCGGCAATCGGTCGTAGGTGCTGTTTCTGGGGTGAATCGTAAGGGGCCATGGGCGCTATCGCTATCACCCTCGTTGAGTATTGGGGCCTACCCATTTGGGCTATACGAGCCCACCCTTCCCGGTGATAGACGGCAGTGCCGGTCATTGCGCCCAATAGCGGTACCAACCAACACGCACCATGGCTATCGTTACACCCCTTGAAAAGCTGACCATTCCCCTGGGTGGGCAGGTCATTGAATTGCAGCAGCTTGATTACGAAGCGGGCGGTATGAGCCTGCTGCGCACGCGCATACGCGAAAAGAGCCGCTTCACGGTATTTGAGATCGACCCGGGGTCGGCACGTCTGTGGGGCGAGGCCTTGTTGCGCTGGGCACAGACGCAGGAGTCAAAGTGACGGTGGTTTCTGTGAATCAGGCTACGGTGGTGGAGGCAATCTTTCCGCTGGAGGGAAAAGCCCTGCCGCGTGAGCACGCGCGGGCTCTGCAGCAAGCGCTGGCTGAGCAACTGCCTTGGTTGCTTGAAGATGCCGGAGCGGGCATCCACCCACTGAAGTTGGTGTCCGGCACCGAACGCCTCGCGCTTCTGTCACAGCGTACACGTTTGATTTTGCGGGTCGATGCCAAACGGCTGGATGACCTGAAAGCCTTGGCCGGCATACAACTGAACGTGGCTGGGCACACGCTGCAGATGGGGGATGTGCACCTGCGTGCGCTGCAGCCACTCGCCACGCTGTATGCCTACCGGGTAGCGGCCAATAGCACCGACGAATCTGAGTTTATGCAGGCGATGGAGGCCGAACTGGCTGCGTTGGCAATAACGGGTGAGCGGGTTTGCGGCAAGCGACAAAGCCTGCTGGTGGATGGGCTGGAAATGGCCACCTTCAGCATGATGCTGCACGGGCTGGTTCCCGAGCAGTCGTTGCGACTGCAAGAGCAGGGGTTGGG
>CAIYDK010000123.1 GCA_903924955.1 uncultured beta proteobacterium | reverse complement strand
CTGAACACAATGCCCGAAAAACTGGTAAGGCCTGATGAATGGCAGGTTTCACAGGTGGCATTGGTCGGAATGTGCTTGGCGGACTTGGAACTTGCTCCGCGCGGGTTACCCTGTGCATGGCAAGTTGCACAGTCCTTCGGAGTGCCTTTAAAAATGCCGTTGATGTGACAGGTTTCACATCGGACAACCTGATGCGCGCCGCTGATATCAAACCCTGTGCTCAAATGGTCAAATGATGCGCCAGGCTGCTGGGCGTGCGCAACGACTACAAGGCCAACTTGAAGCAAAACGATCAGAGCAAACGCAATTGTGGCGCGCACACGAACGGCCATCTGGGCTATAACAGCCCAGACGCTACTCGCGAAACCACAGCGGTCATACGTTTTTTCTTGATTTAACATCAGTCATCCCTCTAGCCTATATATTCCTAGCCTCCTGTCATGGGCTCAATCCTCTGTGAAGCCCAAAGTCTAGTTTGATATGCCTAGCTCCATCGCCAATTCAGCCAACTGAAATGTCACCATTTGTAATGAATTGATAGGGTTATCATGACCACACCGATACGATCAAATCAATTGAAATGGTGACCAGCAAGTTTTTTATTCCGTTACTTATCGGCTTCGGCATTGCTATATCCATGGCGGTATTCAGTTTCTTGCTTGTCGTTTTTGGCCCTATCAATCACAAGAACGGCAAACGCTATTCAGTTTTTGCTGCTTCACTTTTGTCGGTTGCGTTACTCTGGCTAGTCCAGCGGTCTCACCTTGCTTTGGGTAACTCATTTTTCGACCTATTCGCACTCCTCTTGATTTTGTGGTTTTCTTGCCTCTTTTTATTTTGGGCGGGTGTAGCCAGAGGAATCAAATTTACCGGGCAACATCAAGATTTTGGCGAAAGCTCCATTCTTTCCATGCAATACATGGAGAGCCGTATGGTTGACCACAACCCAACTACCAGCGAACAAGAGGGTTTTCCTCTAACTCAACTGCAAGGCGACGGCAACCCTCTGATGTCTTCCAAAAAAACGCATCCTCGACCGTAACCATTTTTCAATCAAATTGATTTTCATCAATTTGATTACCGATTTCATCGTATTTTCTACAGATTAAGGCTTCCTTACAAGTTCCAATGGGCTCGTGTCCAAAGGGAGCGAAACTGTTGTAATCTGACCGGAAACTGCGTGTCGTTATCCGCTCATTGACCGACCCGACCCCACTCCTGCTCATAGGTTGTCACCAGAACCTGATTCGACAGGCGGTTAATTTCCGATGGAACACGTGACATATCCTTCGGGAAGTCAAACAACGAGGGCAACGTATCGAGCCCCAGAAAACGCAGCCCGGTTGGTAGCACTGCGGGCATATGCCATGGCCGGTGACTGGCAATGATGTAGCCCCATTCGCCAAAGCTGGGCACGTTGGCATGGTAGGGCGTGGCGTGCAGACCGACCGATTCAATGGTGGTAGCGACAGTCCAGAAACTCTGACGCGCCACCAGTGGAGAGGTGGTTTGGATAACAGCATAGCCGCTGGCTGAAAGACGCTGTGCCAACAGTGAATAGAAGCTGTTGGTGTACAACTTGCCGATAGAAAAATTGGTGGGGTCGGGGAAGTCCACGATGATTACATCGAACATTTCTGGCTCATCCTGGCCGTCACCCTGCAGCCACTGAAAGGCATCGGTATTGATGATGCGCAACTTGGGGGAACTGAGCGCGCCCGCATTGAGCCGCGCCATGGCCGGGTCCTTCGCAAACAGACCGGTCATGTTGGGGTCCAACTCCACCAAGGTCACACTTTCCACGCTGGGGTATTTCAAAATCTCACGCACCGCCATGCCATCGCCGCCACCCAGCACCGCCACCTTGCGCGGTGCGCCAAAGGCGGCCATGGCCGGGTGGACCAGGGCCTCGTGGTAACGGTATTCATCACGCTCGGCAAACTGCAGGTTGCCATTAAGGAACAGTTTGTGCCCCGTGCGCCCGTTGGTGACAACAATACGCTGGTAGGGTGAGGTGGCCGCCAGCACGATGCGGTCGTGGTAGAACTTGTCTTCGGCCAATGTGGTGATCTGGTCCGCCACAGCAAATCCTGCCGCCAGCACAGCCACCGTCAGCACGCAGGCCCAGGCATGTGCTGTAAAGCGGCGCAATTCGTCGCGAAACACCCACAGCGTCCAGAACGCCACCGCCGCATTGAGCAAGCCAAACATCAACCCCGTACGGATCAAGCCCAACTGCGGCACCAGCAACAATGGAAAAGCCACTGAAACCGCCAATGCGCCCAGATAGTCAAAGGTGAGCACCTGCGACACCAGGTCCTTGAGCGCCACCTCACGCTTCAGAATGCGCATGACCAGTGGAATCTCCAGCCCCACCAGAATGCCCACCAGACCCACCATGGCATACAGCAAAAACCGGAAAGCTCCCGGCATGTAGGCATTGGCCAGAAATAGCAACGCCGG
>CAIYDK010000122.1 GCA_903924955.1 uncultured beta proteobacterium | reverse complement strand
TTTGTGCATCTGCCGAATGCGGCTCAATACCCAGCCTATTTCCTCAAAGTCACCCGAGTGGTAGGCCCGCGGCCCCAAATTGAGCTCGCCTCCACAACCGCGAAAATGCGGCACAGCATAGGCCAGACCATGCTCACGCGCATAGTCAGCGAAGGCCAGCGCATAGTGGCTGCTAGACGAACCCTCCAGCCCGTGAAACAGCACCAGCAGGGTGCGCTCCATCGGAACAGACGGTGGCATCGCTGCGGTAGCTATGGTGCCCGGCGAGGCCGTTGGATCGGTCAACCAGTCCACATCAAGAAAGTCCTTGTCCGGCGTGCTCCAGCGCTCGCGTCGATAGACGGGTGGAGGGCCAAACACCTTGCGGGCGTAGAGCGCCGGCCAGATGGTTTGCAGGTTACCTCCCGGCAACCAGGCTGGTGCTATGTAATTCATAGCTGTAAGCGCTTCACCGGCGGGGGCTGGCGTGCTATTGGCCTCAATGCAAGACCTGCACAAATTGGTTAATCTCCTGAACCTCGTCCTGAGATGCGGGGCTGGCGTGGTGCACAATCAAGCGCCAGCCTTGCGGCGTTTTATGAAATACGTTGGTAGCAAGAACGTAGGCCGTTGCCGGCCCTTCGCTGGTCATCACATCAATGCGCTCGAGCACGCTGTGCACCGCGCTGGTTGACGTGTCTACACGACGTATGGATTCCGGACTCACATGAATAGAGCCTTCATGTCCGAAAATAGCATCAAACGCAGCGCGGATAGCTGCAATTCCCACAACGCGAGGGCCACCTGGGTGGATGCACACAACCTCATCGTCGTCGCCCCAACACACCATCAACCTTTCAATGTCCGCTGATTGGAGTGCCTCATAAAACGCGGCCTCCACCTCGTCGGGTGTTCCACTGAGGTTGTTGGCTTGCTGGCGTGCTTTTGGCATAGGGGGTGGTTGGACTTATTTAGCTGGCATTTTGCCGGGTTTATTCAGGGGACTCCTGACGCTTGCGTTAACTCTGATGCACCCCATGTATGCTTTGGCCTTGCAACTTGATGGAGATCACGATGAAGACTTTGATTATGGCCTTGCTAGCAACCGCAGCACTGGCAGGCTGTGGGTACAACGATTTTCAGAGGCTGGACGAACAGACAACGTCCGCATGGAGTGAGGTGCTCAACCAATACCAGCGACGCGCTGATCTGGTCCCTAATATTGTGGCGACGGTCAAGGGTGAAGCCAGTTTTGAGCAGGAAACCTTGACCAAAGTGGTCGAAGCGCGGGCAAAGGCCACGTCGATGCAGGTTACTCCCGAAACCTTGAACAACCCGGAGGCATTCAAGAAGTTCCAAGCTGCACAGGGCGAGCTCAGCGGGGCACTCAGCCGACTGATGGTGGTCAGCGAGCGGTACCCGGATTTGAAGGCCAACAAGGGTTTCAGTGATTTGCGAGTACAACTGGAAGGCACCGAGAACCGCATTACCGTGGCCCGAAACCGCTACATTCAGTCTGTGCAGGACTACAACGTCCTGGCTCGCAGCTTCCCAAGCAACCTGACGGCGATGGCCTTCAGCTACCAGTCCAAGCCTGCATTCGCCGTGCAGAACGAAGCGGCCATTACCGCGCCCCCCGTTGTGGACTTCGGCAAAAAATAAGTCCCGGCCATGTTCGTCCGCTGGGTCACCACGCTGGTTCTGTGCTGCGCCGCTTTATGCAGCGCAGCCCAAGCACCGGCACCGATTCCGCAATTGATCGGCCACCTGGTCGACACGGCAAACATCCTCAGTTCCGAGCAGCGATTGGCGCTGGAACAAAAGCTTGTGACACTGGAATCAGGCACCGGCTCCCAAGTAGTCGTCCTGACCGTGGTGAGCACGCAGCCCGAGGACATTGCCAGCTTCAGCAACCGCGTTGGCAATACCTGGAAGATTGGCCGCAAGGGAATAGGTGACGGTTTGCTGGTGGTCGTGGCCAAAGACGACCACAAACTGCGCATCGAAGTTGCCAAGACACTGGAAGGTGCAATTCCCGACCTGGCGGCGAAACAGATTATCGACACAGCCATTGCGCCCCACTTCAAGCAGAATGATTACGCGGGTGGGCTGGATGCCGGCGTAGACCAGATCGGGGCGTTGATCAAAGGAGAGGCTCTGCCGGTGCCGCGCCAGAGCGGTTCCCCCAAAGCAGGGACAGGCAACTTCCAATGGGAAAACCTGATTGTTTTTGTTTTTTTTGGAGTCTTCGTTGGTGGCGCCATCATTCGGCGTGTACTGGGTAACAAGCTGGGCTCGGTGTTCACCGGCGGTGTGGTTGGTGTGTTGGTGAACATGTTTACTGGGAGTGTCGTGATTGCGGCACTGGCTGGTTTTGCCGCGATGGTCTTCGTTCTCATTTCCAGTCTGGGGAGTGCATTCAGGGGCTTCCGTGGTGGCGGATTCGGGGGTGGCGGCGGTTGGAGTTCCGGCTCAGGCAGCGGCGGAGGCTTCAGTTCTGGCGGTGGCGGGGACTTTGGCGGCGGCGGTGCCTCGGGAGACTGGTGATGTTTGAGAGAATGAAGCGTTTAATTCGACACCGTTACATGGAAGAAAGCCGCAGTGTGATTGGGCAGGAGATGCTTCAGCGTCTCAGGCAGCGCGTGTCACGCAGCGAGTCCCTGCATACCGGGGAGATTCGCATTTGCATTGAATCGGCCCTGCCTAACAGTTACCTGCTGCGTCCAGGAGCAATGCGGGTCATTTCCCGCCAACGGGCGATCGCCCAATTTGGAAAATTGCATGTCTGGGACACTGAGCACAACAACGGCGTCTTGATTTACCTACTTCTGGCAGAGCGCACAATCGAGTTGGTGGCTGACCGTGGACTCAACCGCTTTGTCGATCAGGCACACTGGCAGCGCATGGTGGAAGACCTGGGTGGAGCCCTTAGACATAATCGACTGGAAGACGGCCTCACTCAAGCGATTGATGCGGTGAACACCGTGCTGGTTCAGCATTTCCCATTGCGAACCGATGCAGTTCGCCCAAACGAGTTGCCGGACCAACCTGCCTTGTTGTAATTGCCACTTGTGGGTTAGATAAAAAAAGCCGCCCGGAGGCGGCTTTTTCTTCGGGCAAAACGGCCCTATTTCCTCTGGCGGTACTTGCGAAGTGCCGCAATTTGAGCGGCCATAATCGCGAGTTCAGAAGTGGCGCGTGCCATATCAATTTCACTCTTGGCGTTCTTCAGGGCTTCTTCTGCCTCGGCCCGGGCCGCATTGGCTTTCTCATCGTCCAAATCCTTGCCGCGAATCGCGGTATCGGACATGACGGTGACGCAGTTGGGCTGCACTTCCAAAATGCCACCAGCCACGAAGACGAACTCTTCGGTGCCGTCGGCTTTTTCGATGCGCACCGAACCGGCCTTGATGCGGGTGATCAAGGGCGTGTGGCGTGGGTAAATGCCGAGTTCGCCGGCTTCTCCGGGCAGTGCCACAAACTTGGCCTCGCCCGAGAAGATGGATTCTTCAGCACTGACAACATCAACGTGGATGGTGCTCATGGTTTACCGCCGATCAGATTTTCTTGGCTTTTTCGAACGCTTCGTCGATGGTGCCGACCATGTAGAAGGCCTGCTCGGGCAGGTGATCGCACTCGCCGTTCACAATCATCTTGAAACCGCGAATGGTCTCAGCCAAGGTAACGTACTTACCAGGGGAGCCGGTAAACACCTCAGCCACGTGGAAAGGCTGGCTCAGGAAACGCTGGATCTTGCGGGCACGTGCCACGGCCAGCTTGTCATCGGGCGCCAGGTCATCCATACCCATAATGGCGATGATGTCGCGCAGTTCGCGGTAACGCTGCAACGTGCCCTGTACCGCACGGGCGGTGTTGTAGTGGTCTTCGCCCACCACCAACGGATCCAGCTGGCGACTGGTGGAATCCAGCGGATCCACGGCAGGGTAGATACCCAGCGAGGCGATGTCACGCGACAGCACCACAGTGGAATCCAAGTGGGCAAATGTGGTCGCGGGCGACGGGTCGGTCAAGTCGTCCGCTGGAACGTACACAGCCTGGATGGAAGTGATTGAACCGACCTTGGTCGACGTAATACGCTCTTGCAGTCGGCCCATTTCTTCGGCCAGTGTCGGCTGGTAACCCACGGCAGAAGGCATACGGCCCAACAGCGCGGACACTTCCGTGCCGGCCAGGGTGTAGCGGTAGATGTTGTCCACGAAGAACAACACGTCCTTGCCTTCGTCACGGAAGGACTCGGCAATGGTCAGGCCGGTCAGGGCCACGCGCAAACGGTTGCCTGGAGGCTCATTCATCTGTCCGTAGACCATGGCCACTTTGGATTCAGGCAGGTTCTCAAGGTTCACAACACCGGAATCGGCCATCTCGTGGTAGAAGTCGTTACCTTCACGGGTACGCTCACCCACACCGGCAAACACGGACAAACCGCTGTGTGCCTTGGCGATGTTGTTGATCAGCTCCATCATGTTCACGGTCTTGCCCACCCCGGCTCCACCGAACAGACCCACCTTGCCGCCCTTGGCAAACGGGCACACCAAGTCAATCACCTTGATGCCGGTTTCCAGCAGTTCTTGTGATGGGCTCAGCTCGTCGTAAGCCGGTGCCTTGCGGTGAATCGACATCGTCAGCTCGGCGTTGACGGGACCACGCTCATCGATGGGCGTACCCAGCACGTCCATGATGCGACCCAGTGTGGCTGTTCCCACAGGCACCATGATGGATTGGGCCGTATTCTTGACGATCATGCCGCGGCGCAGGCCGTCGGAAGAGCCCAAGGCAATCGTCCGCACGATGCCGTCGCCCAACTGCTGCTGGACTTCCAGTGTCAGCGTGGAGCCATCCATCTTGAGCGCGTCATAGATCTTGGGCATCTGGTTGCGTGGGAACTCCACGTCCACCACGGCACCAATACATTGAACAATCTTTCCCTGAACGCCTGCGTTCACATTTGCTTGAGCCATTACGTTTGCTCCAAAAATAAATTCGTTTAAACCGCTGCTGCGCCTGCCACAATTTCCGAAAGTTCTTTCGTAATTGCCGCCTGCCGCGTTTTGTTGTAGACCAGTTTGAGCTCGGCAATCACATTGCCAGCGTTGTCGGTCGCTGCCTTCATGGCCACCATGCGTGCTGCATGTTCTGAGGCCATGTTTTCAGCAACCGCCTGGAACACCATCGCTTCCGCATAACGCACCAGCAACTCGTCAATGACGGTCTGGGCATCGGGCTCGTAGATGTAGTCCCAGCTTGGCTGTGCCCCGCTGGCCTTTGCTTCGGATGCCATTTTTTCAGACGACAAAGGCAAAAGTTGCTCCATCACGGGCTCTTGCTTCATGGTGCTGACAAACTTGTTGTAGCACACATAAACCGCGCTGACTTCACCTTTGACATAAGCGTCAAGCAAAACCTTGACAGGGCCAATGAGCTTTTCAAGGTGAGGCTTGTCACCCAGATGGGTGACATGCGAAACCACCTTGGCGCCAATGCGTCCGAGGAAACCCAGACCCTTGCTGCCGATCGCCACGGTCAGAGGCGACTTGCCTGCAGACTGCACGTCACGCAACTTCAGAGTCACTGCGCGAAACAGGTTGGTATTCAAACCACCGCACAAACCTTTGTCCGTCGACACCACAATAAAACCCACCGACTTGGCATCAGCGTTGGTTTTCATGAAGGCATGGACGTACTCAGGATTTGCTTTCCCGAGGTTGGTGGCGATGTTGCGAACCTTCTCGCTATAAGGGCGGGCGGCGCGCATGCGCTCTTGCGCCTTGCGCATCTTGGACACGGAAATCATTTCCATGGCCTTGGTGATCTTCTTGGTGTTTTCCACCGATTTGATCTTTGTGCGTAGTTCCTTGCCTGATGCCATAGTTGCCCCTTTTGCTTAGACGGATTCGTAACGTTTGGTAAAACTTACGTTCCGAATCAGGCAAACGTCTTTTTGAAGGCGCCTACGGCTGCCAGCAATTCGGCTTCCGCTTCCTTGTCCAGTGCCATGGAGGTTTCAACCTTGGCCAACAGGGCTGCGTGCTTGTCCTTGAGGAAGGCATGCAGACCGTGTTCGAAGGCCAGAATCTTCTTGACGTCCACGTCGTCCATGAAACCCTTATTCACGGCAAACAGCGATGCGCTCATCATGCTGATGGACAGGGGGCTGTACTGCTTCTGCTTGAGCAGTTCGGTCACGCGGGCGCCGCGGTCGAGCTGCTTGCGGGTGGCTTCATCCAGGTCGGAGGCGAACTGCGCGAACGCAGCCAGTTCACGGTACTGGGCCAAGTCGTTACGGATACCACCGGACTGACCCTTGACTACCTTGGTCTGCGCAGCAGAACCCACGCGGGATACCGAGATACCGGCGTTAATCGCGGGACGCACGCCGGCGTTGAACAACGAAGTTTCCAGGAAAATCTGACCGTCGGTAATCGAAATGACGTTGGTGGGCACGAAGGCCGACACGTCACCGGCTTGCGTTTCAATGATCGGCAATGCCGTTAAGGAACCGGTCTTGCCTTTGACTTCACCCTTGGTGAAGGCTTCGACGTATTCAGCGTTCACGCGGGCTGCGCGCTCCAGCAGACGGCTGTGGAGATAGAACACGTCGCCAGGGTAGGCTTCGCGGCCTGGTGGGCGGCGCAGCAACAAGGACACTTGACGGTAGGCCACGGCCTGCTTGGACAAATCGTCATACACAATCAGGGCGTCCTGACCACGGTCACGGAAATACTCGCCCATGGTGCAGCCGGAGTAGGCCGACACGTATTGCATGGCGGCCGACTCGGAAGCGGATGCTGCCACCACAATGGTGTATTCCATGGCCCCGGCTTGCTCCAGTGCGCGCACCACGTTCTTGATCGACGAAGCTTTCTGACCGATAGCCACGTAGATACAGGTCATGTTCTGACCCTTTTGGTTGATGATCGCGTCGATCGCCACCGCGGTCTTGCCGGTCTGGCGGTCGCCGATGATCAGCTCACGCTGGCCGCGGCCGAT
>CAIYDK010000121.1 GCA_903924955.1 uncultured beta proteobacterium | reverse complement strand
TTGTGTCGCATTTACGCCAACACTTTTCTTCCCAAATTTCCCAACTTCTTCCCAAACTGGGTTGCTGAAATGGGGTGAAAACCCATGAATTTAGATGAAAGAGGATGAAACGTCTGGAATCCAAAAAAAAGCCGAAAACCCTTGATTTCATTGGGTTTTCGGCTATTTTCGAGTGGTGCGCGGGGGGGGACTCGAACCCCCACAGTATTGCTACCGTCAGGACCTAAACCTGGTGCGTCTACCAATTTCGCCACCCGCGCAAAAATACAAAAGGGCGATCAACCATCCTTACAAACACTGTTTGCCGGACCTCAATCACCCATTTGAAATTGGTCAACCCGCTATTTTAACCTGCCGCGGGACTCACCCTTTTGACCCGAAACCAGGCGGCATACATTGCCGGCAGTGCCAGCAGCGTCAAAACGGTCGCAACGATGAGCCCGCCCATGATGGAAACCGCCATCGGCCCCCAGAAAACCGAGCGCGACAGCGGGATCATGGCCAGAACGGCCGCCGCCGCTGTCAACACAATAGGACGCAACCGCCGCACGGCCGACTCCACTATTGCCTCCCAAACCGGCACACCAGCTGCGCGGTCCTGCTCAATCTGGTCGATCAGGATCACCGAATTGCGCTGGATCATGCCCATCAGTGCGATCACGCCAAGCAAGGCCACGAAGCCGAATGGGCGTCCGGACAACATCAAAGCCGCGGCCACCCCCGCAATGCCCAATGGTCCGGTCAAAAACACCAGCATCGCACGACTAAAGCTATGCAATTGCAACATCAACAAGGTGAAGGTGATGAACAACATGATCGGAATGCCCGCAACAATGGAAGCAGACCCTTTGCTGCTCTCCTCCACCGCGCCGGCCACCTCAATGCGGTAGGCCGTCAGGCCCTTGACTTTCCAGTCGGCCTCAAGCACTTTAAGAGCTGGCAATAGTTCGGCCGTGACCGTTGCGCCCTGCAAGCCCTCCACGATGTCTCCCTGCACAGTAATGGAATAGTCGCGGTTGTCACGCCACATCACACCCGGCTCCCACGCAAATATCGGCTTGGCAATTTGCGTCAGCGGGATCGACTTGCCGCTGGCCGTCGGCAGGTAGGCATTCGCCACATCGGTAATAGCGTTGCGCTCTTCCAGCGGTTGGCGCAAGACGATGTCAATCAGCTTATCGCCTTCACGGTATTGACCCACCGTGGTGCCACCAAAAATCGTCTTGGAAGCCTGCGCAATGCTTTGGCTGGTAACCCCCAATGCGCGTGCCTTGGTCTGATCCACTTCCAGGCGAATGGTCTTGACCGATTCGTTCCAGTTGTCGTTCACGCCACGGGTATTGCTGCTGGCGCGCATCACCGCCTTGACCTCGTCGGCCCGGGCCCGCAGCACCGCCGGGTCACCACCCACCACGCGAAACTGCACCGGGTAAGCCACTGGCGGCCCATTGGGCAAAATCTTGACCCGTGCCCGCACTTCAGGGAACTCCTGCGCAATCAAAGCCGGTAGTTTGATGCGCAGCGGTTCACGCAGCTTCAAATCCTTGGGCACGATGATGAATTGCGAGACGTTGCTTTGCGTAAAGATGCTGTCCAGCGGCAAATAGAAGCGCGGCACGCCTGAGCCCACCCAGGTGCTCACTGTCTGCACACCCGGTTCCTGCAGCAAGCGTTCTTCAATACGCTTTGTCGTGAGTTCGTTGGACGCAAAGGACGTGCCCTCGGCATACCAGACATCCAGCAAGATCTCCGAACGTGCTGAATCCGGGAAGAACTGCTGTTGCACGCGCCCCATGC
>CAIYDK010000120.1 GCA_903924955.1 uncultured beta proteobacterium | reverse complement strand
TTGCTGGTGGCGTTCGTGCTGAGCGCCTTTGTCTGCGGCCTTGGCGGCGGCCTTGATGCGCAGTTTCTGGGTGTCGTGAACCCGGATGCCTATTACCTCAGCCGCACCTTCACCTGCCTGACCATGCTTGTGATTGGCGGCAGCGCCAGCCTCAGCGGCGCAGTTACCGGCGTTGTCGTGCTGTCAGCGCTGATCGAATTGCTGGTGCGCTTCGAAGCCGGTGTTTCGATTGGCGCCATCACGATTCATCTGCCCACTGGCAGTCAGGAAATTGTGGTTGGCGTCGTCATGGTGCTGATGCTGATTCGTCGCCCGGCTGGCCTGATGCGGGGGCGCGACTGGTCTTGGCCGACGCGCAGCTCGCCAGCAAAGGCGAACCTGAAAGCCCCTCTATCCAACTGAATCCCCCCCGACTGATCCGGACGGTAATCCGGATTGATTTTTCCTCAACCGTGACTTAGGAGTCTCCATCATGCTCTCGCCCCGCCTCTTTCGCACCGCAGTGGTGCTGACAACTTTTCTAACTGGCGCAGTGGCCAGTTCCGTTGCCCTGGCGCAAGCCGGCAAAGATCTCGTCATTGGTTTTGCCAACGCCAAGTCGGGCTGGGTAGAAGCCTACGACACACCGGCGCGCCGCGCTGCCATGATCCGCATCGACGAAATAAACGCCGCCGGCGGCCTGATGGGGCGCCATCTCAAGGTGGTGGAGACCGACACCAAATCGGACCGGGCACAAAGCGCAAAAGCGGGTCTGGAAGCGTTGGACCAAGGTGCCGAGTTGCTCGTTGTGAGTTGCGACTATGATTTCGGTAGCCCCGCCGCCCTGCAGGCGCAGAAAAAGGGGAAACTCTCGTTCTTCCTGTGTGCCGAGGACATCAAGGCTGGCATTCAGGGTGTCGGAAAGTATTCGTTTAGTTCTTCCGTGCTGGCCGCGGTCCAGGGCGCAACCATGGCGGAATGGGCCTATCAAAAACGCAACGTCCGTCAGGCTTATGTTCTGCTTGATACCACCATCGAATATGACAAAGGCATTTGCACGGGATTCGACTGGATGGCAGAGCAACACAAGGGCCTGTCGATAGTGGGTCGCGACACTTTCAAAAATGGGGATGCCTCTATCGCTGCGCAGATTTCGCGGATCAAAGCATTGCCAAAGGAACCGGATGCGATCATGCTCTGTTCATATATTCCTGGGGCTGCCAGCGCGGTGCGCCAACTCCGTGCGGCTGGCGTTAACTCACTTATTTTGAACGGTGCAGCGGTGGATGGTAACTACTGGCTTGATTCTGTCCCCGGCCTGTCGAACTTCGTAGTGCCAGTGCAAGGCTCAATTTACGGTGATGACCCCAATCCAAAAGTTGAGGAATTCAACAAGACATTTACAGCACGTTATGGTGCCCGCCCGTCCAGCACCTATGTCTACCCTGGGTATGTCCTGATTGATGTATGGGCTAAGGCCGTGGAACGTGCAAAGACTACCGACGCTGACAAGGTGACTGCAGAACTAGAAAAGATGCGCAACGAGCCAACGCTATTTGGGCCGCGGACCTTTACCAAGGACATTCATCACCAAAATCAAGCACGGTTACTAATTTCCGAAATCAAGGGTGGAAAACCTGGCATCGTCGATGAATGGACCATCAGCAAACCGGTTCCGCTTGAAGTATTGCTGAAGAAATAGAGACTGAAGCCAGAGTGCAGCGATCCGCATCAAATCTCTGACAACGGCAACGACCCGCGTCAGGGCATTTGTGCAGCGAGTGCTCATCCGCTGAACAAGAATCGGCTAAAGCAAATGAAATTGGAATAGGACTACAGGCCACGCGCGTTCTCTTCGCCAAGATCGCCTTGCTGTGGGATTCAAAGGCGACGAAGCACCACTCGGATGGCCTCATCAGTGCAACGCACTCGCTGCGACAAGAGGTATGAGGCGTTCGAAACCCGAAAGAAACAGATGACGATAAATATTGCATACCTCGACGCCGTTGACAAAACACAATGGTTTTCGCTCGCCCGCGGATATAAGGAGTTCTACATGACGCCCACTTCGGACGCTGAGTATGAAGACGCGTGGGATCGCTTGTTAAACCGGGACAGCGTATTTGGAATTGGTGCCAAACTTGACGGTGAACTTGTTGGATTTGCACATTACCTCTTCCACACAAGTGCATGGACACCTACTGTCTGCTATTTGCAGGATTTATTCACCGCTCCAGAAATGCGAGGAAAGGGTATTGCTCGTTCCCTAATAGAGAAGGTGGCAGAGAATTCCACGAAACATGGTGCGTCCCGCTTCTACTGGCTTACACAAGACAGCAATGTTGTCGCACGTGGATTGTATGAAAAGCTGGGTAAGCACAATGGCTTTATCCGTTATGACTACGCTCGCGCGTGACCTGAATCATTTTCGATAACAGTGATTACGAATGGCGGGGCAGGGTGCTGCCTCGACAGATTGTGTTGGCGAGTGGAGTGCTTTGCTGCGATGTGGTGTGGTGTGACATCGCTTGGTAAAAATTGGCGGCAAATGCGTGGGGGTTGACATAGCGTCCCAAGATTTCTGTTCGCTTTTTCATGTAATTGAGTATTCAAATCGAAAGTAGAAGACTATAGTGAATAACAGTAGTGTCCCAACGTTTTTCAGAGGAGAACGAGCTGTTGAGGCCCGAAACTCGCATC
>CAIYDK010000119.1 GCA_903924955.1 uncultured beta proteobacterium | reverse complement strand
TTGCTGCATCAAGGCAGCCACGCGGCAGCCCGATGTGATTGGGAAAATTCTCTGCACAGCCAATGACCCTGGGAACATCCCAAACCGAAAATCGCATCGCTTGGACTTTGAAAAATTCCGGGTTTTGGAAGGCCGCCAGTCGAATCAGACGGTTGGCAAGAGCCTGCGGCAATGCCTTCTTTTCAAAATAGATCAGATTCGACAGCGTTGCTGTCAACACAGACGGCAGCGGCCCGGTCAATTTCCTTGACGCTGTGGTCACTTTCTTCCAAGGTTCTTTGAGGTCCTCTTCGTCGATGAACGTCACATCCAGCGGGTGGACCCCTCCGGTTGCCCGCAGGATAGTTGGTTCGATATCCTGAACGGCCATCTGAACAACTCCCGCCAAATATGCCCACTGGTCCGGAAATGGCCTGAAGTCAGCATCGACAAATACGCTGCATCCCGACTCACGAGGTGCCTTTTGCAGCGGCAAGGCAATCAGATTACCGAAACCTCCCTTAGGCATGACATCCTGATTGGGAAACAATCGGTCATACGATTCCAACTTGAGTTGCCGGGTTCTTGAACAAGCATGGCTGATGATGGCGGTCCCCAGACGACGGGCATCGCGGGCCAATGGCCGTCCGTCAAAGAAAATCCAGGCGTGTGCACCTGAGCCGGAGCGAGAAATGTCGATGGCAACCGGTACCCCAAGGTCATCACAGGACTCTTTGAAGGCACTGACATCCTGCCGCCATTCCGCATCATCGAAATCTGCCGCCAGGAAATGGCAGGTTTCATCGGCCAGCAACGGATAGACGCCTATGGTTTGCTCGCCCGCAAGATGGTCATAAAACACATCGTCAGAAAGCTGAACGAACTGCCGATTGCTGCAATCTGCACATTTGATGCGCGGCTTCTCACAAACACCCGCAAGCCATTCGTTGGCGCAGGCTGGTGAGTAGCCGGCTTTGCCACTTGCCCTGCTCTGCCAGCGCACAGGGAATAAGTCCTGGCGACCTCGAAAAAGGCGCTTGAACAACCCAATTTTTTGTTCGGTACTCAGCCGATTCTGGCTTCGCACGCCCTCCAACTTTTCCTCAGATCGGACGGACTTTCGCCATTCGATCCCGTTGGCCTCAAGCAACGCCGTAAGTCGAGCATTTTCCTCTTCTAAATCTTCAACGGTGACTTGGATTGGTTGGTGAGTCATGGCACGACACTAAGAGCTATCCACAGAATACAGGAGCCTACAGATATGCACGTTGGGCCGTCCTCGGGGTAATCGAAGTCGCGGCAAAGTTTTGCCCATGCCACTTAAGCAATCCCTGAAGTCGTTT
Source organism: uncultured beta proteobacterium (assembly GCA_903924955.1). Lineage (GTDB taxonomy): Bacteria > Pseudomonadota > Gammaproteobacteria > Burkholderiales > Burkholderiaceae_C > Allorhodoferax. Next base: position 1,148 of record CAIYDK010000119.1, on the reverse strand, counting down.
GGCTCAACTACTCGTATTGGGCCATGGCGGAACTTAAATTTTCCGTAGAAAGCTTTTAACAGCTGCCGGTGCAATACTGATGAGGGCTAAAGGCACGCTTATAAACTCAAAAAGTGCAAGAACAAGCCCCTGCATTAATGCGTGCAGTTTCAATTCATGCTCCGGCTCTTCAAGATGGTTGTATGTGGTCTTCACATTGGGGAGCTTACAAGCCAACTGGTTTCATTGCAAACAACTCCTGAAGCTCACTAATCAACTGCTTCATGCCAGCCCCTTTAAAAATCTGCCTTTCATGACGATTCATAGAGCCTTCGGCGCCCTCATTGTCGGGAACTGTGCAACCGTTTCCGATAGACTTCCCCGCATGCCAGCGGACAAACCATGCCCCTTCTGCACCTTGCCTCCCGAACGCGTCGTGCTGCGAAACGCGTCGGGCGTGCTGGTGCGTGACGGGTATCCGGTATCTCCGGGCCACAGCCTGGTGATTCCGCACCGGCACACCGGCTCCTACTTTGACCTGACAGAGGCCGAACGTATCGACCTGCTGGCCCTTCTGGACCAGGCCAAGCAGCAAGTTGACGCGCTGCACGCGCCGCAGGGCTACAACATCGGCATCAACGACGGGGCGGCTGCGGGACAGACAGTGCCGCACCTGCACATTCACCTGATTCCCCGCTACACCGGCGACCTGCCCGATCCGCGTGGCGGGGTGCGGTGGGTGATTCCGGACAAAGCGGTTTACTGGCAACCGTGATGCCAGCTATCCATACCGCCGCAGATATTCTGCAAACCTTTGCCACTATCCGCATGGCACCGGTCGGGGGTGGTCGGGCGGTGCACAAACCCTTGCTCATCCTCTTCTGGCTGGGGCGGCTGCAGCGCAACGAGCCGCGCACCGCAGCGTTTGCAGATGTGGAGGCTGCTTTCAAGCAATTGCTGACCGAATTCGGCACCGCCAGCGCGCCTGCTACCCGCCAGCTGCCGTTCTGGCATTTGTGCAACGATGCCGGCGGCAACATTTGGCAACTGGAATCCGCCGGTGGTATTGCCATTGCGACACAGGGCCCTGCGCCCGGCGTTTCCTGGTTCAGGGCTGAAGGCGTGCGGGCTGGCTTTGCACCGGCGGTGGATGCGCTTTTGCGCTCCGA
>CAIYDK010000118.1 GCA_903924955.1 uncultured beta proteobacterium | reverse complement strand
GTGCTGGTGTCAGTGCTGGACCTGATGGGTTTCGCCACCGGGGTCGATGTGTACAAGATTCAGGACGTCGCCGAAGACCTGGTGGTGCCGATCATGGACTTCCCCATCCGCATCGACCGTGATGCGCTCACGCTGGGCTACGCGGGTGTGTATGGCTCCTTTCTGCTATTCGCCAAGCGTGCCGAAAAGAAATACGGCGTGCCAGCCCGCGACATTCTGGTGGAGATGGGCAGGCGCGGCATGGTTGGCGGCCAGGAAGACATGATTGAAGACACCGCCATGACCTTGGCTCGCGAGCGTAGCAAAGCTTAAAAGAGGAATCCCATGAAACTTGACACCGCCACCATCAACGCCCTGGCCGAACGTCTGGAAAACTGCCAGCTGCAGCAACAAGACACTACAAAGATAACGGATGACCATCCGGACATGGACTGGGAAGATGCCTACGCCATCCAGGATGAAATCCGCCGTCGCAAAGTAGCGCGTGGTGCGCGCGTCATCGGCCTCAAAGCCGGGCTCACCTCCCACGCCAAGATGAAGCAGATGGGCGTGACCACACCCGTGTTCGGCTTCATGACCGACGACTATGCCGTGCCCGATGGCGGCGAGTGCAAGGTAAGCGAACTCATCCACCCCAAGGTCGAGCCCGAAATTGCTTTTGTCACCAAGACCGAGCTGCGCGGCCCAGGCTGCCACATTGGCGCCGTGTTGGCTGCCACCGACTTTGTCTTGCCCGGCATAGAGGTCATTGACAGCCGCTACCGCGACTTCAAGTTCGACCTGAAAAGCGTGGTCGCCGACAACACCTCGGCCGCACGCTTCGTGGTCGGCGGACAGCCCATGGGCGTGTCCGGCGTGGACCTGCGCACCGTCGGCATCGTGATGGAGAAGAACGGTCAGGCCGTCGCCTTTGGCGCCGGTGCCGCGGTGCTCGGCCACCCGGCTGCGGCCATCGCCATGCTGGCCAATCACCTAGCCGAACGCGGCGAGTGCATCCCGGCGGGAAGCCTGATTTTATCGGGGGGCATCACCGAAGCCGTGGCTGTGCAGGCGGGTGACAACGTCACCCTGCGCGTGCAAGGCATGGGCAGCACCAGCATTCGATTTGTTTGATGGTCATTTTCTGAGGGAGATATCTATGAAACGACGGCAATTCGCAGTCGCCAGCGTGTTGGCCAGCCTGGCCCCTGCAGTCGTCTGGGCTCAGGACACCTGGCCGACCAAGCCTGTCAGGCTCATCGTGCCCTTCCCGCCGGGAGGCCCCACCGATGTAATGGGCCGCACCGCGGCCAAGGCCATGGGCGACAAGCTCGGCCAACAGTTTGTGGTCGAAAACAAGGCCGGGGCGGGTGGCAATATTGGCACGGACGCCATGGCCAAATCCGCACCCGATGGGTATACCGTGGGGCTATCGGCCATCAGCAGTCTGGCGATTGGTCCGCATCTGTATGCCAAAGTTCCGTACTCGGTGGAAAAGGACTTCACGCCCATTTCCCTGGTTGGCACTTCGCCCTGCGTCATCGTGATCAATCCGTCCGCACCTTTCGCCGATCTCAAAGGTCTGGTGGCCTATGCCAAGGCCAATCCTGGCAAGCTGAGCTATGCGACCTCAGGCATAGGCACCAGCAACCACCTAGCGGCGGAACTTCTGCAATCCACGGCAGGCATCAAGCTCACCAACGTGCCATATAAGGGCTCCAGCCAGATCGTTCCAGATCTTCTCTCGGGTGTGGTTCTGATGAGCATGGAAAGCTCACTGGCCACCACGTTGCAGCACATCAGGGCAGGAAAGCTCAAGGCGCTTGCCGTCACATCGACCAAGCGCAACAGGGCGCTTCCGGATGTACCGACCATCGCCGAGTCCGGTTATCCGGGCTTTGAGGTCGAAACCTGGTTCGGCCTGGTCGGTCCGGCCGGACTACCGCGCTCCATTGTGGACAAACTCCACGCCGCCTGGAGTGATGGCGCGACGACGCAGCAGGCTATCAATGCGTTTGATGCGATTTCGGCCGATATCCGTGTCACAACGCCACAGCAATTCAAGGACTTCATCCGCGCTGAAAACTCGCGCTGGGGTGACCTGATCCGCAAGCTAGACATCCGGGCCGAATAAGGCCGCCACTGCACCTGTTTCACAAAAGGAAATCCCATGCCATTCGCACAAATTTACATGCTTGAAGGTCGCACGGAAGAGCAAAAACGCGCCGTGATCGAGAAAGTCAGCGCCGCCCTGGTTGAAGCCACCGGCGCGCCCCTTACCAACGTGCGCGTGTGGATTCAGGACGTACCCAAGGAAAACTGGGGTATTGCGGGGGTGAGCGCGAAAGATTTGGGGCGGTGATTGATGGAGTGCGCAGCCCATAACTGACGTCTGCGCAGGTCGATGGCACCCCCCCCGATGCGCTTGTCGCGTCTTCATTTGCGCATAGCTTTGCCCCCGCCAATTGCGGGGTCCCCATATTGCTCATTCGGGTTGCAAGTGACCCCATAGGGTATCTAGCTCGGACTGCAGTTGTTCTCTTTTCATGGAAGCACCTGATTGCACATTTTGCGTGAGACCCTAGCCTAAATCCGATGGGCTTTCTATCGTCTGGGGCTGGTGTATTTGGTACGAATCTATGTACCGCAGTCTGCAAACAGTCTGCAAGCACCACCAAAGAGAAAGGGCTTGCTACTATTTTAATAGCGGAAAACCCTTTCTGGTATTGGAGGCGCAGAACGAATCACACAAACAAACCGCTGCAATCTCTGGCGGCAGTCTTCTGCCTGCTACGTGGGATTCGAATCATGTACCGACCATTGCCTTGATGTCTTTCAACAAAAGGAACAGATGAAACGGGTCAGAGGCACTGGGCTCGAACTCCCAATTCAGATACCACTGTCTGGCGGACTCGTCCTTGGCATGCACCAGCAGTGCGCGTATTCCGGCAATCTCCGCTGCATACGCGGTGCGCAGCAAGGCGTCCTTGAGCAGCGCTTTGCCAAGTCCTGCTCCTTGGTGCTGCAGATCCACGGCAAGCCTGGCCAAAATCATCACGGGCACAGGATGCTGTGCAATGCCTTTGATCACGCGCGGAGCCGCCGTCGCTGGTTCAACGCTGCCCACAGTCAGGCTGTAGAAACCAACGACCGCACCTGAACAGCAACTCACATAGGTCTGCGAACTGTTGGACTTTTGATTGACCAGCGCGAAGCGCTGCAAAAACTGGTTCAATGCGGGCTGACCGCATTCGAATGAGTCAACAGCGTCTGAGGCGGCCAGCTTACGAACTGACTCGTAATTAAG
>CAIYDK010000117.1 GCA_903924955.1 uncultured beta proteobacterium | reverse complement strand
GTGAAGTGGACCCCATCATCGAGACAGAGTTGACGGTAGTTTAAGTTGCACCCGATTTCACACAGCTGAACGGCGCTGCCCCGGTTTTTGCATTCTGCATTGCTGACTTATTCTCTATCCTGACTTGCCCGAACGCAGTCGCCGTGGAGCAAAGCGCAATGGGGAGTCCCGCGGGTTCTGGCTTGGCCCCGTACTTGTCCACAATCATCGCCCCGCCACCGGTCGAACTGGTGTGCACTGAATCCGGTGTTTGATTTCCCAGCGCCTGGTGTGGCCGCTCGCCGTTGTAGAAGGCAAAGTACTTCGTCAACCCAATCAGCAGCTCACCCATGGTGGCATACCCGTTGAGGTACACGTCCTCGTGCTTGACGCTGCGCCACAGGCGTTCGACAAAAATGTTGTCAAACGCACGACCCCGCCCGTCCATGCTGATGGTGACTGCCTCGCGCTTGAGCACGCCCGTGAAGGCTTCGCTGGTGAATTGCGTACCCTGGTCGCTGTTGAACACTTCGGGATTGCCATGCTCGCGCATGGCATCCTCCAGGCAGTCCACGCAGAACACTGCCTCCATGGTGTTGCTGATCCGCCAGCTCAGCACCCTGCGGGAGTACCAATCGATGATGGCCACCAGGTAGGCAAAGCCACTTGCCAGACGGATATAGGTGATGTCGGTACTCCACACCTGGTTGACGCGCACCACCGGCACGCCACGCAATAGATACGGGTACACCTTGTGCTGTGGGTGCGCCCAACTGGTATTGGGCCCTGGCGCCATGCCCGCCAAGCCCATGGAACGCATCAGGCGCTGTGCCCGTTTGCGGTTGACCCCGTGGCCACAGCGCCCCAGGTACACCACCATCTTCCTGCTGCCGTAAAACGGGTGGCGGGTGTATTCCTCATCGATCAGGCGTTTGAGCACCTCGTCCCCCTCGTCGGGTGACTTGGTTTTGCGCTGTGCGTAGACCGTACCGCGTACGACACTGGCCAGCACACATTGGCGCTTTTGCGTCACATCGCTGTGAATCCCGATCCAGCTACGCCGTGTCATGGCAGGCTGATCCCTGACTTTTTTTTGAGCCAGTCGAGCTCCATCTTGAGCCGACCAATTTCCCCGTACAGCCGATCCGGTGCGCTGTGGGCTGCAATGGGCTGGGGGCCGCGCTTGCCTTCAAACAGCGTCTTGGCCTGGGCCTGTATTTCTCTCTTCCATTGGCCGACCTGTACCGGATGGACCCCGAACTCCTGGGCTATCTGGTTGACTGTCTTCACCCCGCGTACCGCCTCAAGACCCACCTTGGCTTTGAATTCCGGCAGGTGTGTATTGCGCTTCTTCGTTTCACTCATGATTTACCCGTTTCTTTGGACAGTGTCCCACTTAAACACCTGTCTCAAATTCGGGGTCCACTTCAAGTCCAGCACCTCGGGCAGGGCTTCGACTGCGCTGTACAACTCGCTGGTGCCCATGCGCAGGCCGTGCCGGTTGATGGTGGCGTCGCTGCGGCCATAGATGATGCAACTGCCGTCCGCCCCAACCTTGAGCCAGTCGCCGTGGCGCCAGACGTTGGGGTAGGTGTCAAAGTAGCTCGACAGGTAGCGCTGATTGCCCGTGTCGCCCCAAAAGTAGAGCGGCATGCTGGGGATGGGCTGGCTGCAAACCAGTTCGCCCACCTCGTCAATGACCGGCTGGCCTTGTTCGTTCCAGGCCTCCACCGCGCAGCCCAGCGCCCGGCACTGCATGGCGCCGGGTGTCTGCGGCAGCTCGCGGTTGCCACCGATGAAGGCTCCCGCAAAGTCGGTGCCACCCGAGATGTTGCACCACCATATGTCGCCCTCCGAGGGGGCCGTGCCTTGCTTGGGGCGGCCCTGCGCGGCGGCGTCCCTCAGCAGGCGAAATTGCTCCGTACCCCAGGCTTGGGCCTCCGCGCTCAGTGGCGAACCGGTGGTGCCCAGCGCGCGCACCTGCGAGAGGTCGCCGCAGGTGCGCAGATCCACGCCGGCCTTCAGGCAGTTAGCAAAAAAGGCCGCGCCTGCACCAAAGAAAGTGACCCCCAGACCGCAGGCAAACCGCCACAGCGTGGTCCAGTCCGGGGCTTGCTTGTTGCCGCTAGCGTCCACTGTGCTGCCGCCCGGATTGCCGTCAAAAATACAGCAGGTCGTGCCACCCAGCAGGCCGGCAACTTGCGCGTTCCACATCACCCAACCCGTGGAGCTGTACCAGTGGTAGCGCTCACCAAACGAGTTGGGGTGGTAGCTGCAACCGATGTCGTTTTGCAGGGACTTGAGCGCCATCGCTACCAGCACCGTGCCACCGTGGCTGTGCACAATGGGCTTGGGCAGCCCCGTGGTCCCGCTGGAATAAACAATCCATAGCGGGTGGTCAAAGGGCAGCCAGAGCGGCTCAAACCCCGATGTTTCGGAGTCATTTTTGCCTGTAGCCCCCGTAAACAATGCGCAAGCAGCTATTGTTTTAATAGCACTCGAATCGAGCCCCAGGTTCTCATGGAGGATCAGGTGCTGCACCGAGGGCAAGGCCGCACACAGTTCTGCCACCACGCCCGTGCGATCCAAGTCGCGCCCGCCATAGGTCACGCCGTCGCAAGCAATCAACACCTTGGGCGTGATTTGCTGAAAGCGATCCAGCACCGCGTTGGTGCCCATGTCGGGTGCGCACAGGCTCCAAATGCCACCAATGCTGACCGTGGCCAAAAACGCGACAGCCGCTTCGGGTGTGTTGGGCAGGTAGGCGGCCACGCGGTCGCCCGGCATGACACCCTGTGATTGCAAATGCAAAGCCAGTGAGGCGACCTGTCTGCGCAACTCGGGCCAACTCAACTCCCGGTGCGCTCCACCGGTCAGGCTCTTTTCGTTGTGGCTGAGGATGGCCGGCAAACCCGCCGCATGGGCAGCGTCCACATGGCGGAAAACCTGTTGTGCGTAGTTGACTTGCGCTCCGGGGAACCACTGCGCCCCTGGCATGCTACGGGTGGCGAGCACCGCCGTATGGGGGGTGGGGGACTGCAGCGCAAAGTAGTCCCAAATGCTTTGCCAGAACCCGTCCAGGTCGGTGGTAGACCAGTGCCACAGCGCCTCATAGCTGTTAAACGACAGACCGCGTTCAGCGGCCAGCCAGTTCTGGTAGAGGCGCAGCTGAGGGATGTAGGCCGGCACGCTACTCAGCCGGCCAGGCCCACGTACACATTTTGCACATCGTCGTTGCCGTCAATGGCGGCCAGGAAGGCTTCCACCTCTTCCAGATCCGCCGCGCTCAGGCTGGCCGGGTCTATCGGGTTCTTGGGCTTGTAGCCCAGCTTGGCAGACACCACCGTGAAACCATGGGTCGGCAATGCGCGGCTGACCAGGTCCAGGTCGGTCGCGTCGGTCAGGAACAGGGTATTGCCGTCGGTGTCGCCCGGTTCGAAGTCTTGCGCGCCGGCTTCGATGGCCGCCACCTCCGCGTCCGCTGCGGGAGCTGATGGTTCGGCTTCAATCATGCCAACATGGTCAAAGTCCCATGCCACCGAGCCAGACGTCCCCAGCTGACCTTTACGAAACAGCACGCGCATTTCAGGCGCGGTGCGGTTTACGTTGTCAGTCAGGCATTCGACCATCACGGCCACGCGGTGGGGCGCAAAGCCCTCATACATCACGTGCTCAAAATGCACGGCCTCGCCTGTCAGACCGGCGCCTTTCTTGATGGCGCGGTCCAGCGTGTCCTTGGGCATGGAGACCTTGCGCGCCTGCTCCACCAGCAGACGAAGGCGCGAGTTGGAGCCCGGGTCTGCGCCATTGCGCGCTGCCACCATGATGTCTTTGGACAGGCGTCCAAACAACTTGCCCTTGGCATTGGCTGCCAGTTCCTTGCCTTTTGCTTTCCACTGCGCGCCCATGTCGGTTCTTCCTTGGTGTTGTTGCGGCGCACTGGGGCGCCTGACGGTTGTCGGGGTAATCGGGGGCCTTGGTTATACACCCATCTACCCCCACCTATTCGGGCTTACTCCGCCAGGGCTAGCGTTGCCTCGTCGATTTTTGCCAATACCTCGGGCGTCAGCCTGGCCACGACATCCATCGCGCCCATGTTGTCCTTCAATTGGGACAGTTTGGACGCGCCGGTGATCACGGTGCTGACGCGTGGGTTGTGCGCCGTCCAGGCGATGGCCAACTGGCTCAAGCTGCAATTCAGCTCGGCAGCGACCACGGCCAGTTTGGACACTGAGGCGTTCTTGGCCTGGTCGGTTAGGCCTTTTAGTAAGAAATCCATCCCCTTCACGGCGCCTCGGCTGCCTTCGGGAACGCCATCGCGGTATTTACCGGTCAGCAGGCCGCTGGCCAGCGGGCTCCAGGTCGTCAGGCCCAGGCCAATGTCTTCGTACAGGCGAGCGTATTCCTGTTCCACCCGCTTGCGGCAGAACACGTTGTACTGGGGTTGCTCCATCACGGGTTTGTGCAGGTGGTGGCGCTCAGCAATCTCCCATGCGGCGCGAATATCGGCTGCCGACCATTCGCTGGTGCCCCAATACAGCGCCTTGCCCTGGGTGATCATGTCGCTCATGGCCCGCACGGTTTCCTCAATTGGCGTGTGCGGGTCGGGACGGTGGCAGTACACCAGATCAATAAAGTCCAGTCCCATGCGCGCAAGCGACCCGTCAATCGCCTGCATCAGGTACTTGCGGTTCAGCGTGTCCTTGCGGTTGATGGTGTTTCCGTCGCGTGACAGGCCCCAGAAGAACTTGGTGGAGACTACATAGTTCAGGCGCGGCCAG
>CAIYDK010000116.1 GCA_903924955.1 uncultured beta proteobacterium | reverse complement strand
TCAATGCTTAGCAACGCATCAGACTCCAGACGCTCCACCAGTACCAACCCGTCCACAGGAACATAAACCCGTGGTGGCCGCTCAACCCCCAGGCTGCGCATGTAAGCGGGTTGTTGGCGTTCGCGCCGGGTGGTCAACTCATTCCAGACCACGTTGACCGAGCGCTCCTCGGCGCCCGCCTGGGGCAACGACTCAACCCCCGCCGACGTGATGGGCACCATCTTTGGCTTGCCATCGCGGCCAATCCAGGACGCCTGCGCCTTCCCGCTGACCAAACGCAGGGCATCACAAGCCTGGGTCATAAAAACCGGGGAGCGCTCACCTTCTGTCGAACTGATGCGCGCAGTTCGCTCCCCAATCACCATGCAAGCGGCTGAATCAGCGCGCACCGACAGGTGCAAGCAACCGACCACCAAAACGGACATCATCAGAACTGATTTACGCACACCACCCTCCGCAACGGATCGTCTCAAAAAAATCACAACGTTTTGCTCAGTGCAAAGTAAAGCGAAGCCGCCGGCAAGACCGTTTGAAGCAACAAACTCAAAACTGAAAGCATGCACTCAGCAGCGGCTCGCGTCCTGCTCATCACCGGCGCAGAGGCTTTCTTTCCATTGCTTCGTGGAGCCGCCACTTGATCGAAAAATACCAATTTGAACGCACTCTTGGCGCTGCTCCAGTCGGCCCGCAGAGGGATCATCGTCGAATGGAGCAAGGTCGTACCGATGGTCCCTGGGCTGTTGATCGCCTTCAGGCCCCAGTTCCATACAAACATCAAATAACCGAGCACAGAACCAGCAATGGTCGCCGTCGGTACCCACCCATGCCAACGCGCATGCACCACCGCCAGAATCTCGGACACGCCCATCAGACACAAAAAGACAAGAACGGTAAAAAGCACGGGCCACACATTGTTCATCAAGAAGCGGTGACCTGGGTAGGTGTCCAACCATGGAAACACAACAGCATGCAAAGCCCGGTGCACAAACGCCAGCAATAGGCTGATGACCGTGAGCGTCAACCACGCTGCCATGATCTGATAAATATAGGCGACCTGAAACTCGCCCTGCAGTTGCCCATCCAGGGCTGCCGCGTGCAGCTGGACGCCATAGCGCTCACCCAGCGGACTATTGAGCACGTCGCCGGTTCCCCACATACCGCCCAGCACGACCCACTGCGGTTGAAGTGCCGCAACCGTCTGCTTCAAAGGCTCCAGATTTCCGTCAAACGGCACGACCCAGCCCTGCTTGATGTACGCGCCCGACATGGGAGCCGAGTACCGTGTCAAACCCATGGACCCATCTGCAAGCATTGCATTTTGTACCGTGTCTTTCAGCCGCGTGCAGTGGAAGCCGGGGTCGAGTGCCACGTCGGTCAACGATCCACGGTACTGATGGCTCCCCGATGCATAGCCAAACTCCGTGGGCAGATAGGGCAGGCCCATGCGAATGCCCGTGCGGCACACCCTGTCGCGCCACAGCGCCCGGGTAGGGGTGTCATCAGTGGGGCGCAGCACCGGCTCCGCAAGAACCCAGCGGCCAGGCTTCTTTGCAAAAAAATCGAGCAGCTCTTTTTGCTCCTGCCCCGGCAACGGCGCCAGGTCCAGGTCCACAACAATTCCGGTGGCATCAGCTGCACTGACGTCGAGTGCCTTCAGCAACTCCAGAAGCCGCCTGCGGTCAAGCGGTGAGCGCCCGCCAAAGTAACCATCGTATGCAGCATCGTTAATGGCAACCACCACCACGCGCGGCTGCGCCCTGTCTGCGGGCTCCCAGGCCACGACCCGCTGCAGATCGTGGGCAAAAAAACTGCTGGACAGATATTTCCACGTCCCGGTGGAAGAGACAAGCAGCATGCATCCGCCAAAAATCAGCGAGCCCCTGAGCGTGCTGACCAGCACATGCCACAGCAGTTGGCCAAAGAAGCGCTGCGCGGCGGCTATCAAATGATTTTTCATGTGCGCTTTAAGGTGCCTTACGCACTTGCCTTTACAAGCGAAGCATCCACTGGCCCCTTGAACCGCTTGTCCTTGTCATACGGAAACACGTCATGCACATGCCCTGCTTGTATGCGCTCCTTGTGGGCTTGCCAGAATGATGCCTCCAGCAAGTCGGCGTGGTGCTTCATGAAAACGTTGCGCACGGCCGGGTTGCCCAGCAGGAAAGGGGCAAAGGTTTCGGGAAAAACGTCGTGCGGGCCGACGCTGTACCAGACTTCGCCGGACATTTCATCCTCTTCATTGCGGGGTGCTGGCACTTTGCGAAATTTACAGTCGGTGATGTATTCGATTTCATCGTAATCGTAGAACACCACCTTACCGTGGCGGGTAATGCCGAAGTTCTTCCACAGCATGTCGCCGGGAAAGATGTTGGCCGCCACCAGGTCTTTGATCGCGTTGCCGTATTCCACCACAGCACGCTGGATCCGCTCACGCGCGCGAACCGCCGCAGGGCTGGTGTCTGCCGCATTGGCGCCACCGGCATCAAAGGCTTCCTGCAGGTAGATGTTGAGCGGGATCATGCGCCGCTCGATGTAGACGTGCTTGATGATGACCTCGGCCTTGCCATCCCCATTGCGATCACTGATTTCGATCTGGCTGGGCGCAAACTTTTCAAGTTCGGCAATCAACTCTTCGCTGAACCGGTCGCGGGGGAAGCCTACCTCGCTGTATTCCAGCGTATCCGCCATACGGCCCACACGGTCGTGCTGTTTGACCAGCAGGTACTTGCCCTTAATCTGCTCGCGCGTTGTCTCTTTCTGCGGCGGGTAATAGTCCTTGATGACCTTGAAGACATAAGGAAACGACGGCAAGTCGAACACCAGCATGACCATGCCCTTGATGCCCGGTGCAATGCGAAACTGGTCGCTGGAATGGCGCAGATGAAACAAAAAATCGCGGTAGAACAACGTCTTGCCCTGCTTGGCCAGGCCCAGTGCGTTGTAAATTTCGTTACGCGGTTTGCGCGGCATCATGCTGCGCAAGAACTGAACGTAGGCCGATGGAATTTCCATGTCCACCATGAAATACGCCCGGGCGAAGCTAAACAGCAGGAGCAGGTCGTCCTCTCCGAACAGGGCCGCGTCAATGACCAGCCTGGACTGGTGCGCGTGGGCCTCTTCGGCTGCGTCGGCATCCGCATTGCGATGGTCCGCCGTGCGGGTACCAGCGGGCGTCTTGGAGTGCAAAATGGGTAACGCAAAAGGGTATTCAGTGAATCCGTTAATCAGTTTGCCGACGATGTAGCAGCCCTTGTTACGAAAAAACAGCCCCGTAAGCACCTGGATCTGAAAATTGGCCCGCAGCGTGGCGTCACCCAGGCGCGACATCATGCACTGCTGAACCAGACCCGCATAGTGCTCCAGACCGTCAAACGGGCGCCGCAAACCAAAATCCCGAACCACCAGCACCAGCACGTCGCGCATGGTGTCGCGCGTTGGGTAGTACGAACGGTAGGTGGGGCGCACATGCGACTCGTCGTTTTCGATGTACTCGGTGCTGACGGCGGGGCGCACAAAGATGAAGTCGTTCTGGAAGTAACTGCGGTGCAAAATTTTGGTGGTGACCGAGTTGAAGAAGGTCTCCGCCAGTTCGGGCTGGTGGTGATTGACCAGCAGACCGATGTAATGCAGCTTGACCTGCTGCCAGATGTCCATGGCCTGCTCGCCAGCCTTGAACTCGCGCTCCAGACGCCGGGAGCACTCTTTGACCCGCAAATCGTAAAACTCGATGCGCTCACGCTGGGCGCGCTGCTGGCCATGCCAGTCGGCCGTTTCAAACCGATGTTTGGCGCGGGCCGACTCGGTGCGAAACAGCTGGTAGTGCCGGTTGAAGCCATCCATCATCGCCTTGGCGATGTCGTAGGCAACCGAGGAATCGAGTCGGGCTGGAAACATAGATGCTACACTATTGATAGCTGCTGACGCATACTCCACGGGGGCTAAAGCCGCTTTCTACAACAAAGCCTCGTGCCGTGGCATCAAACGCACACCCGACAAGGCCTGGCGGTACAGGGCATCGAGGTTGTCCACACCGGTCACCGTCATGTGCAAGTCTTGCAGCAGCCCATCATGCACGCCATAGACCCAACCGTGCAGCGTGACGTTCTGACCCCGCGCCCAGGCATCCTGCATCACCGTGGTTTGTGCCACGTTGACCACTTGCTCGATGACGTTCAACTCGCACAGCGCGTCTGCACGGCCATGCTCGGGCAACAGTTCCAGCACATTGCGGTGGCGGTCGCGCACGTCCTGAATGTGACGCAGCCAGTTGTCTGCCAGGCCGATACGCGCACCCTCCAGCGCCGCTTGCACGCCCGAGCAGCCATAGTGGCCAACGACCATGACGTGCGCCACCTTGAGGCGCTCCACCGCGAACTGAATGGTCGACAGGGCGTTAAGGTCCGAATGCACCACCACGTTGGCTACGTTGCGGTGCACAAACACTTCACCCGGTTCCAGCCCGGTGATCTGGTTGGCAGGCACACGGCTGTCGGAGCAGCCAATCCACATATAGCGGGGCTTTTGCTGCGCCTTCAGGTTGGTGAAAAAGCCGGGGCGCTCGGACTCCATGGACGCAGCCCATGCACGGTTGTGGGCAAATAGGTCGCTTAGTTTTTCTGACATGTGTCTTTGCCGTATTAGGTGTGCGATAGAAATGGGGTCTGGCGGTGGCACGATAGAGGCCAGCATCCAGTACCCAGTGCCCAGAAGGTTCGGTAGACTCGTGAGCCCGCTGTTTTTACCATGCCCACCTTACCGAACCCCCTCATTTCCCCCAAACACCGTGTGGTTGCCCACTCTTTTGGGCGCGCCTTGCTAATGCTGGTGCTGTTTATGTTGCCCGCTACCGCTGCACGGCTGGGCCTGTACTGGGCCTATCCCGCCGATTTTCAGTTCCTGAGCGGTGCCCAGATCTTGAGCGCCTTTCTGGTGGGTCTGCGTTTTGACGTGTCCATGGCCATCGTCATGATCGGGCTGCCCCTGATATTCCTGCTGCTGCCCTTTGGCTGGAGCCACCACCGTTACTGGCAGCGGGCCTGGCAATGGATCATCTACCTGGCACTGCTGGTCTTTGTGTTCATGACGGTGGGCGATGCGATCTACTTTGGCAATGTGCATCGCCATGTGGGCTCGGAAATCAATATCCTGGCCAACGACATGGCCTCCATGGTGGGCGTGGCAGTGCGCCAATATGGTCTTGCGCTGGCGGCGTTTGCGGTGGGCGCATTGGTGTTTGCATGGATGTGGCACAAAGTTTTTGCCGCATTGCCATCACCCCCCCGGTCACCCTGGCTGCGTCTACTGGCCCTGCCCTTTTTGCTGTTTGGCATGCTGGTGGTGGCCCGTGGCGGGATTGATGGCAAACCAATCAGCGTGGGCGAGGCCTTTTTTTCCAATACGCCAGCGCAAGGCTATTTGGCGCTGAACGGTGCCTTTGCCATGTCCCGCGCATTTCTGGAAGACCCGCCTGCCCTGCGAGAGTTCATGCCAGCGGCACAAGCGCAAGCACTCACGCAAACCATGCTGGCAGGCAACCGTACGTTTTTCCGTGATCCGGACTACCCGCTTTACCGAAGCGACATGCCAGCACCCCACCCTGACAAGCCAAACGTTGTGGTGCTGATGCTTGAGAGCTGGGGCGCACAGCATATTGATGCGCTGCGATTGCCAAAAAATGAGACGCCGCTGGGTGCGACGCCCAACTTCGACGCACTGGCACGCACCGGGCGGCTGTACAACCGTTTCTATGCGAATGGCCAACGCTCGATCCAGGGCGCTGAGGCCATCCTGGCCAGTCAGCCCACCTTTCCGGGCATGCCATTTCTGGGCGAGGGAATCGAACAAAACCGCCAGAGCTTCATGGGGGAACTGGCACGCTCGCAGGGCTACGAAACGTACTTCCTGCAAAGTAGCGAGCGTGGGTCACTCCGGTTTGACGCGATATCGGCACGCGCCGGATTCGGCACCTACCGAGGCGCAGAAGACATTGCCAATCTGCATGAACTGCCAAAGCCCGCAGCGACGTGGGGTACCTGGGACCACAATACTTTCCAGGCCGCACACCAGCTGTTTGCGGCCGCACGCAAACCGTTTCTGGGTTTTGTATTCACATCCAGCACCCACACGCCCTGGCTGGTTCCCGATGAACGGTTTAAAAGATCCAAGGGCCTCCGATACAAAGACCTGTACCTGAACTCACTGTATTACGCGGACTGGGCACTGGGTCAACTCATCGCTGCAGCCAAGCAGGCGGGCTACTACGACAATACGATTTTTGTTCTGGTGGCCGACCATGCGGACGAGTTTGTGGACAACACCAGTGACATTCCCAACCTGTACAACATCCCGTTGTTGATCGTCGGCCCCGGCATCCAGCCAGGCATGGATACGCGCATTGGCAGCCAGTTCGACATTCTGCCCACCCTGATCGATTTGTGTGGCTGGCAAACGCCCTATGCCGGGATGGGGCGCTCGCTACTGGACGACAACCGCACGGACGCCCGCGCCAGCCTGGGCGTGCGTGGCACGGAACTGGACTGGATCAGCAGCGCAGGCTGGGTGTCCCACAACCTGGAGCGGCCACTGGGCCAGTCACCAGGGCTGTCCGCTGCACAGGCCGAGCAGTTAACCCTACAGCTACTGGCTGCTTACCAAACGGCGAGCCACGCGCAGTCGCACAACAAGATCTTGCCGCCGCTGCGCTAACAATCCCTACATGGTCTCGGCGAACAGCTCGCGACCGATCAACATGCGGCGAATTTCGCTGGTGCCGGCGCCGATTTCATACAGCTTGGCATCGCGCCACAGGCGGCCCAGCGGGTATTCGTTGATGTAGCCATTGCCACCAAAAATCTGCACACCCTCGCCCGCCATCCAGGTGGCTTTCTCAGCCGTCCACAGAATGACGGACGCGCAATCCTTGCGCACCTGGCGCACGTGCTCCACACCCAACAGGTCGAGGTTCTTGGCCACGGTATACGCAAAGGAGCGCCCGGCTTGCAGCACGGTGTACATGTCGGCGACCTTGCCCTGGATGAGCTGGAATTCGCCAATGCTCTGTCCAAACTGTTTTCGGTCGTGAATGTAGGGAATAACGTTGTCCATGACGGACTGCATGATGCCCAGCGGTCCGCCGGTCAGCACCGCGCGCTCGTAGTCCAGGCCGCTCATCAGCACCTTGGCGCCGCCATTGAGCTGGCCCAGCACGTTGGAC
>CAIYDK010000115.1 GCA_903924955.1 uncultured beta proteobacterium | reverse complement strand
GGCATAGACGACAGCCTGGCGTATGGCGCGCTGGGTGAAAACCTCACGCTGCAAGGGTTGTTGGAAAGCGAAGTCTGGGTGGGTGACGGCGATGTCCCGAACTCAGTTGCAGGTTTGAGTCGGTGGTCATGAATATTATGCTGCCTTCCTGAGTTGTTGGGTTGCGGGACGAAGACTGTTTATCAGTGTTTTCAAGTCCGCATGACCGCGCAGTTTCTTGAACGATTTCTCTGCCTCCAAGAAGCCCGCCGCAGTCCAGCGCAGTGCCATCTCAGCGTCCTTGTAATTGGTCACCCGGCCACTGACCCGGCGCACTACGGAGTTCGGTGACTCAATGACATTGGTGGTTGCCAGGCAACGAGCCAGTTCACCTGTGATGCCGAGTTCGGTAATGGTGAACATCTCATCAAGTCCTTCCAGAACACTGGCGGCGGCATCAGGGTGCTGAGCCTTGAGGCTCCTTGCCAATTCCTTCAGGCGCAACTTGCCCGCTGTTGCATCAAGTTTGAAGGCCTGCTTCATCAACCAGCGTACCTGCTCGGCCCGGTCCTTGGGAAGGCGCTCCGAGACATTGCGAATCTTGTGAATACGGCAGCGCTGCACTTTGGCATCCTTGCCGCACAACTGCTCGATTCCCGAGCGCAGCGCCTTGGAGCCATCAATCACCCACAGGCGTGCAATGTTGAGGTCCAGGCCACGCTCGGACAACCCCGTCAACAAGTCCTTGACTACCTTGGCGTTCTCACTGCTGCCCGGAGCCAATCCCAGGACATGTTTGCTACCTTGAGCGTCCACGCCCACAGCGGCAATGATGTGGTGTTTGCCGACGATGACGCCATCGACATACATCGCCACGAAGTCCGTTTTGCTCAAGTCGCGACTCATCAGTTCGGCCCAGGCCTGAGCGCTTTGTTTGACAAACTGGCGAGAGACGGCGCTCTTGGAAATGCCCAACTCATCGGCACAGCGATGCACCACACGGGCGTACTTTCGGGTGCTGACGTTGCACACCAGGATGTCGGCGATTCGCTGTGATAGGTTGCCATCAGTGGCAAGCGCCGCATAGGCTGGCACCGATACCTCACCGCTGGCGGTGCGAAGTCTGGGGCGTTTGACCTGCATCTTGGATTGCCCCAAGCGGACCACACCACTTTGGCTGCCGTGCCAGCGCACTTCGCCGGTGTGGCGGCCCTTGTGCTGGAGGCCGGCAACACTCTGGGCGGACAGCACCAGCATGTGTTCGATGAACTTTCGTGAGAGTTGGCCCAGAAGGTCATCAATGGACAACTGGGCTTGTCCAATCATGGACAGCAGCGGCAGTGCCGCCTCGGGGTTGGTGGAAAACAGGGGCTGTTCTCTCAATTGGTCGACATTGAATTTACTGGCGACATGGAGTTTGGCTTTAGACTTTGCCATGGTGGTTGAGCTTTCTTGGTTCTGCGGTTGTTGAAGTCAGAACCCATATTCTGTAGGGCCTGACGGTTTCAACCACCAACCTCAACCTTCAACTACGATCGGGACATCGCCAAGTTTATTAAATAGTGCAAATTCCACAATTCTTGATTAGAAAGTGGCCTGTATGTGGTGAAAAGTGACCGCTTCAGCCTTTGTGAAGAAGCGAAGCCTTAATCCGCCTTATCTACGGACGTACAGCTCGGACCACATACTGTAGCGCCAATGCATCTTTTTCAGCCTGCTCAGGATCACCCCCCATACTTTGCGCCATCGCGCGAATGGCGGGCAAAACCAGCTCGCGCTGCGGCTCATTGAAGATGCGCGACACAGCCGAATCAATTCGAAATCCTGCCTGGGTAAACATTTCCAAAAGCGTTACACGGGTAAACCATCGCAAGTGGGTGCGGTCAAACAGCCCTCCCTCCGTATAACGGAAATCACCAACGGACAACTTGGCCTGCAGACTCCAGTGCTGCGCATTGGGAACGCTTGCGACGATGCAACTGCCGGAAGGCATCACTTTGTATATGTGCGACAAGATACGCCAAGGGTCACGAAGGTGCTCAAGGACATCACCAAAAAGCCAGCAGTCCCTATCACTCCATACTGAAAAATAGCTTTCCGGCAGAGTGTCCATATCCAAGACCGAGACTTGATCACAATAGCGCCTAGCAATGGCCGCCGCATGGTCGTCAATCTCGACACCATGGTAACTACAATAAGGATAATTCGCCTTGTAGGCAAAGGCCAAAGCCCCCGTGCTGCAACCAATTTCCAATATTCGAGATGTTCCGACGGGAATCATGGCCATCAGGTCTGGGTTGAAACCCGTTGGTGCAGGCTGAGTCGCCTCGCGCGATCGCCGAGCTTGAACTTCAGCCCACCATTCATCCAAGTGATAGCTGCCCGTAGCAACAACAGTCCCCTGACCGATATGGTC
>CAIYDK010000114.1 GCA_903924955.1 uncultured beta proteobacterium | reverse complement strand
TTCTCTCCTCTATGTTGCCACTTCTCGAAGTCTAGCTAATTGTTAGTGGCTAGACGCCCCAGCGGTGTCATTATTTGTGTCATAGCAGCGTCAGCACCCACAGCAGCGTCAGCACGGTCAGCAGCGTCAGCAGCGTCAGCAGCGTCAGCACGAGACCTGCATTTAGGTGCCAAGTTCCCGATTTTTGCCATCCAGATGGACTAAACTCGTTTTGTCATCCACTTGGGTCATCCACTTTTCACCTGTTTTTCAACTAGCTGGAAAAAGCGAAAGTGAGTGCTGGTGCGGGTTTCAAGAGGTTTTTGGCAAAGTTGGGGTGGAGCCCCATCAGCCACCCCAAGATATATATGAAGAGCCTGACATCCTACGGATTTCAGGCTTTTTTTTGCTACCCGTCAGTCTTTTGGGCGAAAACCAAGGGTCAATGAAGGGATCACGCGACCATCCGTATCTGGCGGCAATTTTTCCGTTTTGTCGACGGCATTGAGAACGGCATCGTCCCATGACTTGACGCCGCTGGACTTGACTAGCTTGCGGCTTATGATGGTTCCGTCGGGCGAGGTGCGGACTTCTACGTCCGCAGTCGGGTTGCCCACAATGAGCTCGGTATATGTGATGTTCGGCTTGATGCGCGCAGCGATGCGACCTGCGTAGCTTGCAGACGGCCCAGACGATTGTTTGGCCGTGCCAGTGGACTCGGGTCCACCGCTGCCGACGGCTTGGCCAGCCAGGCGGTTCATTCGCTCGATTTGCTGCTTGCGCAGTTCGGCAAGTTTCTTGGCATCGGCGTCCGACTTGGTGGCTTGTGCCTTTTGCTGCTCTAGTTGCAGTTTCTTGTCACGGGCCAGTTTGTCCCGCAGTTCCCGCTCATGCGCCTCTTTGAGGTCTTTTTCCTCCTTGAGTTTCTTGGCAAGCAGTGCGTCTCTCTGGCGTTTCTCACGCTCCTGGTTTTCCAGTTGCAATTGTTTATCCTTTTGCAGTCGAATTTTTTCTTGTGCAATGGCAATATTGGGGTCGAGAGGGGTTGGTGCCGTTGGTGCAATGACTGGCTTCGGGACGAGCACTGGTTCGGGCGGAGTCGCTGCGGGTTCGGGAGCCGCAGGTGGAGCGGCTTGCACGGGCAGTGCGGACCACAGCTCGGCCTCCACCGTGATCAATACCGGATCACGCTTCCATTGGACACCAAGCGTCAAGACGATCAGCAACACCCCATGGGCCACAACGGCCAGTCCAAACGCACGCAACAAACCCGTAGTCGCGGGCGGGGCAAATTCCATGTGTGCGGTGATGGCAGTCATAGCAAAAAAAACCAGCTAGCTGTGTGGCTCAAAGTCGTCAGTTGGCTAACTGAACCGACAGTCCTACGCGTTGAATGCCGGCACGCTGCAGGGTATCCATGACCTTGACCACGCTTTCATACTTTACGTTCTTGTCAGCGCTGATCACAACGGCTGAGTTGGCAGCCGTTGCGCTTTCCCTGGCACCCTGGGCACTCTTGACCGCGCTGGCCAGATCCTTGAGCGAGAGTGACGTGGTCTTGTCCTTGATCTTCATTTCCAGACTGTCGTTTTTGCCAAGCACGATTTGGATGATCTGATCTGGCTGGCGTGAGGCCTTGCCTACACTGGGCAGGTCTATCATGCTGGGAGTGATGAGCGGGGCGGTCACCATGAAGATGATCAGCAGCACCAGCATGACGTCAATGAAGGGCACCATGTTGATTTCATTGATGGTGCGGCGACCGCGGCCCCGGTGTGTGACGGCGGGCATTGGTCAGCGCGCCGTGTTGGTTTGTGCGCCCACGTTGCGTTGCAGGATGTTGGAGAACTCTTCGATGAAGGTTTCCTGCTGCGTGGCAATGCGGTCGATGTCGCGGGCAAAGCGGTTATAGGCGACCACGGCGGGAATGGCGGCAAAAAGGCCGATCGCCGTTGCCACGAGCGCTTCTGCAATGCCGGGCGCTACAGTTGCAAGCGTTACTTGTGTTAGGGCTGCCAGACCCACAAAAGCGTGCATGATGCCCCATACCGTGCCAAACAGGCCCACGTAGGGCGACACGGAGCCGACCGAGGCCAGAAATGAAAGGTTGGTTTCGATCTCGTCCATTTCCCGCTGGAAACTGGCGCGCATGGCACGGCGTGCGCCGTCCATAAGCGTCCCAACATCGGTGATGCGGCGTTCCCGCAATTTCTGGAACTCGCGCATGCCGCTGGCAAAAATGCGCTCCATAGGCCCTACCTGGCTGGCATTTTTTGAGGCCGAGGCAAACAAGTCGTTCAGGCTGGAGCCTGACCAGAAGTCTCGCTCGAACACTTCATTAAGTGTCTTGATGCGTTTGAGGGCAAAGAATTTACGGAAAATTGCTGCCCAGCTAGTGATCGACACAGCCATCAGCAACAGCATAACGCCTTGCACGACAAAGCTGGCGTTGAGTACCAGATGGAGAATGGATAGGTCTTGGTTCATTTCAGCGTGTCTATTGGCGATTTGGGTTGCCTAAAATTAAAGCAGCATCGCTCGCAAGCGGTCAACGGCTTGTTGCAGATGTTCCATGGAACTGGCAGTGGAAAAACGCACGAAATGCTGGGTTTGCGCTGTCCCGAAGTCGCGCCCTGGCGTGATAGCGACGTGGGCCTTGTTCATCACCTCAAAGGCAAAATCCCAGCTGTCCTTGATTCCGAGCTTGGCGCAGGCCGCAGAGCAGTCGGCCCAAGCGTAAAAGGCACCGTCGGGCATTGCTGGCACTGTTAGCCCCATGGCATTGAGTTGCGGCAAGAAGTAGTCGCGCCGCGCCTTGAATTCCTGGCGGCGTTGTTCATACAGCGCCAGACTTTCAGGTTCGAAACACGCCAGCGCCGCATGCTGGGCAAGGGTGCTGGGGCAGATACAAAGGTTTTGCGCCAGGCGTTCAATGACACTGACCAGGCGCTCGGGTACAACCATCCAGCCCAGGCGCCACCCTGTCATGTTGAAGTATTTGCTGAAGCTGTTGATGCTGATGATGTTCTCATCTAACGCTAAGGCAGACTGCCCGTACTGCTCGTCGAAGCTCAGCCCCAGGTAGATTTCATCAACCAGCGTGATGCCGCCATGGTTTTGGACGACTTGGTGGATGTTTCGCAACGTGTCCGGGTGGATGGAGGTCCCAGTGGGGTTGGAAGGCGATGCCAGCAACACGCCTCGGGTACGCGGTCCCCAGACGGATTGCACCTGCTCCGCGCTGAGTTGAAAACGATCTTCGGCTGCGCAGGGAACGAGAACGGCGTTGCCCTCAGCTGCACTGACAAAATGTCGGTTACAGGGGTAACTGGGGTCGGGCATCAAAATCTCATCACCAGGCTCGATCAGTGCCATGCAAGCCAGATGTAACGCAGCCGACGCTCCAGCGGTGACCACTATGCGACTTGCTGGAACGGCTATACGAAAGCGGTCCGCGTACCATTGACTGATGCGTTCGCGCAGACTGTGCAGACCGGTTGCGGGGGTGTATTGGGTCTGGCCATCGCGGATGGCTTTTTCCGCGGCCGCTTGAACCAGAGGCGGGGCGGTGAAGTCCGGTTCGCCAATGTTCAGAAATATCATGGGCGCATCACTGAGCGCCACTTCACGGGCCAGTTTCGAAGCCGCCTTGGCGACCTCCATGACGTAGAACGGTTCTATCTTTTGCGCGCGGGACGATATCTGCATGGTCACTGGTTAACCCATTCAGACTCTGGTACGCTTGCCTTGCACACGGTCGGCCTCTATTTCCACCGCCCGCAATAACGGTGCCATTCCATTCAGTACAGCGTTAACGTATTTGTGGCCGTCTGTCCCACCAAATTCCTTGGCCAATTCAATGCATTCATTCAGCACGACGCGCCACGGTACATCCAGGCAATGGCTGAACTCGTAGGCACCAATCCACATGATGGCGTGCTCAATGGGCGAGATCTCGGCCATAGGACGATCCAGCAGCGGCACAATCAATGCGTCCAGTTGAAGGGCTTCAGCCACACAGCCTTGCAGCAAGGCATCAAAATGCACCGAGTCGGCCTTGCTAAACCCGGCTAGGTCACGGGTAAATTGGTCAATGTCGGAGACTGCATTGCCACCCACCAGACTCTGGTAAAGCCCTTGCAAAGCAAATTCGCGTGCACGACTGCGGTCTGACTTGCTGGCGGCCTTTCGTGCTCCTGTGTTCGTCAGGCCTTTGCGGGGCTGGCGGGGAGGGCGTTTGGCAGCGGCGGGTGTATTCATGTCACTCATTACAGGGATTCCAGCAGGTTGGCCATTTCTATGGCAACTCGGGCGGCATCACGCCCCTTTTCCACTTGGCGGGCAACCGCTTGAGGCATATCTTCGGTGGTCAGAATTGCGTTGGCAATTGGCAATTGGTAATCAAGCGATACCCGGGTGACACCAGAACCTGATTCGTTGGCGACCAGCTCGAAATGGTAGGTCTCACCCCGGATGATGCACCCAATGGCGATCAAAGCGTCATAGCCGGCTTTTTCGGCAAGGGCCTGTAGTGCGACGGGTACTTCCAGTGCACCGGGCACGGTGAAGTGATCAATGTCCTTATCGCTAACCCCCAACTGCAGCAACTCGGCTTTGCAAGCCTGCGCCAGCGCGTCAGTGATGGAGGCGTTAAAGCGCGCCTGCACGATACCAATCTTGAGTCTCTTGCCGTTCATTCGGTTATCGGTAGGGGCAATGCTGCCCTTGTCTGCGCCAAACATAGTTTCCTTTCAGCTTGAGACAGGGTAGTGATTCTGCCCCGCAAGCACATTTACTTATTGATGTAGCCGGTAATTTCCAGACCATAGCCTGTCATGCTGGGCATGCGGCGCGGGCTGCCCATCAGGCGCATCTTGTGTACGCCGCAGTGGCGCAGGATCTGGGCGCCCACGCCATAGGTGCGCAGGTCCATTCGTCCCCGCACGGGCGCCTGGGCTGGCTCCGCAGTGCCCTCGAATTGCGCAAGCAATTGCTCTCCGCTTTCACCGCAATTGAGCAGCACCACTACACCAGCACCCTCTTGCTGCATGTGCTGTAGCGTGCCTTCAAGACTCCAGGAATGCATGGCGCGCCCGGTTTCCAGTGCGTCGAGCACCGAAAGGGGTTCGTGGACCCGGACTGCTACAGAATCTGTAGCGCTCCACGCACCTTTTACGAGGGCTAGGTGCACACCAAGGCCTGAGGTGTCACGGAAGGCGTGGGCCGTGAACTCACCGAAGGCAGTTTGCATTGGCCGCGAACCGAGCTTCTGGATGAGCGATTCGGTCTTGCTGCGGTATTCGATCAGGTCGGCAATAGTGCCGATCTTCAGACCGTGTTCGGCGGCAAATATTTGCAGGTCCGGCAAACGGGCCATGGTGCCATCGTCTTTCATGATCTCGCATATCACGGACGCCGCAGAGCAGCCCGCCATGGCAGCCAAATCGCATCCAGCCTCGGTGTGACCGGCGCGCATCAGTACGCCACCATCCACGGCCTGCAATGGGAAAATGTGCCCTGGCTGCACCAGATCTTCGGGCACGGCGTCTTTTGCGACCGCGGCTTGCACGGTGCGTGCCCGGTCGGCGGCTGAGATCCCGGTGGTGACACCCTCTGCAGCTTCGATGGAGACGGTGAAGGCAGTACCTTTTTTGTCGCCATTGCGTACAGTCATGGGCGGCAGTTGCAGGCGCTCGCAGCGATCGCGAGTCAGAGTCAGGCAGATCAGGCCACGGCCGTAACGGGCCATGAAGTTGATGCCATCGGCGCTGACGTGGTCGGCGGCCAGGACCAGATCACCCTCGTTCTCGCGGTCTTCTTCATCCACCAGAATGACAATGCGCCCGGCGCGCATGTCTGCAACGATGTCTTCAACCGGGGAGATGGGCACTGGAGTGGGTGTGGTCATGGTGTGAGGTTTCACGCAGGCAGCAGGATCTGGTTGTCCACGCTGAACTGGTAGTCCTTGAAGATGTGCTCAGCGCTCAGTGTCTGGTAGCTGCCATCGGGCAACTGGCGCGTGGTGTCCTTGAGGCGGTTGGTGGTGCTGCCACAGGTCCAAACGTTGTAGTTTTGCATCTGGGTGCACAGACAGGTCTTGTCCTTGACCGAAATGTTCTTTCCATCCGGGTGCAGCGTGATTTCCCGGTTGTAGGCCTCAATATAACTACAGTTCCCATTGCCATCGAGCAAATAGCCGTAGGCCTCGCAATTGGGCCGAAGACCGGTGCCGATGGCGGGCGAGTTGCGCAACATGCGCATGGGATAGCCGGTGGGCGAAATGGTGTTGACAACGACATCCTCCTCGCTGGCCTTGAAATACGCCTGTTTGGCCTTGCCGGGCAGGCCGCATTCATTGGAAATGGTAAAGCGGGTTGCTACCTGGATGGCGGCGGCGCCGTTTTCAAGGAAGGAAACGCCGTCGCTGCCGGTAAAGATGCCGCCAGCGGCAATCAGCGGAATGTCGAGTTGTTCGGCCTTCATGTAGGCGGCGATTTCGGCCACGATGGTGGCCAGATCGTACTGGGCCCAGTCCAGACCAAATCCGAGGTGGCCGCCAGCCAGCGGGCCTTCGATCACCACGAAATCGGGCAAGCGGTCCAAGCGTGCTGTCTTACGCAAAAACAGTTGTAATGCCCGCACCGACGACACAATGATGCCTAATTTGGCGTCGCGAAAGCGCGGGTGGTCGGCCATCAGGGCGAATGATCCCAGATGCAGGCCGGCGCTCAAGGTTATGCCATCAATGCCAGCATCCAACGCCGAGTTGAGGCGCACCTGCAAAGTTTCGCGCGGGCCATTCATGGTCAACTTTTCCATGACGTTGACGAACACCAGGCCTTCGCCACGCTTGGCTTCCATGGTCCTGCCAATGTGTAGTTTGGTGGCTTCGGCCAGTTGGCCCAAGTTGAACTGGACACTGCTCTTGTCCGAGTTGTTGATATTGGCCTTGTAGAACTTGGTCTTGCCCTTGACATATTCGGTATCAAAGCGCCGATCAGACACATCGTGAACCAGTGCATCCGATATGTGTCCCACTCCACCCAGGCGAGCGGCCTCTAAAGCAAGTTCTGCTGTCGAAATGTCTACGCCCATGCCACCAATCATGATGGGCACCAGTTCTTTCTTGCCGAATTTCAAGCGAAAGTCATCAACGCGTTTCATTGTTGTCCTTGGAGCGGAAGGTTAAGTCTTGATGGGTATCAGACTGTCAGGGGCGAGGTGGTGCCGAGCATGCGCTCCACGTAGCGCGCGATCAAATCAATTTCCAGATTCACCCGGGAGCCCACTTTAAGGCTGCCCAAGGCGGTATTGTCCACTGTGTGTGGGATCAGGTTGATACTGGCTTCGCAGCCCGCATCCAAATCCTCGATGCGGTTCACCGTCAGGCTCACCCCATTGATGGTGATGGAGCCCTTGTAAGCCAGGTATTTTGCAAGGCCCTTGGGCGCAAGCACACGCAGTTCCCAGCTTTCGCCGACCATGGTGAAATACGTGACGGTGCCAATGCCATCGACGTGACCGGAAACCAAATGTCCACCCAAGCGGTCGGTGGCGCGCAGGGCCTTTTCCAGGTTGATGGTCCCCGGGGCGTCTAACCCAGCAGTTTTGGAAAGCGATTCGGCAGAAATGTCAACGGTGAACTGGGCAGTGGTTGCATCCAGAGTGGTGACCGTCATGCATGCGCCGTTGAGCGCAATGCTGTCCCCCAGACCAACATCGTCAAGGTAATTTGGCGGGCACTTAACGGACAAACGCTTGCCGTGCGTGGGCGAATCACCCAAG
>CAIYDK010000113.1 GCA_903924955.1 uncultured beta proteobacterium | reverse complement strand
GACTAACCCTGCAGCCTGCCAGAAGAAGTCAAGCGGTGGTGCCTGGTACGCTGACCCACAGCGCGACAGCGCCGTTCCATGGGCAGCGTGCCGGGCACGACCGCGCTGGTGGAGAACACTACGCGACAGCTTCGTGTTTCCTGGCAAGGGTGGTACTCCACCTTTGCCACTGGCTGGCACTACAGAGCATCAGGTGAGGTCAAGCGGTGATGTTGGGCAGGACGAACACTGCGTAGCGTAGCGCAGCGCAGTGGTGGTCGGCGTGCACGACATGGCCGCGCTGCTGGCCGTGGGCACTCCTATTCGAGCGCCGCAGGGTTGTGGCTGATGGCGCGCGTTCAATATTACTCAGCGGTGCGCGTTAACCGATTACTCAGGGAGTGCAGCCAGTCTTGAACAACTGACCTGTGGATAAGTTTATCCCAAGGGAAGTTTCTGTTCATCTTCATGTTCGTCAAGATCCAGCGTGGAAGTCCGCGCAGGGCGTAGCCCGAAGCGGATTTCCACGCTGAGTAATCTTCAGAACGGCGCCTCCTTTTCTGTGCTCTTGGCCCGCTTGGTCTGCTCCCTGGCCTTGATGCGGGACTTCGCCGATGCGCTGCTGTGGCGGAATCGATAGGACTCGTTTCCGGTCTCAACAATGTGACAGTGGTGCGTGAGGCGATCCAGGAGTGCCGTCGTCATCTTCGCATCTCCAAACACACTGGCCCATTCTCCGAACGTCAGGTTGGTGGTGATCATCACGCTGGTGTGTTCATAGAGCTTGGACAGCAGATGAAACAGCAGGGCACCACCGGCCTGGCTAAATGGAAGGTAGCCCAATTCGTCCAGAATCACCAAGTCCATGCGCATCAGCGCAAAGGCCAGCTTACCCGCCTTTCCTGCAGCCTTCTCCTGCTCCAGCAGGTTCACCAGATCAACCGTTGAGTAAAACCGCACGCGCTTGCTTTGCTGAGCAATACCGGCCACACCAAGGGCTGTCGCCAGGTGCGTCTTACCGGTTCCCGTGCCTCCGATGAAGACCACGTTGTGCGCAGCTTCTGTAAACGACAGCGTGGCAAGTTCTTTGATCAGGCTCTGATCCACCTTGGAGTGGTCGAACTCAAACCCGGCCAGGTCGCGGTGTACCGGGAACTTTGCACTGTGCAGTTGGTAGCGAATGGAACGCATGGCCCGATCGGTGTGCTCCATATCCAGCAAGTGCTCTACCAGCCACCTTGCGGTTTGTAGGCCAACGGAATTGCCCTGTGCAACTAGGTCATCCCAAGCGCTGGACATACCGTACAGGCGCAAGTCTTTAAGTTCAGTGGCGACTTCACGCATGGTCCACCTCCGAGCGCAGAGTGTCGTACCGACCAGCATCGGCGATGGGTTCCTCACTCACTTCCAGATGCGTCTCAACCGACTCCGGTGGGGAAGCTGCTTTCAGGCGGTTTAGAACATTCTCAATGTGTTCGGCACTAGGGTTACCCGACTCCAACACCAGTTCCACCGCAACCAGCACCGCCTCAAGTCCTGACTTGGGCACAGCCGCCAGTACCTTGGCCATCACCCGGTCGCCCCCTTCGTGTTTGAGCAGCAGCGCACGTAGCTGCATCAGCGGCTGAGGCATGTCCATAAAGGGCGCCCCGTTGCGCAGGGCACCGGGCTTACGCTCGATGATCGGAATGTAGTGCTGCCAGTCGTAGCGTGTTTGCTTGCGCTCAAAGCAGCGTACATGGCTGGCAATCAGGGTGTCGTGGGCACAGAAGTCAATGCGCTCCGGATATATGCGTACGCTCACGATCTGCCCAACCAGTTCACACGGCACAGAGTAGCGACTGCGGTCACAGATCACCAGACAGGTGCTACTGACCTTGCCCAGTGTTTCCACGTACCCGTCAAACGGTGCCACCATCGGCATGAGGCTGGGTTGCTCGTGTTCGAGCATTTCGGCAATGGTGTACTCCGTAAATTCGGTGTGCCGCAACTCGTGCCACAAGGCCCGGCACTTGGCCAGCAGCCACAGGTTGAGCTCGGTGAAGGAACCAAACCGCTCTTTGGCGGCGTCCTGCCAAATGCGTAGACGGCTGTCGTGGACATTCTTCTCCACAACCCCTTTCTCCCAGCCGCTGGCGACGTTGCAGAAGTCCGGCTCAAACAGGTAATGCGAGGCCATCGCCGCAAAGCGCGTATTGACGACTCGGCTCTTGCCTTTGTTGACCTTGTCCACCGCCGTGCGCATGTTGTCATAGATGCCACGGCGTGGGATGCCACCGAGCGCCATGAAGGAGCGGGTGTGGGCGTCAAAGAGCATTTCATGGCTCTGGGTCGGATACGCCTGCAGCACAAAGGCCCGGCTCGCGCACAGCTTCAGGTGAGCGGCCAGAATCTTGCGCCATACCCCGCCAACCAGCAACCGTTCTTCGCTCCAATCGAATTGAAAGGCTTCACCGAGCTCAAAGTGCAATGGGACAAAGGCTTTGACCAGCGCTTGCCCACCGGCTGCTCGCCAACGGCGTACAAATTCTGTTACCCGGCAGTAGTCCCCATCAAACCCGAGAACCTGGATTTCTTTGAACAGCTTGCGCGCTGTACGCCGGTCGCGTTTGGGTCTGCGCGCATCCACCTCCAACGCCTTGGTCAGCTGCTGCGCAAATGGTGCAATCTTGGTGTCTTGAGCTGGTAGCCGGTGGTACTTCGGCTCCGTGCGCTCCGGTGCGTTGAGCCACTTGCTGATGGTCTTTCTGGTAAGCCCCGTGCGTCTCTCTATCTCTGAAACCGACAAACTGTCCCGGTAAAACAAGCGTCGAACAATGCCCAAATCTTTCATGGTGATCATCTCCTTCTGTCCTGCTTAAAAAAGAAGCAGGAAGGTTAATCACCCCGAGTAATTTTCAGCGCGCGCTACTCAGCCATATTGGGTTTTATTGTTCGCGCGCCAACAAGTACTTTCACTGTCAACGAAACCCACACTTCATGCAGTGAATCTGGCTCTCATTTGAGGGCTAAAAACGCATTCGCAACCGAGCGCAAAAACCTACGCGGCAAGCGTT
>CAIYDK010000112.1 GCA_903924955.1 uncultured beta proteobacterium | reverse complement strand
GTGACTCTGCCTTTTCCACCTTCGACCACAGTGCGTGCGATGTCTTTCCCGCCCACTGATTGCACCGTGACGGGTACACGCCATTGCAATGCCTTCTTATTCTAATTTGCTTTCAAGATGATCCTAAATATGGGAAACTCTGGGATTCAAACAATCCTTGGAGCGTTGCCCATGGCGAGAACACGTCGAGTTGATATGGAACTGGTGACGCAGGCGCAAGTCGTGGCGGCGCAGGCGAACGATGTTGAATCGCTACGCTGCGCCCAGGCGGTACTGCTGCCAGCGGTATTGGGCGCGACGCTGGAACAGACAGCAATGCTGCTGGGCGTGGGGCGGGCGAGCGTGGTGAGGTTGCAGGGCCGACTGCGCGAGTTTTGCGCCAAACCTGAGGCCGAAAGACCAAATTGGGGCGGTCGACGCCGTGCCTCTCTGACCCCAGAGGAGGAGAAGGCTTTCTTGGCCCGCTGGCAGGATGAATCAAACGTCGGGGAAGTCTCGGTTGCCTCGCCACTGCGAGCCGCTTTGGCCCAGAAGCTGGGGCACCCGGTTGCCGCCTCCGTTGTGTATCGCATGTTGGCGCGCCACGGCTGGCGCAAGGTAGCACCGGACACCCGACACCCCAAGAGCGATCCGCAAGTGCAGGATGAGTGGAAAAAAAACTCCCCGAGACTTTGGCAGCGCTTATGAAGCCCGAAGAGGTTCGGGGTCGGCGGGTGCGCCTGATGTTTCAAGACGAGGCGCGCTTTGGCCGAATGGTACGCATTCGCCGCTGCTGGGCACCCTGTCCAAAACGACCGACGGTTTGCAACGGCTACGAGCGGGAGTTCGTCTATGTTTATGGTGCCGTCAGCCCCATCGAGGGCGAGTTTGATTGGATGACCTGTCGGCAGATGAACACCGAGCGCATGACTGAATTTCTGGCGCAAGTCAGTGCCGCCCATGCCACGGAGTTCATAGTCATGGTCGTAGATGGCGCCAGCTCTCATGTATCAAAGGAATTGGTGATCCCTGAGAACGTACGTCTACTGCGCTTGCCGCCGTATGCACCAGAACTCAACCCGCAGGAGCATGTGTGGGACGAAGTGCGCGAAAAGGAGTTTCCCAACCGCGTATTCAACGACCTCTCAAGTGTGATCCAGCAATTGGAAGCAGGCCTACCCAGACTTGCCGCCAACACCAAAGGTTTGCACAGTCTGACCGCATGGCCTTGGATTGTTAGTCTCAACTTGAACGCTACTTAGAATTAGGCTATTTGATGCGTCAGATCCTAGGCCGATTGGCGCACGAGATCGAACACCAACTAGCCCACACAGATCTGACCAACGCTCAGTGGATACCGTTATTCAAGCTCTATCGCGGCCAGGCCACCCCGGTTGCGGAGCTAGCCCGCGAGTGCAATCTAGACGCAGGCTCCATGACGCGCCTACTGGACCGGCTGGAAACTAAAGGGCTGTGCAAGCGGGTACGCTCCGAGACCGACCGCCGCGTGGTCAACATTGAACTCACATCGACAGGGTATAAGGCAGCCAGCGACATCCCCGAAATCCTGAGCGGCGTGCAAAACGCCCACCTAGCCGGTTTCAGCGCCGCAGAATTCGAAAACTTGCGCGACTATCTGCGCCGCATATTGAAGAACGCCCAATCCATTGCAGACCATGCCAATGACACCTCCT
>CAIYDK010000111.1 GCA_903924955.1 uncultured beta proteobacterium | reverse complement strand
ATGGGTGACCACAATGCCAATGCCGGCCAACTCGACAACGGGTCACGCAACGATTACCAGCCCATCGCCAACAGCAACTCCGATATGGGTGGCGCTGACTTCGGTGTCAACGACGCCGGTTCATGGGATGATGGCGGTGGCGCCGATGCCGGTGGCGACTGGGATAATTGACCTCTAGCCCCCGTGGAACGGGCGCTAGCAGCTATCGAAAACGTAGCATTACTTGGTGACGATGGCAAACGTGCCGGGTGCCTTTTCAATCAGACCAAAGAATCGCACCAGGTCAATCTTGCTGCCGCCGACCTTCAAGTCGTCGCTGAGTAGCGTGTCTTTGACGCCCGCCGTGCCGGCAATCATCTTCACGAAGATGGGTTTTGTCAGCGTCAACGTGGCGTTGGCGCTGGGGTCTGCCGGTGCGCTTTTGAAGTGCAGCACGGCGTTTTCAATCCACAGCACGTAAGACTCTTGGGTGTCGGTCAGCACCAGGTTCACCTTGAGGTCTTTGCCCTCGGCATCCGGACCGTTCAGACCGCCGGCCATCGCTTCCAGAAAGCGTTCAATCGGCGTTTGCATCAGGGCTTCAATAAAGGAGGATTTATCGATGCCTTTGGTGGGTGGGCCTTCGCGCAATTCCATGGCAGCGGTCAGGTAGCTGTTGCGCCAGGTGGCGGCCTCCGACTGGTAGCCCATCTGGTCATAGGTTTTGGCCAGCAACTCTTTGGCCGCCTTGCTGGCCGGGTCGCCAAAGACAGCCTGGTTGAGTAACTCGGCCGCCCAGCGGTATTCACCCTTGTCGAAAGCGGTTTGTGCAGCGGCCACCACCTTGTCCGCACCGCCCATCAGCTCAACGTATCGCTTGGCGGACTCTTTTGGGGGCAACTTGTTCAGGTTGGCCGGGTTGCCGTCGTAGTAGCCCAGATAAAACTGGTAGACCGCGCGCACGTTGTGGCGCAGGTCGCCGTAGTAGCCGCGTGCGCCGAAGTAACCCTCGAGCGACTTGGGCAGCTTGATCATGTCGGAAATTTCATACGGGGTGTAACCCGCGTTGATCAACCGCACCGTCTGGTCGTGGGTGTACTTGTAGACATCGCGGTGCATGGTCAACATTTTTTTGATGTTGGCGTTGCCCCATTCTGGCCAGTTATGCGAGCCGATGAAGACTTCGGCATCCTTGGTCTGCTGAATTGCCTCTTCCATGTAATTGGACCAGCGCAGCGAATCGCGCACCTTGGCGCCGCGAACCGGCAGCAGGTTGTGCATGGTGTGCACCATGTTTTCAGCGCCGTCGTACAGTTTGAGGGCCGGGATGTGGAAGCTCAACTCGGCGGGGCATTCCGCGTTGGGCACGTTGTGGAACACAAAGTCCACACCGTCCAGTTGCATTTGCTGCGTGGGTTTGTAGATCAGCCAGTTCGGCGGCAAGATGCCCAAGGTGCCATACACCACATCCTTGCCCAGGCCGGTATCCACATTGCCCTTGGCATTACGGGGGAGGTTCTTGCCGAACTGGTACATGGACCGGCGGGCCATGCCGGTGCCGACCAGCACGTTTTCGCTGGTGGCCTCTTCCATAAAGCCGGCTGGTGCCACGATGGGCAGCTTGCGTGCAGCCACTTCTTCGGGCGTAGTAATGCCCAGCACGCCACCGTAGTGGTCGGCATGGGCATGGGTAAAGATGATGGCCGACACGGGCTTGTTACCCAGGTGCTGGCTGGCGAACTCCAGCGCCGCTTTGGCGGATTCTCGGGCCGTGAGCGGGTCCACCACAATCCACCCGGTCTTACCCTCGATCAGCGTCATGTTGGCAATGTCAAATCCGCGCAGTTGGTAAACACCGTCCGTCACCTTGTACAGACCAACGTTGGCATTCAACTGCGCGTGGCGCCACAGACTGGGGTTGACGGTATCCGCGGCCTTTCCGTCCAGAAAGCTGTAGGCGTCAAAGTCTTTCAACACCGTGCCATCCGCTTGCACGAGCTTGCCCGTGGGCTTGGCGATAAAGCCGCGCTTGGCTTTGTCAAAGTCCTGCTGGTCACCCAGGTTCAGGCTTTTGGCGAACTCGGCATTGGCGGCCACGGTGGTGGGCGTGGCGTCACCTGAAGCGCCGCCGACCCCGCTGGTCTTGCTGCAGCCAGTTGCCAAGGTGATGAGCGCTGCCGCCAGCGCGATATTGATTTTTTTCATGTAATGTTCT
>CAIYDK010000110.1 GCA_903924955.1 uncultured beta proteobacterium | reverse complement strand
CAGCGTGATAGCTTGGTCGCCGATTAGCAACCTTGCCATTTCGGGCGTCGCTTTTCAGCGAACGCTGTGGCGCCTTCGATGGCATCTTTGCTCTTGGCAATGGCCTTCAGCAGGGGTTCCTGCTGGCTAAACATTTCACTGGATAACCAGTCTTGTGACTCACTGATAACTTTCTTGCTGGCGGCCACAGCAAGGGGGCCGTTGGCTGCTATCACCCGCGCTAGTGTCTGTGCCGCAGTCAACGCCCCACCAGAAGTAACAACACGGTTAACCAGTCCCAGGTCGTATGCCCGTGCGGCGCTGATCATTTCGCCCGTCAGAGCCAGTTCCATGGCGATGCGTTGTGGGATTTGGCGTGGCGTGCGCAGTAGTCCACCCGCACCCGCAATTAGGCCGACTTTGACTTCGGGTGTGCCAAAGCGGGCGTGCTCGCCTGCCACAATCAGGTCGCATGCAATCGCCAGTTCGAACCCACCCGCTAACGCAAAACCTTCAACCGCCGCGATCAACGGCTTTTGTGGTGGCGCGCTACAGAGCCCGCCAAAGCCGCGGTCATCGATGAAGGGAGACTCACCACGGATATAGGCTTTGAGATCCATTCCCGAGCAGAACATGCCGCCCGCACCCGTCAGAATTGCCAGACGGATGTCGGGGTTGCTGTCCAACTCAATCATCGCCGCAGCAATCCCTCGGGCCACATCGGCATTAATCGCATTCTTGGCTTCAGGACGGTTGATCGTTACCGTCATGACGCCTTCATCGACGCTCACTAGAACTGTGTCGCTCATTTCAAATTCCTTTTGGTTGAGATGCGTATTGCCAGCGGCTACTGAAGCACCAGCACGTTGTTGCGCCGCTCGATCAAGTGCGGCAGGGCCAAGGCCATCACATCCTGGCCTCCGGTACGCTTTAACAGGGCTGCCAGGTTCTGCCCGGCGTCAGCGGACATGGCCTGCGCCACAGCCTGTGCCATTTGAAACAACCACAAACCATGAACGGCGCTGGCACGTTGCACCTGCACACCTCGCCATTCGTAACTCACCATGCCAAGTGTCGGATGCACTAGGCGGCCGTCGTTAAAATTGATCAGTTGTCCCGCTTCAATTCCAGGGTGTGCATCGAGCCAATGCTGATAACTAGCGATGTCGGCACTAAGCTGTGGCCCCCAGTCCTTGAACAGCAAGGTCAACACGGGCTCCAGCGTGGCGGGGATCTCATCATCGAGTAGCCAATCAGCAACGTAAGGTGCATATTCACCGTCCGGCGTATTGGGCAGTTGCATGCGTTCCACCCAGCGTGCAACGTTGGGTGCGCGCTTCTTCATCAACGCTGTCGGATAAGGGTCTCGCCCAAGGTGGGCGTACATCGGCGCAATCAGACCCAAGTCCGCAATGCTGACGCGCCTGCCCATCACGTAAGGGTAGTGTTGGAAGTGGATGTCCAATGCTTCCAGAAGTTCTTCATAAGCATTCTCTATAGCCGCAATGGTCTGTGGGTTGATCCCCAGCGTCGGCAGACTGGAACTAAAAAAGTCCATGACGCGCCTTCCGGCCGCACGTCGTGCTTCTCGATCCTCGCCAGGATACAGTCCGCGCCCAAACTCCGTTTGCAGGAACAGCTCCTGCTCGTCGCGGTAGCTCCAACGGTAGTGCATGGCAACCTGTAGCATGCCTTCCAGACCAAAACCATCGATCAGCCTTGCTACCGCAAGTTGCACCGGTGTAGATGGCGTCAATGAGTTGCCCGATGCCAGGTTCTCAAGTGAATCGAGGTAAGAAACAATGTCCGTAGAGTCCTGTATGAACTGGCCGTCCGGGGTTTCGAGAACCGGAAAAGTCACCAATCCGACCGTCGGACGAACGCGCGCCTTGTAATCCGGATGGGAAGGACAGCGTTCAACGAATCGCAGCCCTTTCTTGATCAGGCAGGAGCGGGCCTTTCCTGTGTAAAGGGAATGGGGTGTTCCCCACAATATATAGGGGTGGTTTGTATCTGTGTTCATTGCCATTACACGGTTTCTCATTCAAAAATCACAGCATCTGGTCCGGTCATGCTTTGCACCCAGGATCGGTACTGGGATTCAAAGATGACAACGTCCTTACTATTGGCGGACCGCAGCGCAATTCTTGACCCAGCCGGATAGCTTTTGGCGAGAAGGAAAGCGGTAACCCGCCGAACTGCATCACCGACTTGTGCCCAGGTGTTTTCGGTCCACTGCAGCGCCTTGGGTTGTCGCAGAAACACCGGCTGCGGTGTCTCACGTTCCCAGTGGTAGAGCATTTCTAGCGGTGTTTTGATATCTTCACGCATTTGCTTTCCTTGTATCGAGGGTTATGGTTCGCCACGCCGAAACGTAGTAAGGCACCTGCACATGAGCGCAGGCGTCTATTCCTGGCGTGTG
>CAIYDK010000109.1 GCA_903924955.1 uncultured beta proteobacterium | reverse complement strand
TGCTCGGTCAACATGGCCGCCGGCATGATCTACACCATAGGCGGCTCGTTCTGGGAATTTGGCGGCCCGGATCTGGAGCGCGCCAAGCTGTTTGTAATGATAGGAACGGCCGAGGACCACCACTCCAATCCGATGAAGCGCGAACTCTCCAAGTTCAAGCGCAACGGCGGTCGTTTTGTGTCTATCAACCCGGTGCGCACCGGTTACTCGGCCATTGCCGATGAATGGGTGCCCATCAAACCCGGCACCGACGGCGCACTGCTTCTGGCCCTAATTCACGAATTGATCAAACAGGGTTTGTACGACCGGGAATTCCTTGCGCGCTATACCAATGCAGGTCAACTGGTAAACCAGGATGCCGCCAGTGATGACTTTGGCATGTTCCTGCGCGATGCTGACGCGGATATTGCCAACCCCCTTCGTCCAGCCAACTTCTATTGGTGGGACCGCCTGGGCGAGCGTGCTGTCGCCGATCACACCGAAGGGGCCGACCCGGCGCTGCTGGGCCACTTCAAGCTTCCGCATGGCACTCCTGCAGTTCCAGCCTTTCAGCTTTTACAGGAACGCGTCAAGCCCTACACACCCGAGTGGGCCGAAGGCATTACCGGCATTCCCGCAGCCACCATTCGCCGCCTGGCGCATGAAATGGGCATCACCGCGCGCGACCAGAAAATTGAACTGCCGATCGCGTGGACTGACAGTTGGGGCAAGCGCCATGAGTCTGTTACCGGCAACCCGGTGTCGTTTCATGCCATGCGCGGCCTGGCGGCGCATTCCAATGGCTTTCAGACTATTCGCTCCCTCTCCATTTTGATGTCGTTGCTGGGTACCATCGACCGGCCCGGGGGATTTCGCCACAAAGCACCCTACCCGCGCGCCGTGCCACCCAACGCACGCCCGCCGAAAGGTCCACAGGCGGTCAAGCCTGACACGCCGCTGGACGGTGCTCCACTGGGTTGGCCGGAGAGCCCGGACGACTTGTTTGTGGACGACAAAGGTCTGCCGGTGCGCATCGACAAGGGTTTCTCCTGGGAACACCCTCTATCCGCACACGGTTTGATGCACAACGTCATCACCAATGCCTGGAAGGGCGACCCCTACCGCATTGACACCTTGCTGATCTTCATGGCGAACATGGCGTGGAACTCCACGATGAATACGTCCGAAGTGCGCAACATGCTCAACGACAAGCACACCACAGGCGAGAACAGTGGCGAATACAAAATCCCGTTCCTGGTGGTGTGCGATGCCTTCCAGTCGGAGATGACTGCTTTTGCCGACCTGATCCTGCCCGACACCACCTACCTGGAACGGCACGACACCATGTCGATGCTGGACCGGCCCATCTCAGAATTCAATGGACCTGTGGATGCCGTTCGCATTCCGGTTGTTGCCCCAAAGGGCGAATGCAAACCTTTTCAGGAAGTACTGGTCGAACTGGCGGGCCGACTCAAGCTGCCCGCATTCACACAAGCCGACGGCACACGCAAGTTCAAGGGCTACACCGACTTCATCGTTAACTACGAAACTGCGCCCGGCTCGGGCATCGGTTTTCTGGCCGGCTGGCGTGGCAAGGGTGGCGAGAAGTCCATGCGCGGCGAACCCAACCCCAAGCAGTGGGAAATGTACGAAAAAAACAACTGCGTGTTCCACTACGAGATGCCACTGGAATACCAGTACATGCGCAACTGGAACCAGGGCTACATGGAGTGGGCGCAGAAGATGGGCATTCGACGGGACAAAGACCCCATCGTCATCCACATCTATTCCGAGTTCTTGCAGGGTTTCCGGCGTGCAGCCCAAGGCAAACGCCCCGGCAAACAACCGCCAGAGAACTTGCGCAAAAGGGTGGAAACCTATTTTGATCCCTTGCCCTTCTACTACGTGCCGCTGGAAGAGCAGGCCACCGACACTGCCAAATACCCGCTGAATGCCATCACCCAGCGTCCGATGGCGATGTACCACTCATGGGACTCGCAAAACGCCTGGCTGCGCCAGATTCACACGCACAACTACCTGTTCGTCAACACCAAAACCGCTGTTGCCCAGGGCATTGCCGACGGCGGGTGGATGTGGGTCGAGTCGCAGTGGGGCAAGGTGCGCTGCATGTGCCGCTACTCCGAGGCGGTGGAGCCCGGCACGGTGTGGACCTGGAACGCCATCGGAAAATCGGCGGGCGCCTGGAATTTGACACCAGATGCCAACGAATCCCAGCGCGGCTTTCTGCTCAACCACCTGATCTCCGAGGTGTTACCACCGTCCAACGCGGGGGCTGCCATTTCCAACTCTGACCCGATCACCGGGCAGGCCGCTTGGTATGACGTGCGGGTGCGCATCTACAAAGCACAAGACGGCGAACCAGAGCAGACCTCGCCACAGTTCAAGACGGTCCCGGCAGCACCCGGCATGCAACAGGTAATACCGAAACTGCGGGCGTACTTTGCTGGACGGGGAGAGAACAAATGACCCAGTTGGCATTGGTCATTGACCTCAACGTATGTGTTGGCTGCCACGCCTGCGTCACCAGTTGCAAGCAGTGGAATACCTCGGGCACGGCGGGTTCACTGGTTGATATCAACCCCTACGGCGCTGAGCCCAACGGTACTTTCTTTAATCGGGTGCAGACCTTTGAGGTGGGTCAGTTCCCCAACACACAAACGGTGCACTTTCCGAAATCGTGTCTGCACTGCGAAGACCCACCCTGCGTGCCGGTGTGCCCCACGGGCGCGAGCTACAAGCGGGCCGAAGACGGCATTGTGCTGGTGGATTACGACAAGTGCATTGGCTGCAAATACTGCAGCTGGGCTTGCCCCTACGGTGCACGCGAATTTGATGAAGAGCGCAAAGTCATGACCAAGTGCACGCTATGCGTGGACCGCGTCACCGATACTGCACTACCAGCGTCCGAACGCAAACCCGCCTGTGTGCTGGCATGCCCGTCCAACGCCCGCCTGTTTGGCGACATCCACGACCCGGAGTCCGTGGTATCGAAGGCCATTGCAGAACGCGGTGGCTACCAGCTCATGCCGGAATGGGGCACCAGCCCTTCGAACCACTACCTGCCGAGACGCAAGACTGAAATCCGCATCCATGCCGAAGATCTGGAGCGTGTCGACAATCCACTGAAGATCGATGGCCAACTCCCCGAGCACGCCCACCGGGATCCGGGTCGCGAAGATTTTGCCACCTAGCGCGCACACGCACCTACCTTGCACAACACACTATGCAACCCGCTTTTTCTGTCATTTTTTTGACCACCCTGATCGGCGCCGCACAGGGGCTGTTCCTCACGCTTTATGGCACCGACTTAATGAACCTGGGCGGCTTGAGCCAAGCGGATAACCAGCGCTTTTTGCTTAGCGGCAGCGTCGTGGCCCTGATGCTGTCTGCGCTGGGCCTGGTGGCCTCGTTCTTTCACCTCGGTCGACCGGAGCGCGCATGGCGTTCGGCCGCCATGTGGCGTACTTCCTGGCTGTCGCGCGAGGTCATCGCCCTGCCGTTGTTCATGCTGGGCGTCTTCCTGTATGCCGCTGCGCATTCTCTGGGGTGGAACAATACCCGCCTGATCGGCGCTGCAACGGCACTCGCCTGTATCGCCCTGTTTGTCTGCACCGCCATGATTTACGCGTCCGTGCGCTTCTTGCAGGAGTGGGCGAGTCCACTGACTCTGATCAACTACCTGCTGATGGGCTGCGCCTCAGGAATGATGCTTGCCACGCTATTGGCCGCGCTGTCGGGCCAGTCTTCACTGACGCAGCCCTACGCGCTGGGGGCAGCGGCGCTCACACTGCTGGCCTGGACTACGCGCGGCGCCTCTTTGGTACGCAACGCGCGGCTCAAGCCTAAATCCACGCTGCAAAGCGCTATTGGCATCAAACATCCGCGCATCGTTCAAAAAGCGCAGGGCTTCATGGGGGGGTCGTTCAACACGCGGGAGTTTTTCCATGGCCGCAGCCCCGAGTTGCTGTTGACCATAAAGTGGGGGTTTTTGCTACTGGCGTTTCCACTTCCGCTGATGTTCATGGCGTTGGGCGTAATTGCCGCCTCCAACGAAATGCTGGTCATCGCCTTCGCCACGCAGTACTTTGGATTGCTCGCTGAACGGTGGTTCTTTTTTGCTCAGGCTAACCACCCGCAAAATCTGTACTACCAAAATATTTCCTAGCCGTATGCATCTGTTCAGTCCTATGACCACCAAGCCAAAGTTGGAACGCACGGGTCTGTTGCTTGTGGCGTTGCTAACTTTGACCGCACCCGCTTTTGGCGCGGACAGTGTGGTGCCGGCCAGTTCCATGCCCTGGTGGTTCTGGCCCCTGGCCTTGTTTGTGACCTGCTTTCTTATCGGTATTGTGGCGGTACCTGCAGGCATCGGCGGCGGCACACTTTTTGTGCCCATCATTGGTGGGTTTTTCCCGTTCCATCTGGACTTTGTGCGTGGTGCAGGATTGCTGGTCGCGTTGGCCAGCGCACTGGCCGCAGGGCCCATGCTGCTGCGCGGAGGGCTGTCCAGCCTGCGCCTGGCGTTGCCGCTTGCTCTGCTGGCGTCGATGAGTTCCATTGTTGGTGCATTGCTCGGCCTAGCGTTGCCGGCATCGGTGATTCAAACCGCGCTGGGAATGATTGTGCTTGGCATCGTGACACTCATGCTGTTCTCCAAAAAATCCGAGTTTCCCAACGTTGCGCAACCTGACAGCCTGTCTTCTGCGCTCGGCATTCACGGCGTATTCATCGACGGTGCATCCGGACAAGCCATCAACTGGCAAGTGCATCGCACGCCTCTGGGCCTGCTGATTTTTCTGGCCATCGGCGTCATGGCCGGTATGTTTGGTATTGGCGCAGGCTGGGCGAATGTACCCGCACTCAACTTGCTGATGGGGGCCCCACTCAAAGTGTCTGCCGGTACTTCAGGGCTGGTGCTCTCCCTGGTCGATTCATCCGCCGCATGGGTCTACTTGAACCGGGGTGCCGTATTGCCCATGATTGCCGTACCGTCAGTCGTCGGCATGATGCTAGGCGCCCGTATCGGAGCCCGTTTACTCAACGTACTCAAAGGCTCGGTCATTCGTAAAATGGTCATTACACTGCTGCTGTTTGCTGGCATTCGTGCGCTGCTCAAGGGCCTGGGAATATGGGTCTGAAAGTTATTCCATGACCAACAACAACACACCGACCAACGCACAACAGCAACAGCTCGAAGCATTGCGCTATGCCCATTTGCTGGATTGGGGCGCACGCCTTGGCGTAGTGGCCCTGATTGTCAGTTTTGCGGCCTATGTATTCGGTGTTGTGACGCCGCATGTGCCGTTGGAACAACTCCCCTCGGTCTGGAGCCTTCCCGTTGCGGCATATTTACAACAAACCGCCACCCCAACCGGGTGGGGATGGCTGACCCTGGCGCACAAGGGAGATTTGTCGGGGCTCATTGGTATTTCGATATTGGCAGGTTGCTCACTGCCACCGCTTGTGGGTTTGATTCCCCTGTATCTGAAGCGACGCGACTATGTCTACGTAGCCATCTGCACCTTAATCATCACGGTATTGGTACTTGCCGCCTCCGGCATTTTGACGGGAGGACATTGACCATGGCACAGCTTTTCACCCGCCTGTTACTGGCCACTGAGGGCAGTGAATTTGACACCGGCGCAGAAAAAATGGCGTTCGCTTTGGCACAGCGCTGCCAGTTGCCGCTGGCTACGGTTTTGCCGTTGCTCAGCAACCCCGAATATGAGGCACTTGCACCCCAACTTGCCGCACGGGCGGAGCAAGAGGCGGCCCTGAAGATTGCCCGCCTGCGCCAGCAGGCCAACGCCGCGCAGGTTGACATTGCGCTACGGGTGCGCCGCGGTGAGGAGCCCTATCTTGAAATCGTCGAGGAGGCCCGGGCCAATCAATCCGAAATGATCGTTATCCGCCGCAGAGGCAAGCGCGGCCTTCTGGCGAACTTGCTCGTCGGTGAAATGGTAAGCAAGGTCGTAGCACATGCGCCGTGCCATGTCTTGATCGTGCCACCTGACGCCCGTATGTGGAGCAAGCGCGTGCTGGTAGCGGCAGACTCGACTGAAGACGGACGCCCCCTAGTGGCCATTGCAGCAGGTGTTGCAGCGCAATGCGGATTGCCCTTGCACGTGGTCAGTGTTGTGGCCGCTGAAGGCCAGCGCGCACAGGCGCAAACATTTGTCACACAACTTCTGGAGCAGGCGCAATATGCAGGTGTGTCCGCACAAGGCGAAGTGCGCATCGGAAAACCCTTCACCGAGATACTGGCATCGCGAGAAACCAGCGACTCTGACCTGATCGTCATTGGCAGTCGCAGTGACAGCCGCATCGGGCGCGCCCTGGTCGGTGGTGTGGCGCAAAAGGTCATGGGGCTGTCAGAGCATCCGGTGATGGTTTTGCATTTTTAACCTCCAACTGACATTTTCCTTCCATGAGCGACGCACTGAATTACCTGCTGAAAGCACGGCCAGACGCATTGGGGCACTACTTTGCATTTCTGAA
Organism: uncultured beta proteobacterium; assembly: GCA_903924955.1. Taxonomy (GTDB): domain Bacteria; phylum Pseudomonadota; class Gammaproteobacteria; order Burkholderiales; family Burkholderiaceae_C; genus Allorhodoferax. The sequence continues at coordinate 3,580 of CAIYDK010000109.1, read as the reverse complement.
GGATGCCGGAAAACACCTGGACCCCAAGACACGAAACCTCATTTCGGTCATTACCAAGGTGCATGCACAGACCGAACGGGGCTTGCGCCAATACCTACGCCGCGCCTTGCGTGAGGGCTGTACTTCGGTAGAAGTTCTGGATGCCCTGCTCATGGCATTTCCGGCGCTCGGGCTCGCAAAAATCATCTGGGCTGTCGATGTCATTCTGGACATGAAGCTGCCGGAGTTTCAAGATGAATCGGTATTCGCAACGATCCCCGTCGAAACAGCAAGCACGGCTACTAGTGCGGGATGGCACGATGTGATGGCCAGCAACGCGGTCAAGGACGGCCAGGTTCAGCGCACCGATTGCGATGGCCTTGGTCTGTTCATCTACCGCGAGAAGAAATCCATTTCCGTCTTTGACAGCCGCTGCCCGCACCAGAGTACCGACATACCCGAACTGGCGCTAAACGGCACCACGTTAACCTGTCCCAAACACCATTGGGAGTTTGACGCGAAAAGTGGCGACTGCATCAAAAAGGGCAACAGTCCACTCAAACGCATCGAATCCAAAGTCGTCAAAGGCCGTCTGCTGGCCTTCTGGTAATCACCAACAACAGAATCCCTCGCCCCTCGTCACTTACCACTAAAACTACCGGAGACCTCCATGACCATTTCAAAGAAATTTTTCGCTCTGACGCCCCTTTGCGCACTGCTAGCCGCCGGTTCGGCCCATGCCACCAATGGTATGTTGATGGAAGGCTACGGCCCCATCTCCACCGGCATGGGTGGAGCATCACAAGCGTTTGACCACGGCACGGCCGCCATGGCACAAAACCCGGCCACCCTGGCGCTGGGGTCTGCTGAAGCACGACTGGACATCGCCTTGGGGTTTTTAGGCCCAAAGGTCACCAGCAGCGTGCCTGGCATGCCTGAGGCACCTTCGGGCGGCACGGCATACACCATGCCAGCCATCGGCTACACCGCCCGCTCGGGTGCATTGACCTACGGCGTGGGCATGTTTGCACAAGGCGGCATGGGAACGGAATACGGTGCCAACACCTTTATGGCCATGGGCTCAGGGGATGCGGTTCGCTCGGAACTCAGCGTCGGCAACGTCATCATTCCAATGGCCTATCAGGTGAACCCCAACGTAACCATCGGCGCCACCCTGGACTACCTGTGGTCCGGACTCGACTTGCAAATGGCCGCCACTCCCCAGCAACTGGGCGGCATGGTTACGGGGGGAGCAGGTCAGTTGGGTGGAGCCATTGGTGCCGGTGCACTGAACACCGCCACATGGGCACGGGTTAACTTCACCGACACCGACAAATTCACCGGTGCGGCCAAGGCCAACGGATGGGGAGCCAAGCTGGGTGCCACGTTCAAGATCAGCAAAGACACCACGCTGGGAGCATCTTACCGCCTCAAGTCAGCCCTGGATGACATGAAAACAGGCAACGGCTCCGCCAGCATGACAGCAAACCCCGGCGGTGCCAGCATCACCACGTTTGCGGATACCGGACGTATGACTGTCATCAACTTTCAAATGCCTTCCGTGCTGGCGATCGGTGGCAGCTGGCAAGTGCAGCCTAACGTGATGCTGGTGGCAGACATCAAATCCATCGGTTGGGCCGAGGTCATGAAATCCTTCAAAATGCGCTATGACAGTGGTGCAATGGGTGGCTCGGTCAGCTTTGAGTTGCCACAAAACTGGAAAGACCAAACGGTATTGAACTTGGGCCTGGCCTGGAAAACAAGCGAGCAACTCACCCTACGCGCCGGCTTGAACCTGGCAGATAGCCCCATCCCTGATGCCACGGTCAATCCGCTTTTCCCGGCCACTGTAAAAAGCCACGCCACTTTGGGCTTTGGCTATCAGGCTTCGCCCACAGACTCACTCAATGGCGCATTGACCGTTGCACCCAGCACCAGCGTTACCAGCGGGACCGGGGTCACCATCTCCCACGCCCAGACCAATATGCAGCTGATGTACACGCATCGCTTTTAAGCGATTCACCCCACTCCTCAACAGAAAGAACCCTATGGCACACATCGTCATCATGGGCGCTGGCATTGGCGGCATGCCCGCCGCCTACGAAATGCGCGCGACGCTCCCGGCCGAACACCGCATCACGGTTGTCAGCGCGGTGGACTACTTTCAGTTCACCCCGTCCAACCCCTGGGTGGCGGTGGGGTGGCGTGACCGCGAATCCATTACCCTGCCAATAGCCCCGCTGTTGGCAAAGAAAGGGATCGCGTTCATCGCCAAAGCCGTGACGACGATTGATGCCGCTGCCAACCGACTGACGCTGAAGGACGGCGAGACGCTGGACTACGACTATCTGGTCATCACTACCGGCCCCAAGCTGTTCTTCGACGAAGTACCCGGCTCCGGCCCCCACGGAGGACACACGCACTCGGTGTGCACCGTGGACCATGCCCTGGGATTCTTCAAGGACTATGAAGAGTTCTTAAAAAACCCCGGACCGGTGGTCATCGGCGCTATGCCGTTTGCCAGCTGCTTTGGACCAGCCTACGAGTTTGCGTTCATCCTGGACACTGATTTGCGTCGCCGCAAGATTCGCAACAAGGTGCCCATTACCTTCGTGACCAGTGAGCCCTACATCGGACACCTGGGCCTGGGCGGTGTGGGTGACAGCAAGGGTATGCTGGAGTCGGAGTTGCGCGCGCATGACATGAAGTGGATTACCAACGCCAAGACCACCAAGGTCGAAGCGGGCAAGATGTTTGTTACCCAGCTTGACGACCACGGCGCGGTATTCAAAGAACACGAAGTGCCGTTCAAGATGTCCATGATGCTGCCCGCCTTCAAGGGGGTGGATGCAGTGGCCGCCGTGCCCAACCTGTGCAACCCGCGCGGCTTTGTGCTGATCGACGAGTACCAACGCAGCAAGGCCTACAAGAACATCTTCTCGGCTGGCGTGTGCGTGGCCATTCCACCCGTCGAGGCCACACCGGTTCCGACCGGCGCACCCAAGACCGGTTACATGATCGAGACCATGATTTCGGCCATCGTGCACAACATTGCCGACGAACTCAACGGCAGCACCGCCAGCACCAAAGGCACCTGGAACGCCATTTGCCTGGCCGACTTTGGCGACACCGGCGCGGCCTTTGTGGCCTTGCCGCAAATACCGCCGCGCAACGTCAACTGGTTCAAGAAAGGCAAGTGGGTTCACCTGGCAAAAATTGCCTTCGAAAAGTACTTCATGCGCAAGATGAAGAATGGCACCTCGGAACCGATTTATGAAAAGTATGTGCTCAAGGCATTGGGCATCGTGCGTTTGATCCGTTAGCTTGCGCGAAGTCTGCACCCATACCGACTTCCAAAAGTCCCTCGCCTTGTGAAAGACGAGGGACTTTTTTCTTACGCGTAGCGCTTGGCCATCGCCTCCAGCGAAACCGGCTTGATCTTGCTGCCCATGCCAGCGCAACCAAACGCCTCAAACCGTGCCTTGACAATGCCGCGCGCGGCGTTCTTGGCTGCCACCAGCGCCTTGCGCGGGTCGAACTCACTGGGTTGCTGGGCGAACACCTGGCGCATGGCGCCGGTCATGGCCAGGCGAATGTCGGT
>CAIYDK010000108.1 GCA_903924955.1 uncultured beta proteobacterium | reverse complement strand
GGCTTGCGAGGCGTCGCAGCACTTGGGCGGTGGCTTCGTCAAAACCCAGCCCAGTCAATTGCAGTCCCTTGGCCTGAGTGCTCAGGGATTTTTTGTCAAGTACCCGCAGCACGGCGTCCTCGCCATGAATGCTGGGCATGATGGAAACACGCAGATCGACCTCGCGCCCGCCGATGCTGACCCGAAAGCGACCATCCTGGGGAATGCGGCGTTCCGCGATGTCCAGTTCCGACATGACCTTGATGCGCGAAATCACCTGCTCGGCCAGTTGCACGGAAGGAACAGACCCGACCGGCGACAGCACACCATCCAGGCGGTAGCGGATGCTCATGCCGCCCAGGTTTGATTCCAGATGAATGTCACTCGCGTCCGATCGCAAGGCGTCGTAAAGGGTGGAGTTAACCAGGCGAACAACCGGACTGCTGTCCTCGGATATGCCACGAAAACTCAGCTCTTCAATTGTTGAATGGTTCGAACTGGCCGCTTCGGTCTGCGTCAGGGCGCCGTCAATGGCATTCAGTCCTTCTTCGTGGCGCGCCTGCCAGGCCGCAATGTCGCTGCGGTGTGCCAGGCAGACGACAAAGTCCTGTGCGATCCGCGCCTCTGCCCAGGACAGAACGGCTGAATCAAAAGGGTCATCCAGCGCCAGATGCAACTGGCCTGTGGCATCCCTGAGCAGCAAGCAATCGTGGGCCAGACTCTCTTTGAAAGCCAGCACGTCAAAGGCCGCGTCCATGGCGCGAATGTCGGCCATGTGCAGCACCGGGCGGCTCAACAGTTCACCCAGCGCAGAGATGAATTCCGCCGACGTTCCGCCCTGCAGTTCTTCCAGCACTTCAACCACCAAACGCCCGTCGGCAACGGCGCGCTGACGCGCTTGCGTGAGCATCGCAGCAGTAATGGCTGTGTACGGCAGGGTATTCAATTGAGGCTCCCGGCAAGTTCAAAAATGGGGAAGTACATCAGCACCACAATGCCGCCAATGGCAACGCCGATGATGAGCATGAGCACGGGCTCGAACAACCGGATGAACCAGTCAACCCAGCGCGCAATTTCATCATCGTAGAAACGGGCAATGCGCTCCATCATTTCACCCATCTGCCCGGTGCGCTCGCCGACGCGCAGCATGCGCGAAGACACGGGGGTGGTCAGGCCAGCGCCGTCCATGGCCTGGGAGATGGGCATGCCCTCACTGATATTGCGCGTGGCCTGCGTCAGTTGGCCGCGCAAATGCCCCTGCAACAAGCCCCCCGTCATGGCGAGCGATGACATGATGGGTATGCCACCCCGCAGCAACATGCCCAGGGTGCGATAAAAGCGCGCCAACTGGAACACCCGCACACGATCGCCCAAGGCTGGAATGCGCATCAGCCGTGCCACCAGCGACTGGCGCGTGGCCGGTCGCCTCAGCCACAGCACCAGACCCGTCAGGACCAGCACGAAACCAGCCAGCAACGGCAAACTGTGCTCGGCCACCATCGACCCCCAGGCCATCAACAAGCGCGACAAGTAGGGCAAATCGCGGCCCAGGTCTTCAAATATGCGCGCAAAGCTTGGCACCACAAAGCCCAGCAAAAACACGATCACCAGGGTTCCCACCCCCACCAGCAAGGCGGGATAGATCGAGGCGCTGATCATCTTCTTGCGCACCACGTCAAGCTGATTTTGGTAGACCACGTAGCGCCCCAGCGATTCGGCCAGAT
>CAIYDK010000107.1 GCA_903924955.1 uncultured beta proteobacterium | reverse complement strand
CGGTGGCGAACCCCTCACACACAATCAGCGCGCCTTTGGGTTTACCAATGCTGAAGTAACAGCCTTTGACCCGGCCACCTGACATGAACATCTTGGTGCCGTCTGGGGCGATGGTCTGCAAGCTGTGTACCTTGGCCGCCGTGTCGCGCATTGGGATCAGCAACTTGTCGCCTTCGGTCTTTGCACCATGGGGTTGGATGCCCTTACGATGCAGGTAGTCGTGCTCATTGCAGGGCGTTGCTACCGTCCAGCGTTGGAGTGCGTCTGCTGCTGCCGATTGCTGGCGCTGTGCCAGGTCGTCCTCGCGCTGGCGCTGCATGGTCTTGACGCGCTCACGGTGAGCAAGGCGCTCCGCGTCGGTCATGGCGATGTCAGTCTTGCTGCACCAGTTCTGCGTAAAGCCCTCGCGCCAGTCGCCAAACGCGCCTGCGGCTATGCCGTCGGTGTGCAGCATGTACCAGCCGCTTTTATGACTGAGTTTGCCGTTGGTGCTGAAACGATGGAACTTGCCGTCATCGAGGATTTCGGTCGGTGGTGTCAGTCCCGCCGCCGCAATGGTCTGCATGAATTGGTCGAGGGCGTCGTTAATCATTGCAACCCCACAATCCGAGCAAAGGCCACCAAAGCCGCAAAGTTGCTGCAATACCGAGACATGAGCCAGTCAACTCTTACAACAAAGAAGTCGCCATCGCCGTCGTCATAGACAAGGTAGCCAGCGTGTGCGAATTGCGCCTTGAGTAAAGCTTTACTTGCACCTCGCTGGAGGGGATAATCACGACCGTTGAATGAGTGATTTTCTAAAGGCCCGGTGTTACCAGCACACGGGCTTTTTTCGTTGGTGGATGCCATCGCTGCCCCATTCGGGGTTTCAGCCGCTGGCTGAGCATGGTTTTTAAGAAACTCATCCATGAGCCACCTCGCCTTCAATGCTGATGGCAGTCACGCTGTCTTCATTGCCTATGGAATGCATGTGAGCGACTTGACCGCAATCTCCGAGTTGAATGACGAGTTCCGGTACCTTGAGGAATTTCTTAGTGCCGTGAATCGAGGCGTGAGCGAGACTCACCCAGCCATCATGGATATGCACGGGCATTCCCATGTACCCGACACCGCAGCGCAACTGGATGAAGACAGTGCAATGACACTGGAGGGCATCGCTGAGTCTCGCCATGACGGTTGGTGGAACTGCCTTTCTCGCAGTGCCATTCTTTGGCTTCCTGCCTACATCCACATACAACGGCTCTGATTCATCGCCCTGTTGTGACGGGAGTGTCAGGTTCAGTTGTCTGGGATCGACCGCAGTGCTGGGCAGTGGCTTCTTGGATTTCAGTGAAAGTGTTGGGCGGTTCATTTGTGGCTCCTGTGTGAAAGGGAGGCCGCATTGCCAAATCAATGAGAGTTGCTTAAAATACAGGCACCTGTTTCATCGCAGTACCCGTGTAAAGCCGCCATCCCATTGCCTTGGGTTGTGCGGCTTTGCTATATGTGGGTGATCGAGTTTGCCCGTGCAGTTGATGGTGAGGGAGCCGTCTTCATTTGACAGCCCTCCAGCTTTTCAGCGACAGGCGTGGCATGGCGAACCAGAGGCGCAGTGCAATACGTTGTAGTAAGGTCTTCATGCGGTCACCCCGGCAAGTGCCTTGGCTTCCATGGTGTTCCATGCCAGCAGTCCTCCGATGCGCTTTGGCACCATCGGCCCTGTTCCAGAGTGGCAGGCCCAGCCTCTAAGTGTTTGTGGGCGACGATTCAGGTAATAGGCAAGCTCACCAGTGGTTAGGTTAGGCTTCGTTACCAGCGCCAGCGGTGGGAATGGCGGGTTGAAATGTTGCGGGGCGGTTGCCTCGCTGGTCGCGTGGAGGTATGTGTTTGTTGCGGTTGCCATGTCTTCGCTTTCGCGTTTGTTGATCACGGCTAATTGAAACTGTTTACTGCCTTTGTGTGGTCACACGAATTGCGAATTAATTATTCAAGCGCCCTGAATCCTACCTTCGGCGCGTTCCTGACTGTACGCATACTGGGTCGCAACCCTTGGGTCTGCGTGGCGGTTGCTAATTTCATGCAGAAGGTTATGAGAACGTCCTTGCCGCCTATGTTGTTCTTCCATTGCGGCAGCACTACCTCGCTGGCAGCAAGCTTCTCTTTAACTTGTGTG
>CAIYDK010000106.1 GCA_903924955.1 uncultured beta proteobacterium | reverse complement strand
CTTTTGACAGTCCGTATGGGTCCACAGACTACCATTATTGGAATCACCCGAATGGGGGATAGAAGCGCAGTCTGTACGGAGGCACACCAAATGGAAAAACCCGGCGCGAAGGCCGGGTTCTCCCCTGAGTACAGGGCACGCTTTGATTGCGCGAGGCAGCCGCCCACCAAAACAATAACCTCGATGGGGCTGGAAGGCAAACTGCCAAAAAAGAAACCCGACACAAGGCCAGGTCAAATCCGTTTGGCACGGAACCTATGGAGCATGAAACAAGGGCGTCGCAACCCCATGCACCACTCTACGCGCAATCAGTAACCATGCCGCCAGTAGGTGAACCACGTTACACAAATCACCCGTTCGGGGGATAGACGCTGCGCCCCCCGCGCCCGAGACTCGTCATCATGAAAGAGATCAGACTTTGTTGGGTATTAACGCGGACGACGACGATCGACGGGGAACCGATTGAATACGGCCCGTGGTGCCCAGACAGCGAAACGTCACGCCATGGGCTACAGTACTTCGTAGACGCTTGCGTTCAGGCGGGCGGGGAAGGGTCGCACTGGATACAGGAGCGTGAAGTAGAAACGCTGTAGGTACTTCGGGTATACCAAGCATGGCAAAACAAGTATCGAAATTCCGACTTGCTGTGAACGGCATTGGTACTGCCTTCATAGCACTACTTTGTCTGCCGATTGGCCTCCCCAGCGCGGTCAAGCTATTGTTATTCCATTTCTAATTCATTGATGTAATAATGTATCTCCATCAACCTTGATGGAGATAGCCATGTCACGTCCTGCCAGTGGAGATGATGAAGTCTTGGTGAATGCCCGCGCGGCAATAGCGATGGCCAAGACGGTGGAGCAGTTGCGCCAAGCACAGGCGGTTGTTCTGCCGTTGGACTACGCTATGAGTTTGGCTGACACCGCCCAGGCCATTGGCGTTTCACCGGGCTGGGCTTGTCAACTGCGCCGTCGCTTTATGCAGAACAAAGTGGTGGGGGCCCCCGGAGCGCCATCACCAGGTGGGCGCAAGCGTCAGAACATGAGTCTGCAAGAAGAACGTGAGTTCTTGGCGCCGTTTCTGGAGTCAGCAGCTGGCGGTGGTGTGCTCGTAGTCGGCGAGATCAAAGCGGCGCTGGACAAACGCTTGGGCCGTGAGGTGGCGCTGGCATCGGCCTACAACTTGCTCCACCGCCATAATTGGAGAAAGCTCGCGCCAGATAAGCGCCATCCTCAAAGCGATCCGTTGGCTCAGCAGGAGTGGAAAAAAAACTCCCCGAAAATCTCGCCGACATCCGCAAAGACTGGGCGCAAGGCAAGACCTTCAAGCTGATGTTTCAAGACGAGGCGCGCTTTGGGCGCATCTCTGATGTACGTCGATGCTGGGCTCCCAAGCCGGTTCGCCCGGTCTGCCAAGGCATGCTCACGCACGAGTACACCTACGCCTATGGCGCAGTGGATGTCTGCACTGGAGAGTTTGACAGTTTGATACTGCCGCACGTCAACACCCATTGCATGCAATTGTTCATCAACGAGGTATCGGCACGGCATCCAAGCGAGCGCATCGTCATGGTGATTGACGGCGCGGGCTGGCATCGTAGCGATGCACTCAAAGCACCAGAAAACATTTATCTATTCCGACTCCCGCCATACGCCCCGGAACTCAACCCGATCGAGCACGTCTGGGACGAACTGCGCGAGAAGTTCTTTCACAACCGGGTCTTCAAAAGTCTTGGCGCCTTGGAAGACCATTTGGCCTTGGCGTTGAAGACCTTGGAGGACGCCCCCAATACGGTGAGCTCTATCGTCTCGTGGCCATGGATCATTGGCGCTCTTTTAACTGCATTTTTGAATTAGAAATGGAATTAGGTACGGTCCACTTAGGCTCTGACTCTGAGAGCGCTGATTTGCTTTTGGCAATCCAAGTATTCAGCACTGGCGTTGGACTGATTGCGTTGATCTCGCTGGTTCGCACTATATTGGCATGGCGAAAGTCTCCTTAGGAATAGATACCGAGGCATCCAGAAACTATGTGG
>CAIYDK010000105.1 GCA_903924955.1 uncultured beta proteobacterium | reverse complement strand
GGTCGCGCCATGGTGTATGGCGCTGCGCAGATTTCCGACAAGATGTTCAATGCCGTGCTGGAAGGCGACAAGGCAAAGTACAAGAAGTACGATGACGAGTTGGGCTTCTATACCCCTATCCTCAAGGGTTTCTTGACCGAGATGGGCCTGGAAGCAGCCAACCTTGGCATACAAGTGTTCGGCGGCCACGGCTACATTGGCGAGCACGGCATGGAGCAGATCGCCCGCGATGCCCGCATCTCCACCTTGTACGAAGGCACAACCGGCATTCAGGCGCTGGACCTGCTGGGCCGCAAGGTACTGCTCAACACCAAGGGCAAATGTGTGCGCGACTTCAGTGGCACCGTGTTGCGTTTTGCAAAACCCTTTGCGCTACAGCGCGGAACAATGGGCCAGATGGCTCGCACCCTGGTTCGCCGGACAGCGCAGTGGAATCTGCTGACCACCTTGATCATGCTGAGGGCGTCAAAGGATAGGGAGCAAGTTGGTTCGTCCAGCGTGGACTACCTGATGTACTCCGGCTTTGTGATGATGGGCTATTTCTGGGCGTTGCAGGCGGCCAAGGCCACAGAACTCCTGGCAAGCGGCAAGGGTCAAGAATCGAACGATTTTTACACCGCCAAAATTCAGACCGCCGAGTTCTACTTTGCCCGCTTGCTGCCGCGCGCCGACAGCCACTACAGCGCAGCCCTAGCACCAACCAGCGCAGTCATGCAAATGCCGCAGGAGCTGTTTCAGATGGCGTGACGTAGGCTTATTGGAGCAAAGTCCAATTAATCGGCTACGGCGACACAGTTGCGGCCCTTGCGTTTGGCGGCATATACGCCCAGATCTGCCGCCTTGAGCAAATCCTCTATGCTGTTCATGCCTGCCGTGCGCGCCGCCACGCCCACGCTGATGCTGCCTCGCCACTCACCTGTGCCGGCACTGACCCGAAGCGCGGCGACCTCGGAGCGGATTTTTTCGGCCAGTTGCAATGCGCCGTCCATCGGGGTGCTGGCGCAGATGATCAGAAATTCGTCGCCACCCAGGCGGCAGACCAGGTCGTCGGTGCGTACCGCATTGCGCAACTGTTTGGACAGCGCTTGCAGCACCCTATCACCCGCGTCGTGGCCATGGGTGTCGTTGATCTGTTTGAAGCCGTCAGCGTCAATCATCATGCAGGCCAGTGCGGCGTTGCTGTTGATTGACTCCACCCAGGCCCGTTGAAAGCTGCGCATGGCGTGGCGACGGTTGGGCAAGTGGGTCAGGACATCGGTGTTGGCAATGTCGTCGAGTTGCTGGTTGGCCTCCGTCAGAGCCTGTGTACGCTGCGCTACCCGCTCCTCCAGTGATTTGTTTAATTGCACCAGTTCATGGTTGCGGTCAGAGACTTGTTGAAACAGGCCGTTGAGCGCTGACAGCAAGGCATCTTTGGCAGGATCCTGGCCAGAAAAATCTGTCTGCTCGATTTCGTGTGCTACTTCTCCAGTCGCGACCGAGGCGATCTGCCGGGCCATGAATTGATCGGTTCCCAGAATATGGTAGGCCAACCAGTTGGTTAGAAACTGCAACAGCCCTTTTGCCGCACCCCGGTTGTCGGCGCTGATGCCTTCATAGAGGAGCGTCACTTCGTCCATGAACATCAGATGCTTTTGCTGATGACTTTCAATATATTGCGGGGTTAAGCCGCTGGCGGCCATCAAAGCCTCTTCTTCGGAGAAGTGAAAGCTGGCGTACTGCGCCAGTTCTGCGAAAACGACTTCCAGCTCGTCAGCGGAGGCGCCGTCCTCGCGCATGATCAACGCACCGAACCGGTTGATGACATCGACCAGTCGCTGGTGCTGTTCGTCAACCTCGGGAAGCCCGGTGGCAAAGCAATGGTTCCATTGAAAAGCTTGCATGATCTGCTATTGGGTTAATTCAACCGGAACACGCCAGCTGTGCGTACCAGCCCCCGGCCCTGTTCTTCCAGCGCATGGGCAGACTGCGCCGCACTCTCCGCCATGGGCACGTTTTGCTGCGTGGCCTGGTCGATGTCCACGATCAGGTGCGCTACCCGGTCAATGGCGATGCCTTGCTCAACCGATGCGTGTGAAATCTCTGCCACCAGCGAGGCCACACGCTGCACGGCTTCAATCGACGAATCAATCGTCTTGCGCGCATCGCTGACCTGTGTCAGACCATTCTCAACCTGGTGCACTGAGTCGTCGATGAGACCCTTGATCTCTTTGGCGGCTGCGGCGCTACGTCCGGCCAGGGACCGCACCTCGCTGGCCACGACCGCAAAGCCACGACCCTGTTCACCGGCACGCGCCGCCTCCACCGCGGCGTTGAGCGCCAGAATGTTGGTCTGAAAAGCAATGCCATCAATCACGCCAATGATGTCGGTGATCTTGCGCGAGCTGCTCGCTATGGTGTCCATGGTTCCAACCACCTTGTCCATGGCCGCTCCACCGGCGGTAACGATGCTGCCAGCCTCTTGCACCAGCTGATTGGCTGCCTTGGCGTTGTCGATGTTTTGCTTGACGGTGGAGGAGACCTCTTCCATGTTGGACGCTGTCTCTTGCAGACTGGTGGCCTGCTCTTCAGTGCGCCCGGCCAACGCTTCGTTGCTGTGGCTGATGGCGGCGCCCTCGGCGCTGACAGACTGCGCGCTGGACAGCACGGTGTGCGCCATCGACGCCAATGCTTTTTGCATAGCAAACAGGGCATGCATGAGTTGGCCCACCTCGTCGCTGCCAGAGTTATCAATTTTGTTGGCCAGGTAGCCCGCCGCAATTTGCTTGGAGATGGCGACCGCCTCATTAACCGGCCCGGTGATACTGCGCTGCAAGCGCCAGCCCACGGTCAGCAATACTCCAATACTGGCCGCTACCCCGGTGATGAGCGGCAACTTCTGGGCGTCCGAGGTCATCACCGATAAGCCCACCGCACCGACTGCGACAATGAGGATGGATGCCAGCAGCATCAGGTACATCAGCCGACCCCGAATGCCGGGATGCGCGAGTTGTTCAAGCAAACCCAGTATGCCGGTGCGCACCACATGGCCGCGCTCGACGCGCAGGCTGCCTGCCTTACCTTCCCGAAAACGGCGGTAGATGGCATCGGTGGGGGCAATAGCTTCACGCGGGGGCTTCATGCGCACCGATGCAAAACCCACCACCTGCCCGCGTTCCCACATGGGCGAGGCATTGGCCAGTACCCAGTAATAGTCGCCATTTTTGCGCCGGTTTTTGACCATACCGGTCCATGAACGACCGACCTTCAGGTACTTCCATAAATCGGCAAACGCCTCTACCGGCATGTCGGGGTGGCGCACCATGTTGTGCGGCTGACCGATCAACTCGTCTTCGGTGTAGCCACTGGCCTCAATGAAATCGGCGTTAGCAAAGGTGATGTTCCCTTGAAGATCGGTGCGCGATATGGGCGACTGGTCGTCACGCAGGATGTATTCGGTAGCGGTGACGGGTTGGTTGTTACGCATGCAGCATTCAGTAGAACAGACAAATGGTCGAGTGTGGCTGCGTGGGAAACGAACCTTTTGATCTTAGTCAACTTCATTTACCCTTTATCCCATGTATTGCCGCAAAACCCAATCAAACCTCACCATACACGCCGTGTTGCCGTGTTGCCAGCTAAGCAGCACAGGTTTCACTGTGACAGGGCCCCAATATCAACCCCTTGGCAGTGCTTTCGCATGGAACAAGTCCAGGGCAAGAGCGGTGCAAGCTCCGCGGGTAAAATTGGCGGCTTGACGTTTACCCCTCCATTTCCATTTTTGTATTGAATGGAAACAGCCCACTTTTCCAGGCCACCTCTGTGACTCTGCATATCACCCAATTCGAGGGCAGCAATGCCCTGAGCAGCTTCCGTATTCAACAACTTTTGCCTGCTTTGCAGGGCATCCACGACAAGGTTACAGGCCTCTGCGCGCGTTTTGTGCACCTGGTGGCAAGCGATGTTGCTCCCGACTCAGCCCTCAGCGCCCAACTGGCCGCCCTTTTGACCTACGGCGACCCATACGCAGGCCCTACGGATGGTCCGTTGATTGTGGTGTCACCGCGTCTTGGCACTGTTTCTCCATGGGCATCCAAAGCCACGGATATTGCGCACAACTGTGGCCTGGCCGTGCACCGCATCGAACGGCTGGTGGAGTACCGCCTGACCCTCAAGAGCGCACTGCTGAGCAAGCCCACGCTGAGTACCGAACAACTGGAGCAAGTCGCAGCCCTGTTGCATGACCGCATGACTGAGAGCGCCATGCTGGAGCGCGCGCAGGCTCTGGCCCTGTTCAGTGCCCTGCAAGCCGCGCCAATGGACCATGTGGATGTGCTTCAGGGCGGTAAGGCCGCATTGGTGGAAGCCAACACGCGTTTTGGTCTGGCCCTGGCCGGCGACGAAATTGACTACCTGGTCAACGCCTTCACCAACCTGGGGCGCAACCCGACCGACGTGGAGTTGATGATGTTTGCCCAGGCCAACAGCGAGCACTGCCGCCACAAGATCTTCAATGCCCAGTTCACGATAGACGGCGTGGCGCAGGACCAGAGCATGTTCGGCATGATCCGCCATACGCACCAGACTAACCCACAGCACATGCTGGTGGCGTACTCGGACAACGCCTCGGTCATGGAAGGCGTTCTGGTGGAAAGGTTTATCGCCAAATCCGCCTCTAGCCCCCGTGGAATATGCGCAGCCAGCTATGAAAAGCATAGTGAAACGAACCACATCCTGATGAAGGTGGAAACCCACAACCACCCCACGGCCATCTCGCCATTCCCTGGCGCGTCCACTGGCGCGGGCGGCGAGATCCGCGATGAAGGCGCCACGGGCCGGGGCTCCAAGCCCAAGGCCGGTTTGACAGGCTTCACCGTCTCCAAACTCTGGGGCGGTGACTTTGGCAAGCCCGAGCACATCGCCAGCCCGTTGCAAATCATGACCGAGGGCCCGCTGGGTGGTGCCGCGTTCAACAACGAGTTTGGCCGACCCAACCTGCTGGGCTACTTCCGCGAATACGAGCAATCGGTTGCCAGCAATGTGGACACCGTGCAGCGCGGCTACCACAAGCCCATCATGATTGCCGGTGGCCTGGGCGTGATCGACGCCACCCAGACCCACAAGATTGAATTTCCTGCTGGCAGCCTGCTGATTCAGCTGGGCGGCCCTGGCATGCGCATCGGCATGGGCGGCAGCGCGGCCAGCTCCATGGCTACAGGTGCCAACGCGGCCCATCTGGACTTTGACTCGGTACAGCGTGGCAACCCCGAGATCGAGCGCCGGGCACAAGAGGTTATCAACCAGTGCTGGATTCAGGCTGGCAGCAACCCGATTCTGGCCATTCACGACGTGGGTGCCGGTGGTTTGAGCAACGCATTTCCCGAGTTGACCAACGACGCCGGGCGCGGTGCCCGCTTTGATTTGCGAGCCATCAAGCTGGAAGAATCCGGCATGGCGCCCAAGGAAATCTGGTGTAACGAAAGCCAGGAACGCTACGTGCTGGCCATTGCGCCCGAGTCGCTGCAGCAGTTCTCGGCATTGTGCGAACGTGAGCGTTGCCCGTTTGCTGTGATCGGAGTGGCCACCGATGAGCGCGATTTGCAACTGGTGGACGAGGGAGCCGAGTCACCAGTCAATATGCCGATGAACGTCTTGCTAGGCAAGCCACCCAAAATGCACCGCGATGTGAAAACCGTGTCGCGCGCGTTCAAGCCGCTGGATCTGACCGGCGTGGATCTGCAAAAAGCGGTTATCGATGTGCTGGCGCACCCCACCGTAGCCTCCAAGCGTTTTCTGATCACCATTGGCGACCGCACGGTGGGTGGCTTGACGCACCGCGACCAGATGGTGGGCCCCTGGCAGGTGCCCGTGGCGGATTGCGCCGTGACGCTGGCTGATTTCAAGGGTTTTGCCGGCGAAGCCATGTCCATGGGCGAACGCACACCCATGGCGGCGTTGGACGCACCGGCTTCGGGCCGCATGGCGGTGGCCGAAGCCATCACCAACCTGCTGGCCGCCCCCATCGATTTGCCGCGCGTCAAACTGTCGGCCAACTGGATGGCGGCCTGCGGCGAACCGGGCGAGGATGCCGCGCTGTACGCCACAGTCAAAGCAGTCGGGCTGGAGTTGTGCCCTGCCTTGGGCATCTCCATCCCCGTGGGCAAGGATTCGCTGTCCATGCGCACGCAGTGGAAGGTCGATGGCTCCGACAAGAAGGTGACATCCCCAGTCTCCCTGATCGTTACTGCTTTCGCCACGCTGGCCGATGTGCGCGGCACGCTGACGCCTCAGTTGAATGCACAGGAAGACACCACTTTGGTGCTCGTGGATTTGGGTCATGGCAAGAACCGCATGGCCACCAGCATCCTGGCGCAAACGCTGGATCAAGTCGGTGACGCGGTGCCCGACCTGGACAACGCCAAAGACCTGGTCAATTTGGTCAATGCCGTCAACACTTTGCGGGGCCAGGGCAAGATATTGGCTTACCACGACCGCAGCGACGGTGGCCTGCTGGCTGCTGTTGCCGAGATGGCCTTTGCCGGGCGGGTGGGCGTGGCCCTGAACGTGGACATGCTCGTCACGGAGGGCGATGGCATCACCGATAGCCGCATGGATGTGGGCGACAGCAAGAACTGGGCGGGGCAGGTGGGTGCCCGCCGCGAAGAGCTGACGCTCAAGGCACTGTTCAACGAAGAGCTGGGCGTCGTGCTGCAGGTGCGCACGGCGCAGCGTAGCGAGGTGATGCAGACGCTGCGTGAGCATGGTCTGTCCGCGTTTAGCCACTTTGTCGGCAAAACCCGCCCGGCCTCAAGCGAAATCGATGCCGGTAAGAACGAGTTGCAAGTCTGGCGTGATGCCAAGGCCATCTTCAAGGCGCCATTGGTTGATTTGCACCAGGTTTGGGACGCCGTGAGCTGGAAGATTTGCCAACAACGTGACAACCCGGCTTGCGCCGACTCGGAACATACTGCGGCCGGTGCTGCGATTGACCCGGGCCTGCATATTTACCTGCCAAATCAGGCGAAAGCCCCCGTGGATTATGCGCAAGCAGCTACTAAAATAATAGCGCCTTCGATTCTCACCAGTCGCCCTAAGGTCGCCGTATTGCGCGAGCAGGGTGTCAACTCCCATGTGGAAATGGCCTACGCCTTCACCGAAGCGGGTTTTGAAGCCTTTGACGTCCACATGACCGATCTGCAAACCGGTCGCGCCAAGTTGGCGGACTTTCAGGGCGTGGTCGCCTGCGGAGGCTTCAGCTATGGCGACACTTTGGGCGCCGGCATTGGTTGGGCCCGCTCCATCACCTTCAATTCAGCACTTTCCGACCAGTTCAAGGCGTTTTTCGGTCGTGCCGACACCTTTGGTCTGGGCGTGTGCAATGGCTGCCAGATGTTTGCCGAACTGGCCGACATTATTCCGGGTGCGCAGGACTGGCCGCGTTTCACCACCAACCAGAGCGAGCGCTTTGAGGCGCGATTCTCGATGGTCGAGGTGCTGGAGTCGCCATCGCTGTTCTTTGCCGGTATGGCGGGTAGCCGCATGCCCATTGCCGTGGCGCACGGCGAGGGCTATGCCAACTTCAAATACCGTGGCAATGCGGACAAAGCCATCGCTGCGATGCGCTTTACCGACAATGCCGGTAATGCGACGGAGGCTTACCCGTTCAATCCGAATGGCAGCCCTGGTGGTTTGACGGCGGTCACGACCGCGGACGGCCGCTTCACCGCCATGATGCCGCACCCGGAACGGGTGTTTCGCAATATCCAGATGAGTTGGAATGGGCTGGATGCGAATGCGCACAGCCCGTGGATGCAACTCTGGCACAACGCAAGACGCTGGGTCGGGTAGGGGCTTTGCAAGGCAACCATAATGGTTGCATGAAACTCCCAACCGCCTCTTCCTTGACCCTGTTAGCTACTGCGGGCGTCCTTTTTTGCATGCCTGCGGCCATGGCGCAGACAGCGGGCGCTTGCCCTGCCATCCTGCAGCACGAATTTCCCCGTTTGCAGGATGATGCCCCCCAAAACCTGTGCCAATACGCTGGCAAGGTGCTACTGGTGGTCAACACGGCCAGCTATTGCGGCTTTACCAGCCAGTACGAGGGGTTGGAGGCACTGCATGCCAAGTACCAGGGCAAAGGACTGGTGGTGCTGGGGTTTCCGTCCAACCAGTTTGGCAAGCAGGAGCCGGGGTCGTCCAAGGAAATCGCGGACTTCTGTTTCAACACCTATGGCGTGAAGTTTCCCATGTTTGCCAAGTCCGATGTCAAAGGGTCGGGGCGCAATGCGCTGTACACCGATTTATTGAAGGCGACACAGGTCGAGCCGAAATGGAATTTTCACAAGTTCCTGGTGGACCGCAGCGGCAAGGTGGCTGCCAGCTATACCAGCAGTGTGGAGCCAGACAACACGAATCTGGTGGCCGCGCTTGAGAAAGCGCTGGCTACCAAGTAGTGGCAACTGCCAGCGGGTCAGGACGGATCAACCCCGATCATCTCGGCCAGCGCTGCGGTCGTCTGTGCACCATCTTTGGCGATAGTCTGGCCCGTGACGGCGTTCTTGACCACGATAAAGGGCACCGACTCGGCACCCAGGCTGTTCAGTAGCTTGGTGTTGGCTTTGATGGATTGCTCGACTTCGGACGACACACTCGCCGATGCGGCAATGCCCCCCTGACCCGCCAGCAGCGAGGCTTCATGCTCGGTCATTAACGCAGCGGGGTTTGTGGCGGTCAAGAGTGCAGCACCCTGAGAAAGACTGGATGCATTGATCCAGGCCACCGGGATCCATACAAATTTGACTTTTTTGTGTAGCGGGGTAGATGCCTGCCAGAGGTGACCGCAATGGGGGCATTGCGGGTCGAAGAAGACGTAGACGGTATGGGCGCTCATCAGCGCGCCCACCGTGAAGCCCTTTGCCTCTGCCGCAACAGCCTGCACGGTTACTTCGCGTTTGCCAGCCCGACCGGACTCTGGAGTCTCTTGCTTGGAGCAGCCGCTCACCAGTAGCGCGAAGAGGGCAAGGGATACTAAAAAGAGGCGATTCAAATGCATAAAATTAATGGGTTTTCAGATGGGTTTTTTGTACAGGCGTTGAATCGCTTGCTCTTCGTCTGCGGAGGCCGGAACCGTATCGGCGAAATCGGGCTCCTCTGTTTGGGCTAAACCTGAGAAATGCGCCCAGGCAGACTCGGTATCTGCTTCAACCGCGTCAGCAACCGGAATGGGGTCCCCAGGCATATAACGATCCGATTCTGGTTCAGATTTTGAGGCCGGCTCGTGCGGCTTATTGATCATCGTGACTCCCTCGTTGACTGAACTCGTTGCACTGTAGCGGATTACCGGCAGGGCTGCAATTGGAGCAAAAAGAACTTGACTCAGGCGCCAATATTGCACTCGCGTCGCAACAGGGCCAGAGCATCTTTGAGCGCGTAGTCAAAGTCACTTTGCAGGGTGGGCATGGCTTCGGCAATAAAGGACTCCCAGAGCTCCAGGTAGTCACCTTGGTAGTCCTGCGGGGCGTGGTTGAGAATGAATTGCTGTGCCAAATCTGCCTGCAGACCTGTTTTGCGAATCTTGCGCACCAGCGTTGAGGCCGACTTTTCTGTTAGCAGAGTCTTCGGAGTGCTCCCCGCGGCCAAGCACAAAAACAAGGTTAGTAGCGAACTTTCATCACAGTGGCCCCCGGTTGCCTTGTCCCATGTGGCCGATGTTGCGCGCTCGAAGTGGTCCACCTCATTCAAGGCGTCTTCACGCCAGAAATAGCGCCCCATGAAGGCAGGGGTCTGGTCAAACAGTTTGCGTGGCGGCAGATCAGGGTCCAAAATCTTGGGAAGGTCGGCCACCACCGACTGGCGGACACCTTCAACCATGTCCCGGTACAGCTCTGGCAGGCCTTTGGGCAGGGTAATGCCGGGAAAATTGGCGGCTGACCCCGTTTGCGCAGTGCCGGTGCTCGCGTGTTTTTTGCGAAGCGCCACAATCATTTTTTCAAAGGCCACCCAGTCGGGCATGTCCTTGCGGCGTGCGGCTAGTGCCAGCAGGCCGGTGCGGATGACCGCCTCGGCGTCTTTGCCAGCCTCCTCCAGGTCAGAGACATCCTGCCCCAGCGCTTCGGCGAACCAGACGGCTGCATCCACTAGTCGGGCAATCTGGCTGCGCAGGGCCAATTCGGCCTGGTATTCAGGCAGACTGCGCAGTGTCCACTTGGCTAGAAGCGGAATCTGTTCCTCGGTAAATTCAGAGGACTCATGCATGCCGAAATGGCTGTTCTGCGGCATGGCGATCAGGGCCTTGAGCATATCTGAGCCGCCTTTGGAGCGCGACAGAAAGGAGTGGTCACGCAGCGATTCTGCGGCCCGGCGCAGATCGCCATCGGTGCTGTCTTCCAGATAAAGACTGACCAGATTGACCATGCGGTCCCGCGCCTTCTCCAACTCGGGGCGCAAAAACTCGGTGCCAAAGTAGCGGGCAATTTGCACCATGCCTTTGGGAGCGTCGTTGCGCATGGCATCCAGCCGGGCGGCGTCCAGAATGCCGTGCTGCACGCCGTAGACCAGCGCCTTCTCAAAGAAGGGCCGGGCATCGAACAGCGAAACGCCGTGGGGTTTCAAATTGCAGATTCCTCGTCGTCATCGCGCGCGGCGGGGGTGGCTTTGCCGCGGTCGGTGTCGCCCGTTTCGACCTTGCCGTCGTCCTCTTCGGCTTCCTCTTCTTCGTCAAGTCCCATGTCGTGGGCGCGGGCTTTGGCGCGCAGCACCATGACGGTTTCAATAAACAGGTCGGGGCATTCGTACCGCAACAACCAGGCCATCTGCATCCAGTCCTGATCGGCCACTTCTTCGAGTTCCAGTTTTGCTGGCACATAGGCTGAAGACAACAAGGCGGTTTCGGACATCATTTCGCCATCGTCTTCCATCGAGTCAAAGGTACCGGTGCGGGCAAAGGCTTCGATGCGGCTCCATTTTTCAGAAAAATAATCGGCCAACGCGTCACTGCCGCCTTCAAGCTCGCCAATGGCAGTTAAGAAATCGACCGGATTGGCATCCTCCCGGAAGATGACCGAGTTCACCATGCCGCGCAAGTGGGTTCGGGTCAGGTCTTTGTACTGCTTTTCAATGACGATGGCGCGGGCAAATATTTCGGGTGTCACCAGCAGGTTGATGACCGACTCCTTGGAGTTGTCATACTCACGAATCACGGCCAGGATGTCTTTGGCGGGTAACTGCTCCAGCACCACCATTAGGGCGCCGTCGCCCTCGGCGTCGGCCAATTCCACCAGGGCCGATTCGGCACCAACAATGTCACCAGCGGCTATGAGGCTTTGAGTTTTTGCGATGAGGGCGAGGTTACTCATGGTGTTTACTCCTGTAGAGCCGCCTCAAAGGAGGAAAGCGCCCCCTTGGGGGGCAGCGAACGAATGTGAGCTTGGGGGTTCATGCTTACTCCTTGCGGTCAAAGCCTTGCTCGACCATCCAGTCGGCACCGGCTTCCTCGCGGGCTTTGGCATCGCGCTCTTCTTCGTCCAGAGGTTCGTCGTCCTGGTCTTCCTCTTCATTAGCATCGCTGGCCTGGGCGTGCTCGGGTTTGTAGAACATGTACTCAAGGGCCGCAGCAACGGTCAAAAACCAGTCACCCATGGGCTGTTTTTGGATGGTGGCCGCTAATGCGCTCGTCCACGGAGCCATCTCTATGGTTTGTGACAGGCTAGCCCACTCGGGAAGTTCGTCCGACTCCAGTGTCAGCAGATGGTCCATCATCCGGTTTGAAGTGAAACGAAACCCTTTGTGAAACACCGCTGCCACCATTTCGGGGCTGATTTCCATCATGCTCATGAGGAAATCAATTTCCTTGCGCCGCTGGGTCAGGCGCTTGTCCAGTATGTTCTTGCCTTCGGAGTCGAAGGTGAGGTCGTCAAGCTCGGCGGCGTAGGCTGAACGCAACTGGCGAAAGTAGGGAGAAATATTCATGCGGGTTCAGTTTTCCAGAATACGGTTGAAATAGTTTTTCCAAATGTCCCGAGCGGTGTCGATTGGACTGTCTAGCAAGTTGCGCCTCCGGTTGTCGTCATAGGCCTGGCGTTTGACGTCGTCTGACAATACGTCATAAGCCTCTTGCACGGTGCGAAAGCGGGCTGGTGCCCCCGGGTCAGAATTGCGGTCCGGGTGGTGAAGTGATGCTTGTTGGCGAAAGGCTTTTTTGATGTCAGCCAAGCTGGCCGCGCTGCTGACGCCAAGGGATGCGTAATGGTCTTTCAAGCCAATGCCTGAGGCTGAGTGCAAGTGAATCGCATGAAAGAAGGGACTCCGTGGGATGTAGGGCCGCGATTTTACCCGTTTGCCCGAACACTCGGCGCAGTCCCTGCAGCCTTCACGCGATTGGGGCGTCAGGCCTTATGGTCGATGAGGGCGCCCGCCATTTGGTTGCTGGTTTTGAAGACCGCCAGATTTGCCAAAAACGCATTCTTGGCTTGGAGTTGCGCAACCATGTCGGTTTCCAGGGCTGCACCTTCGTTGGTTGCACGACCAAGCGATGTGGCTACGCCGCCGTCTCTTTGTGCTGACTGAATGACTTGCTGTCTGCGAAATGCCGGGGTGCTTACGTTTGCTACGTTGTGCGCAGATGTATCCAGTGCAGCTTGCGCTGCCTGCATACCGGAAAGTGCAATGGATGAGACTGAAGTCATGGAAGTAGGGCGCCCATAGGAGGTGAAGCGGCTATGGTCTATTTAAGCATATTGCACGCGAAGCTGCACATTTTTCACCGCCAGGGAATACATTCACGGATGAACACGACGGAAATACACCCTATTTGTTTGCGCCGCAAGCCATGTGTAAGGGCGCTCCGTGAGACTTCGCTCGTGTTAGCGATTTTCTTGAAATTTTCTTGATGTCAATCGGTGGCACAATTGGATTTGTAACTAGGCCCTTCCCCCGCCACAGTCGCATCCGCTAAACGGTTCAGCCGTGCCGCGGAAGGTTAATTTAAACAGCTTAACCAGCTAATGTTTCCCTAAGGGAAACGGAGGTCAGCGGAATATGAGTGAAATTACGTCGCAGAAGACGAGCCCCGCGTCGGTCTACCAGGCCTACGCCAGCAATACGTACCTTTTCGGTGGCAATGCGCCATACGTCGAAGAGATGTACGAAAACTACCTTGCCAATCCCGGAAGCGTGACTGACACGTGGCGTGAGTATTTCGACGCGCTGCAAAATGTTCCCGCCGTTGATGGTAGCGACGCACGCGACGTTCCCCACCTGCCTGTGATCAATG
This sequence comes from uncultured beta proteobacterium, assembly GCA_903924955.1. Lineage (GTDB taxonomy): Bacteria > Pseudomonadota > Gammaproteobacteria > Burkholderiales > Burkholderiaceae_C > Allorhodoferax. The sequence goes on along the minus strand of CAIYDK010000105.1, from coordinate 30,565 downwards.
CCTTCGCCGAGCGAGCCAAGCAAGGTGGCACTCGGGTGGTTATGGCAACGGGCGCGGACTCGGAGATGGGCCGTAAGCGCACGGCTGTGCAGCAATTGATTGCGGCCTACCGCAACGTTGGTGCCCGCTGGGCTGATCTGGACCCGCTCAAGCGCCGCGAGCGTGACAATATTCCTGAGCTTGAACTGTCGTTTTACGGTTTCAGCGATGCAGACCAGGAAACCGTGTTCAATACCAGCAACACGTTCTTTGGCCGCGATACCATGAGTTTGCGCGACCTGATGAATGCCTTGCGCGAGACATACTGCGGCACTCTTGGTGCCGAGTTCATGTACACCACGGATCAGAACCAGAAGCGCTGGTGGCAGCAGAAACTGGAGTCGGTTCGCAGCAAGCCGCATTTCACTGCTGAAAAGAAGAAACATATTCTGGACCGTTTGACTGCAGCTGAAGGCCTGGAGCGCTTCCTGCATACGAAGTACGTGGGGCAGAAACGTTTCTCGCTCGAAGGCGGAGAGAGCTTTATTGCCTCTATGGACGAATTGATCCAGCAGGCTGGCGCCAAGGGCGTGCAGGAGATCGTCATCGGCATGGCCCACCGCGGGCGACTGAACGTGCTGGTCAACACCCTGGGCAAGATGCCGGGCGACCTATTTGCCGAGTTTGATCACACCGCGCCCGAAGATTTGCCCGCAGGTGACGTGAAGTACCACCAGGGCTTCAGTTCCGATGTATCGACCTCCGGTGGACCGGTTCATCTGTCCTTGGCGTTCAACCCCTCGCACTTGGAAATTGTTAATCCGGTGGTGGAGGGGTCGGTGCGTGCGCGCATGGACCGTCGTGGCGATACGCTGGGCAATCAGGTGCTGCCGGTGCTGGTGCATGGCGACGCCGCCTTTGGTGGCCAGGGCGTCAACCAGGAAACCCTGTGTCTGGCACAAACCCGCGGCTACGCAACCGGTGGTACGGTGCACATCATCATCAATAACCAGATTGGTTTCACAACGTCCGACCCGCGCGATATGCGCTCGAGTGCGTTCTGTACGGACATCGTGAAGATGGTCGAGTCTCCTGTGCTGCACGTCAACGGTGACGACCCCGAAGCGGTGGTTCTGGCCACGCAACTGGCGCTGGAGTTCCGCCTGGAATTCCGCCAGGACGTGGTGGTGGACATCACGTGCTTTCGCAAGCTGGGCCACAACGAACAAGACACGCCCATGCTGACGCAGCCGCTGATGTACAAGAAGATTGCAGCCCATCCCGGCACACGCAAGTTGTACGCCGACAAGTTGTCAGCACAAGGCCTGGGTGAGACGCTGGGCGAGGATATGGTTAAGGCCTACCGCGCTGCCATGGATGCTGGCATTCACACAGTAGACCCTGTGCTGACCAACTTCAAGAGCAAGTACGCTGTGGATTGGTCACCCTTCCTGGGCAAGAAATGGACCGACGCGGGCGATACCGCCATTCCATTGACAGAGTGGAAACGGCTGGTGGAAAAGCTGACTGTGCTGCCCGCCAGCGTAACGCCCCACTCGTTGGTGAAGAAAGTCTACGATGACCGTGCCGCCATGGGACGTGGAGACGCGAATGTGGACTGGGGCATGGGCGAGAGCATGGCCTTTGCCACTTTAGTGGCCAGCGGTTACCCGGTTCGATTGTCTGGCGAGGACAGCGGACGCGGCACCTTCACCCACCGCCATGCCGTGATTCACGATCAAGCCCGCGAAAAGTGGGATGCCGGTATCTATGTGCCGTTGGAAAACGTGGCCGAGAATCAGGCACCTTTTGTTGTTATTGATTCGATCCTGTCCGAAGAGGCCGTTCTGGCCTATGAGTACGGCTACGCTTCAAATGACCCGAACACCTTAGTGGTCTGGGAAGCCCAGTTTGGCGATTTCGCCAACGGCGCGCAGGTGGTGATTGACCAGTTTATTGCCTCTGGCGAGGTGAAATGGGGTCGCGTCAATGGTATTACCTTGATGTTGCCGCACGGCTATGAAGGCCAGGGACCCGAGCACAGTTCGGCGCGACTGGAGCGCTTCATGCAGTTGGCGGCAGATGCCAATATGCAGATCGTGCAGCCCACGACCGCGAGCCAGATTTTCCACGTGTTGCGTCGTCAGATGGTTCGTAACCTGCGCAAGCCGCTGATTATCTTCACACCGAAATCGTTGCTGCGTAATAAGGACGCAACTTCACCCCTGTCCGAGTTCATCAAGGGCGGCTTTCAGACCGTCATTCCAGAGAACAAGGAACTCAAGGCTGACAAGGTCAAGCGCCTGGTGGCTTGCTCCGGCAAGGTGTACTACGACCTGGTCAAGAAGCGCGAGGAAAAAGGCATTGAAGACGTGGCCATCATCCGTGTTGAACAGTTGTATCCATTCCCGCACAAGGCGTTCGCGACGGAGTTGAAGAAATATCCGAATGCAACAGACATTGTGTGGTGCCAGGATGAGCCACAGAATCAGGGCGCCTGGTTCTTCATCCAACACAACATCCACGAAAACATGGCTGACGGTCAGCGTCTGGGCTACTCGGGACGCGCGGCATCGGCTTCGCCCGCAGTGGGCTACTCGCACCTGCACCTGGAGCAGCAAAAATCATTGGTTGAAGGCGCATTTGGCAAGCTCAAGGGCTTTGTCCTGAGCAAGTAATGCTCACGCACCACTCGGTATAAACAATTCGGAAAGAACAAAATGGCAATCGTAGAAGTAAAAGTTCCTCAGCTGTCTGAGTCTGTGGCTGAGGCCACCCTGCTGCAATGGAAAAAGAAGGTTGGCGACTTTGTCAGTGTTGACGAAATCCTGATCGAAGTCGAAACCGACAAGGTTGTGATGGAAGTGCCTGCGCCAAGCGCTGGTGTGCTGGTGGAATTGGTCGTTGCCGATGGCGCTACCGTGGCCGCCGAGCAACTCATCGCCCGCATCGATACCGAAGGCACTGCCGGAGCTGTTGCCGCGCCAGCGGCTGCACCGGCTGCTGCCGTAGCAGCTTTGCCGGCGGCGACTGCGCCTGCAGGTAATTCCAAGGCCGGCGTGGCCATGCCGGCTGCCGCCAAGTTGTTGGCCGACAATAACCTGTCCGCCAGCGTCGTTGCTGGCACTGGGAAAGACGGTCGTATCACCAAGGGTGACGTATTGGGCGCAGTGGCTGCGGGTTCTGCTACTAAAACAGTAGCGACAGTCGCAATCCCTACGGGGGCTCCGACCAAAGTATTGCCACAAGTTTCGGCACCGGCTCCGTTAAACCTGGGCGACCGCCCGGAGCAGCGCGTGCCGATGAGCCGCCTGCGTGCGCGCGTGGCCGAGCGCCTGTTGCAGTCGCAGAGCACCAATGCCATTCTGACCACGTTCAACGAGATCAACATGGCTCCGGTCATGGACATGCGCAAGCGCATGCAAGACCGTTTCGAGAAGGAACACGGCGTTAAGCTGGGATTCATGAGCTTCTTCGTCAAAGCCGCTGTGCATGCATTGAAGAAGTTTCCGGTGCTCAACGCGTCGGTGGATGGCAACGACATCGTCTACCACGGCTACTTTGACATCGGTATCGCCGTAGGATCGCCACGTGGCCTTGTTGTGCCCATTCTGCGCAACGCTGACCAGATGAGCTTTGCCGAGATCGAGAAGAAGATTGCCGAGTTTGGCCAAAAAGCCAAAGACGGCAAACTGGGCATTGAAGATATGACTGGTGGCACTTTCTCCATCTCGAATGGCGGAACCTTTGGCTCCATGATGTCGACCCCTATCATCAACCCACCGCAGTCGGCCATTCTGGGCGTGCACGCCACCAAGGATCGGGCCATGGTGGAAAACGGGCAGGTGGTGGTTCGCCCCATGAACTACTTTGCCATGTCCTACGACCACCGCATCATCGACGGCCGCGAAGCCGTCCTGGGCCTGGTGGCCATGAAGGAAGCGTTGGAAGACCCCGCCCGCCTATTGTTTGATATCTGAATCCCTGCGGGACATACCCGGAGTCTGAGCAGCAGAGGGCTCTGCTCCGTGTCCCCCGCCCCTTCGGGCTCCTCCTTTACCTGCGCAGAACCCTCTGCCGCCCAGACTCCTAGGAAAATGTATGAGTAAACAATTTGATGTGATCGTTATTGGTGGTGGCCCCGGTGGCTATATCGCCGCCATTCGCGCCGCCCAACTGGGCTTTGAAGTGGCCTGTATCGACGAGTGGAAGAACGAAAAGGGCGGCCCCGCGCTCGGAGGCACCTGTACCAATGTCGGATGCATTCCCTCCAAGGCTCTGCTGCAATCGAGCGAGCACTTTGACCACGCCAACCACCACTTTGCCGAGCACGGCATTGCGGTCAAGGGCGTGAGCATGGACGTGGCCAAGATGGTTGCCCGTAAGGACATGGTCGTCAAGCAGAATAACGACGGTATCCAGTACCTGTTGAAGAAGAACAAGATCGCGTTCTTTCACGGGCGGGGTTCGTTCGTCAAGGCAGCAGACGGCGGCTACGTTATCAACGTGGCAGGTGCGACTGAAGAATCCATTCTGGGTAAGCAGATCATCATCGCTACCGGTTCTAACGCTCGCGCCTTGCCGGGCACGCCGTTTGACGAAGAGCGCATCCTGTCCAACGACGGTGCCTTGCGTATTGGCGCGGTTCCCAAGAAGCTGGGCTTGATCGGCTCGGGCGTCATCGGCCTGGAAATGGGCTCGGTCTGGCGCCGTCTGGGTGCGGAAGTCACGATTCTCGAAGGTTTGCCCACTTTCCTGGGCGCGGTGGACGAGCAGGTCGCCAAAGAGGCTCACAAGGCATTCACCAAGCAGGGTCTCAAGATCGAGTTGGGCGTGACCGTGGGCGACATCAAGTCCAGCAAGAAAGGCGTATCCATTGCCTACACGAGCGCCAAGGGCGAAGCACTGGCGCTGGACGTGGACAAGCTGATCATCTCGATTGGCCGTGTACCCAACACCATTGGTTTGAATGCAGAGGCGGTGGGCCTAGCGCTGGACGAGCGTGGGGCCATTGTGGTGGACGGCGATTGCAAGACCAATTTGGCTGGCGTCTGGGCGGTGGGCGACGTGGTGCGCGGCCCCATGCTGGCACACAAGGCGGAGGAAGAGGGCGTTGCGGTGGCCGAGCGCATTGCCGGCCAGCACGGCCACGTCAACTTCAATACCATTCCTTGGGTGATCTACACCAGCCCCGAGATTGCGTGGGTCGGTCGCACCGAGCAGCAACTCAAGGCCGATGGCGTAGCCTACAAGGCAGGCTCATTCCCGTTTCTTGCCAACGGCCGCGCTCGCGCGCTGGGCGATACCACCGGCTTCGTCAAGTTCTTGGCAGATGCCACGACGGACGAGATCCTGGGTGTGCACATCGTGGGTCCGCAAGCTAGCGAGCTGATTTCCGAGGCGGTTGTGGCTATGGAGTTCAAGGCCAGTGCCGAGGATATCGCCCGCATTTGCCATGCGCACCCATCCTTGAGCGAAGCCACCAAGGAAGCTGCTCTGGCGGTTGACAAGCGCACATTGAACTTTTGAGTATTGTGGATGAAAATAGCTGCTAGCCCCCGTCAATCGGGCGCTGGCAGCTATTTAAACTATAGCAACCTGGAGTTGCCATCTTGACTGTCAAGCAGATCTACGAAGCCGAACTGGCCATCCGGGGTTATACGGCTGACCCGGCTCAGTTGCGTGCGGTCGAGGAGCTGGAGCGCTGCGCGCAAGAGTGGACAGCGTACAAAGAGAAGCGCTCCAACGCGTTGAAAAAGCTGATCAACCGCCCCGACATTCCACGGGGCGTTTATATGTTTGGCGGAGTCGGGCGGGGCAAGAGCTTTCTCATGGATTGCTTTTACAACGCAGTCCCCCTCAAGCGCAAGACGCGGCTGCACTTTCATGAGTTCATGCGCGAGGTGCACCGTGAGCTGTCGGACCTGCAGGGCACAGTCAATCCGCTGGATGAGTTGGCCAAGCGTATGTCCAAGCGCTTTCGCTTGATTTGTTTTGATGAATTCCATGTGGCTGACATTACCGATGCAATGATCCTGCACCGATTGTTGACAGCGCTGTTTGACAACGGCGTGGGCTTTGTCACGACCTCCAACTTCAAGCCCGACGGCCTGTACCCCGGAGGTTTGCACCGCGATCGTATTCTGCCGGCTATTGCCTTGCTCAACGCGCGCCTGGAAGTCATCAACGTTGACAACGGGACTGACTATCGCCGGCGAACACTGGAGGCGTTGACGCTCTACCATGTTCCCAACGGACCGCAGGCCGATGCGGCAATGGAGCAGGCTTTCAACGTGCTGGAAGAAACGCATGACGAAGACCCGGTGCTGCACATTGAATCCCGGAAAATTCTCGCCAAGAGAAAGGCCGGTGGTATGGTCTGGTTTGACTTCAAGACGCTGTGCGGCGGACCGCGATCACAGAATGACTACCTGGAAATCGCCTCGCTGTTTCACACCGTATTTTTGAGCGATGTGCCGCATATGCCCCTGCGCATGGCCTCTGAGGCGCGTCGCTTTACCTGGCTGATTGACGTGCTGTATGACCGCAGGGTGAAGCTGGTGATGTCGGCGGCCGTTGTGCCGGCCGAGTTGTATACCGAAGGCCCGATGGCGCATGAATTTCCACGAACCGTGTCGCGCCTGAGTGAGATGCAGACGCAGGAATACTTGTCGCTGGAGCGGCGCATGGTCGACACTGGATTGACATGAGCAAGGCGAGGCTATTAATTGTGCTGGCTTGGGCCCTGTTTTCAGTGAGAGCCCAGGCTGAGGCAATCGGCGAACCGGCAGTTGGAAATGTCGATGTGCAGCGCCAGCGCATTGATGCCGTGCGTAAGGAGAAACTGGCTGAACTTTCAGCACAGGACGCGGCCTGTTCGACCCGCTTTGCCGTCACCGATTGTCAGAATGAAGTGGGTGTACGGCGTCGGGAGATGCTGGCCGACTTGAAACGTCAAGAAGCCCGCCTCAACGAAGTGGATAGGCATCAGAAAGGAGCCGAGCAACTTCAGCGAAGCCAGGACAAAGCGACTGAAAGGGCGCAGCGGGAGTCAGAAGTGCAAACTTCTCATGATGGTGCGACGCTAGAACAGCGGCAAAAAACACTGAATGAGAAAGTACTAAACCACGAAAGTCAGGGGAAAAGGGAAGCGCCTGCTGCTGCAGTCAAAAAAACGGCATCCGGGTTGGATGCCGCATCGATGGAAAGCAACAGGGAGGCTTACGCCGAAAAACAACGCGCTGCCGAGCAACGCCGACTTGACCGGGAAAAGCGCCTACTCGACAAATCCAATGGCAGTGCTCCGCTTCCGCAGGCTCCATAATCAGGTTGATGTGAGTGGCTCAAGTTTGACCACAACGATGGACAAATTGTCACCACCGCCACGGCCGCGCGAACGGGCCTTTTCAATCAAAAATTCGGTCGCTTCGCGCGCTGAAAGTGTGGACAGAACTGATCCCAATTCACCCGTGTTGAAGTAGTGCCACACCCCGTCACTGCAGGCCATCAGCACGTCGCCAGGCCGCAACTGGGGAATGAAGTGAAAATCAACCGGAGGATCGTTTTCGGTCCCCAGGCATCCCATCAGGATGTTCGATTGAGGGTGAACAGTGGCCTGCTCTTCCGTGATTTCGCCCCGGTTGACCAGCGCTTGCACATACGAGTGGTCCATAGTCCGTTTGACGAAGCGGCTGCCGTTATAGTGGTAAATCCGCGAATCGCCAGTATGGGCCCAATGGCAGTCGCCTTTTGCATTGATCAGAAAGGCGGCAAGCGTGCTGTGGGGCTCCTCTTCCGATGAGATTGCCGTTAATTTAATAACGATATGCGCTTCCTGTACGATTTGGGACAGGGTTGCGGCGGCATCGTCGGTGTCCGGGTCATAGCGTTCGAACAGCTGCCTGGCCGTCATCATGACCTGGTCTGACGCCTTGCGTCCACCACTGCGCCCGCCCATACCATCAGCGATGACCGCAAGAATACATCCATTGACGCGCGGATGCTTCAAAAGCGCAATTTGATCTTGCTGATACTCTCGGTCGCCCTTGTGTATTCCTGTGGAAGCAGTGAGTCTGTAGCCGGTGGCCATGTTGGGTTGCTGTGAAGCAATACTTTCTGCAAAAGGACCTTTAGGTCGTATTATCAAGTACGCGAGATTCCCTGCATCGTAGTTTAACCCCGTACTTTCCCCCAATTCCCTTTGTTAATTAATCTTCATTCGCCCGAGCGCCACCTGATTGAACTGCGGATTGAGCATGCTGATCTCGATGCCATGATCGATCGGGCCGCGACCGATGCACCTGTTGACGAACTAATGATTCGTCGTTTGAAGAAGCGTCGATTGGCTTTACGTGATGCTATTGCGAGGGTGGAGCGTGAGTTGGACCCTAACGAGCCCGCTTGATTGATGGGCTTAGCGGAATCTGTTGCACGCGTCTTTGATTCGAACGGTGCATTAGCGCAAGGTGTAGAAGGCTTTTTGCCGCGCTTCGGACAGACCACTATGGCGCGGTCGGTCGCCGATGCGATTGAAAATGGCGGCATGCTTGTGGTGGAGGCCGGTACCGGAGTTGGAAAGACCTATGCCTATTTGGTGCCGGCATTGCTCAGTGGTAAACGGATACTTTTGTCCACGGCCACCAAAACGCTCCAGGATCAGCTTTTTGGACGCGATATTCCGAAATTGATAGTTGCGCTTGGCATGCCCGTTCGTGTCGCGTTGCTCAAAGGGCGCGGCAGTTACCTGTGTATGCATCGTTTAGGCTTCGCGAGGCACGATTTGCGTGCCATGCACCCTTCCGCGCAGGCCGATCTGGCATGGATCGAGCGGTGGTCCAGCACAACAAAGTCTGGCGACTTGGCTGAGCTGCCGTTACTTGATGAGCGCTCACCCGTCATCGCATTGGTGACTTCGACCCGAGAGAACTGCCAGGGTACAAAATGCCCGCAGCTGGATTCCTGTCACGTCAATTTGGCCAGACGCGAAGCGATGGCAGCGGACATTGTGGTCATTAATCACCATCTGTTTTTCGCGGATATGAATGTTCGTGAATCAGGCGTGGCCGAGTTGCTCCCAACGGTGCAGTCCGTGGTGTTTGACGAGGCACATCAACTCAATGAGATCGGGGTTCAATTCATGGGGCGGCAGGTTACAACCGCCCAGTTGGATCGGTATGCCCGCGATTTGGCGTCTTGTGGAAATCTTCTCGTACTGATGGTGGAGGATTGGCGTGCAATGGTCGATGTGTTGATCGGGAGGGTTACCGCACTGAAAGCCCTTTGCCGTACGGGAGATGACGCGTTTCGTCAGGCGAGATTTGAAGATCAACCACCAGGGGTGGATGTACAGACATGGGAGTGCACGCTGGCAGCGCTTCATTCAACGCTTCAGCAGTCTGAAATTGTTCTACGCGGCATGGAGGATGTATCTCCCGAACTGAAGGCTTTGCGTGAACGGGCATCCCACTTGACAGCTGAACTGGATGCCTTTTTACATCCGGTCCAAGAGGGATGGGTTCGATGGGTTGATTTGGGAGAGCAGGTGAAACTGGTTCAATCGCCTCTCGATATTGCAGACACCATGCGCTCAAAATTCGTTTCCGTCGAGGCTGCGAGTGGTGATGGTAAGTCGATGATTTTTACCTCGGCGACTTTGGGCCACGATGCTACGATGTCCCAATTTTTGGAGTCATGTGGACTCCAAGGTGCTCAGGTACTTCAGGTGCAAAGCCCATTTGACTACCAATCCCAAGCGGCGATTTACGTCCCTGCACACCTGCCAAAGCCGTCTGACACCACCCACAGCAAGGCTGTTTCGGACCTTATTGCGAGGGGAGCGCGGATGTTGGGAGGACGGACTTTGGTACTAACCACCACCCTGCGTGCCATGCGCGATATTGCGACAAGTCTGCGTGAGCAATTTCCTGAACCATTTGGCATTGAGGTTCTGTTGCAGGGTGAGTCATCCAAGCGAGAGTTGACGGAACGCTTTCGGCTCGGACCTTGCGGTGCGGGGGGAGGGAGCATTCTCGTTGCAACGGCATCTTTTTGGGAGGGAGTTGATGTATCAGGGGACGCCTTGCAACTGGTGGTAATAGACAAGTTGCCGTTTTCACCGCCAAATGATCCAATCGTGGCGGCGCGATCGAAAAAAATTTTAGAAAAGGGAAAAAATCCGTTTCAACAATTACATGTCCCACAAGCTGCCTTGGCTCTAAAGCAGGGTGCCGGGCGGCTGATTCGCAGCGAAACTGATCGAGGAATATTGGTCGTGTGCGATATTCGATTGACCCATATGGGTTATGGCCGTCGAATACTGGCAGCGCTTCCGCCCATGAAAACAATCAATTCCGAAGAAGAGTTTGTTCAGGCATTGAACGCGCTTACCAAACCTTCCACCAAGGTTCACTGACTGTGCGGGAACCTTTTGCAAGGAGCTCCGATTGCGGGTAGTTCTTTTCCAGAACCCGTTTGGCATCGTCCCTGAGTTGCGTCAAGCCAAGGGAATCATATGACCGATACAGGATGTAAAGTGCCTCTTCAATTGCCGGCACTTCACGGTAATCTGAGACCGCCAATTGCGCGCGATTCACTGCCGCCAGATAGGCTCCACGCTTGTAATAATAGCGTGCAACGTGAACTTCGTATTGAGCCAATGAACTGACAATGTAGTTCATGCGCTGGCGGGCATCTGGGGTATAGCGAGAGTCAGGAAAGCGGTCTACCAGCTCTTTGAAAGCTTCAAAGGATTCTTTCGAAGCCTTTTGGTCTCGTTCGGAGAGGTCCTGTCGCGTAAACCGAGCGAACAATCCTAAGTCATCGTTGAAGTTAATCAGGCCCTTGAGGTAAATGGCATAGTCCATCGCTGGGCTAACCGGATGTAACTTCATAAAGCGCTCTAGTGTGGCCAGTGCCTGGGCCTGTTCGGTGGCCTTGTACTGGGAATAGGCCTTGTCGAGTTGAGCTTGTTGGGCAAGCGGTGTACCGGCAGCACGTCCCTCCAACTTTTCCAGCAACTGTGCCGCACGCTCCCATTGGCCGGCCGCCATTTCCTCTTTGGCTTCCGCATATATTTTGCTGGGGCTCATATTGGCAGTCTTATCGACCGGCGTGCTAGAGCAACCTGCGATCAAGAGCGCGCCAGTCGTCAGCAGGGAAACGCAAACGACGGATAATTTGACACGAAGCATGTTAGGAAACTTTCTTGATACAGAGCACAGGAATTATATCGAGCCACCCAGTTGTCACCGAGTCTGACGAGACTGACGAACTAGCGACCGACGTTGAGTGGCGTAAGGCAGCTGTGACGCCAGTGCTGCACGGAGGGCGACTGGATCGAGCGCTCGTGGATGCAGCGCCGGAGTTTTCTCGTAGTTATTTGCAGCAATTGATTGAGGCAGGCCTGGTTCAAGTCAATGCGCAAGTGGTCCGTAAGGCGTCCTGCAAAGTGAAGGCGGGTGATTCGCTTCTTATAGAGTTGCGACCAACTCCGCAAAGTCAGGCCTTTGCTCCTCAATCTATGCCTTTGGAAGTAGTGTTTGAGGACGAGCATATCCTGGTCATCAATAAGCCTGCGGGGCTGGTTGTTCACCCAGCGCCGGGTAACTGGAGCGGTACTTTACTCAATGGATTACTGGCCTATGACAAGAGTATTGCATCCGTCCCCCGGGCTGGAATCGTGCACCGACTGGATAAGGATACAAGTGGTTTGATGGTGGTTGCCCGGTCTCGGGCCGTTATGGATCAACTGGTTCGGGCGATTGCGGCCCGAGAGGTAAGCCGCCAGTATCTGGCTATTGCACACCGTCCGTGGGCTGGCCCACCGCTTAAAACTGTTGATGTTCCGATAGGCCGGGACCCCCGAAATCGCTTGCGCATGGCGGTCGTCGATCTGGAGAAACATTCAGGTAAAACAGCAAAAACGGATTTCATTCTGTTGGCAAATGGCGATGCTGGGTGTTTAGTTCGGTGTATTTTGCATACCGGACGAACCCACCAGATCCGAGTGCACATGGCCTCGTTGGGGCACCCACTGGTGGCAGACTCCGTTTATGGTGGCTCTTGCCTCCCAGTGATGGCGCGACAAGCACTGCACGCGGTGCGTTTGGCATTTGCACATCCCGTAACGGGGAAGGCAATGGTCTTCCAGGCACCGCCACCCGCAGATTTTGATTTGTTGCTGCGCTTTTGGGGCCTGCGCTACAATCCAGCCGAGTGGGCTTAGGCCCCGAAGATACCCCGGTACGATGCCGGGTGTAGGCACGGTGATTTCTTCACATCTGCTGCCGTCTATTTGGAATCACGTTGACCTGTCGCCTTTGGTGGCGTTTCCGATAAAGCCTGACTATGAATATGGTGGATGCAAAGCGTGTCCTTGAGACCGCATTGATTTGCTCGCAGCAGCCTCTAGCCGTGCGGGATATGCGGGCACTTTTCAGCGATTCGATTGGGACTGATTCGCTGAAATGTATGCTCGAAGAGTTAAAAAGCGATTGGTCTGCCAAAGGCGTTGAGCTGATCAGCGTCGCAACGGGTTGGCGCTTTCAAAGCAAGCCAGAGATGCGTGAGTACCTTGATCGTCTCCATCCAGAGAAGCCGCCTCGCTACACGCGTGCAACGCTTGAGACGCTGGCAATTATTGCGTATCGCCAACCGGTGACGCGCGGTGATATGGAGGATATTCGCGGGGTTACGATCAATTCACTTTTGATTAAGCAGTTAGAAGATCGAGGCTGGGTCGAGGTGATTGGGCACAGGGAGGCAGCAGGGCGTCCCGCGCTCTACGCTACGACACGACAGTTTTTGGACGACCTGGGATTGCAGTCGCTTGATCAACTGCCGCTATTGGACAGCGTGGTAAATCAGGGAGAAGTCTTCGGTACTCTGACTGACTTGGCCGAGACCGCTGAGCTTGGCGTGGTTCCAAGTTCAGCAACTTCCGACGATACGAATTTGCAAATTGTTATGCCGCTAGAACCCGAACTGGCGGGAATACATCCATTGAATGGAATATCAGAATGAACAAGACAAATCCTGTTGATAGCACTCCGGTCGTTGCAGATTCAGAGACACCCGCGCTGCAAAGTCAGGCCAATGCTGACACGAGCGTTGGAGGTTCAGCTGCGCCTGAATTAGGGGCAATTCAAGAGTTGCCAATTAATCTGGATAGGCCGGCAGCTACAGATCGACCCAAGTCTGCTGGTGAATTGCAGAACCGGTTTGATGACGTGGTATCCGGTCAGTTTGATGCGGATGAGGACTTGGATGGTCTTGTAGCACCCAAGCGTGTATTGGCGCCCATGGCGGAAACACCGAAACTTCACAAGGTTTTGGCTCAAGCAGGAATGGGCTCCCGCCTGGAGATGGAGCAACTTATCATGGAAGGCCGCATCTCGGTCAACAATGAGCCAGCCCACATTGGGCAACGCATTCAGTTTGGCGACAATATCAAAGTTAACGGCAAACCCATCCGATTTCGCATTGATCCTCCACCAGCGCGTGTCATTGCTTATCACAAACCGGTTGGTGAGGTCGTAACGCATGATGATCCACAAAATCGGCCGACTGTTTTTCGCAGGCTTCCCAAATTGCATCAGGGAAAGTGGCAGTCTGTTGGCCGCCTGGACTTGAATACGGAAGGTCTTTTGCTGTTTACCAGCTCGGGGGAGCTTGCGAACAGTTTGATGCATCCTCGATTTGGCCTTGAGCGTGAGTACGCCGTTCGTGTGCTGGGTTCCTTGAATAAGGAAGAAAAGCAGATGCTGTTGGCGGGCGTCAAACTCGACGACGGAATGGCACATTTTGGCTCAATTGAAGATGGCGGCGGTGAAGGCTCCAATTGTTGGTACCGAGTGACTATTTCGGAGGGGCGAAACCGCGAAGTTCGACGGATGTTCGAGGCGGTAGGCCATGCGGTGAGTCGTTTGATCCGAATTCGATATGGCGCCATGGTCTTGCCTAGGGGCCTCAAACGCGGCGCCTGTATGGAGCTTGATGAGTCTGATATTCGCGCTTTAGTTCAAGCCGCGGGCGGTCGGGGTACAGCGGGTAATGAGCGCGATGGTGTTTCGCCTCGTGGAAACGCCCAGGGCCCCGGTCAGCGGCGCCCCGGACGTTCAGGAGGACCGCGTGGTGCGAACAACGGACAAAGGGGCACGTCGCAAGGGGGAGGCAGAGCAGGCAATGGCCCTAATGCAACCAAAGGAGGAGGACGCGGTGATGGCAGCCATTTTGAGAAGTCGGGTGATCGTCATGGCGTTTCTTCACAGCCCGACCCGATGAAAACGGCCTTCGGGTATATCGGTGCGGATAGCTTTACGCGCCAGCGTCAGGACGCTGGCCAAAAGACACGCGGCGGTCCGGGTGGTGGGCAACGCCGCAGGGGACGTGGTTAAAGCCCTGCAAATGCTAAAATCTAAGGCTTTGTTTCACGTTGAAGCAAGAATACTGCCTACTACTTCAGTTCAGGAAATATTATGACAATCGAACGCACTCTCTCTATCATCAAACCAGACGCTGTTGCCAAAAACGTTATCGGCCAAATTTATGCACGCTTCGAGGCAGCTGGCCTGAAGGTTGTGTCAGCTCGCATGGCTCACTTGTCTCGTGTTGAAGCAGAAGCGTTTTATGGCGTTCACAAGGCTCGCCCATTTTTCAAAGATCTCGTTGACTTCATGATTTCTGGCCCTGTCATGATTCAGGCTCTGGAAGGTGAAAACGCGATTTTGAAGCATCGCGATCTCATGGGTGCAACTGATCCCAAGAAAGCCGCCCCCGGCACCATTCGCGCCGATTTTGCAGACAGTATTGATGCCAATGCTGTGCACGGTTCCGATGCTGCCGAAACTGCCGCGGTTGAAATCGCGTTCTTTTTCGCCGGCATGAACGTGTACTCACGTTAATTTATGCAATGACGGCCAACCTGCTGGATTTCGATCTCGACGGATTGGCCGCCTTTTGTGAGCGGCTCGGGGAAAAGCGTTTTCGGGCAACCCAGTTGTTTCGATGGATTCACCAAAAGGGTGCGGCAGAATTTGACGAGATGAGTGATCTGGCAAAGTCTTTGCGCGAAAAGCTCAAGTCCACCGCCGAGATCAGAGCATTGCCTGTGCTGGCCCAGCACATTTCCTCGGACGGCACGATCAAATGGCTTTTTGACGTGGGTGGTGGAAATGCCATAGAAACGGTTTTTATTCCTGAAGAAGATAGAGGAACGCTGTGTATTTCCTCGCAGGCGGGATGCGCCGTTTCCTGCAGATTTTGCTCGACAGGCCATCAGGGATTTAGCAGAAACCTGACCGTGGCCGAAATCATTTCCCAGTTATGGTTTGCGGAGCATTTTTTGCGAAAGCATTTAAGCAAAAGCGACCGGATCATATCCAATGTTGTGATGATGGGTATGGGTGAGCCGCTTCAGAACTATTCCGCGTTGGTGCCCGCACTGCGAGTTATGCTGAACGACCACGCCTACGGACTGTCGCGACGTCGGGTGACTGTGTCTACGTCTGGCGTTGTACCGATGATTGATCGACTGGGTCAGGACTGTCCTGTTGCATTGGCTGTCTCACTACACGCGAGTAATGACGCCCTGCGAGACGACCTTGTGCCGTTGAACAAAAAGTATCCAATAGCAGATCTATTGCAGGCTTGCAAACGCTATCTGCATGTGGCGCCACGGGATTTTGTTACATTTGAATATTGCATGCTAAAGGGTGTAAACGACACAGCGGCGCACGCAAATGAAATCGTCAAACTGGTCCGGTTACATGGGGAACATGGGGCATGGTGCAAGTTTAATTTGATACCCTTCAATCCCTTTCCCGAGTCCGGTTTGATTCGATCTGATACCGCTGCGGTGATTGCGTTTGCAAAAATCCTGAGTGACTCAGGCATAGTGACCACCATACGTAAAACGCGTGGAAGTGATATTGATGCAGCTTGCGGTCAGTTGGCTGGCGATGTCAACGACCGTACAGACATTCACAATCGGATGACAAAGCGTCGCATCATCCCCATTCGCGACGTTGATAGACCTGTGGCCGTTGACAAAGAGGATACCGTTAATGACTGCTAATTTGCGAATTGGCGCCGCGGCGCTTTCCTGCGTTCTATGGTTGTCTCTCATGGGCACGGCGATTCTCACGTTGACGGCGTGTGCGTCCAATGTGTCAAGCACTGGCATGAACTCGGATCTCGTGACGGATTCTGATGAACCCGAAACGCGCAAACGGGCCAGATTACGTTTGGAATTGGCTGTTGCCTATTTTGACAAGGGGCAGACGACCGATGCGCTGGACCATCTCAAACAATCGATTGCGGCAGATCCCAATCTATTTGAAGCCTACAACCTGCGCGGCTTGATCTACATGCGCCTAAGTGATACCCCGATTGCTGAGGAGAGTTTTCGCCGAGCGCTCACTCTCAATCCCAAAGCTGCATCGGTTCAGCACAATTATGGTTGGCTGCTTTGTCAGCAAGCACGTTTATCAGAGGCTGTTCAGTTGTTTGGAAGCGCGTTGGCAAACCCGAACTACGGTGACAGGGCAAAAACGTGGATGGCTCAGGGGCTTTGTCAGCAAAAATATGGGAAAAATGCGGACGCAGAAGCCAGTTTTGTTCGGTCGTATGAGTTGGACGCTGGCAATCCCATTACAGCCTACAACTTGTCGTTATTGCTGTTTCAGCGTGCTGAGTTCGTGCGTTCACAGTTTTACGTGCGCAGACTAAACAACAGTGAACTTGCCAATGCGGAGTCATTGTGGCTTGGAATCAAAGTTGAACGTCGACTAGACAACCGTGACGCAACTTTGCAATTGGGCGCGCAGCTTAAGAAGCGATTCCCGCAATCACGTGAGTATCTGGCTTTAGAGCGAGGGGCGTTCAATGAGTGAGTTGGTCGTAACTGAAGAATCAATTGACAAGACAGTGGCGCCCCAGAGTTTGGTGTTGACTGCCGGAGGCATGTTGCGAATTGCGCGAGAGGCCGCCGGATTGCATGTGGCAGCATTGGCAGTTTCCATGAAAATCCCAGTCAAGAAACTCGAGGCTCTGGAGAACGACAGACTTGACCTACTTCATGATGCAGTCTTTGTTCGTGCGTTGGCGGCGAGTGTCTGTCGCGCGCTGAAAATTGACTCCGCCCCGGTATTGGCTAGGTTACCCTCGACTGTTATGCCGAAGCTGAATGGTGATGAGCGAGGCATCAACGCGCCATTTCGCACGACCGGTGGCAACGCTGGGCTCTCAATTTCGACTGTTTTTGGAAAACCACAGGTTTTGATAGTGCTTGCGCTGTTTGCGGGGATCGCCACAGTGTTTTTTTTCCCCGAAAAACAAGCCAATCCACTCGAAGTTGAGCAATCGATTCAGGCGCCAAAAGCTGTCGTTTCTTCAGATGTTTTGCCTGCCGAAAAGTTGTCCGAAGCGTCAACGCAGCCCCCGACTGCCCCAGTCGCTTCGGTTCCAATCATCTCGGTGCAGAGCGACGGAGCGACTGCACCATTGCCCAATGGACCGGGTCAGGTGGCCTCCAGCCCTTCAGTGTCGGAGCGTAACTTACCTCCGGCTAGTTCGCCAACTGGTTCGTCGGACACGATTGTCTTTAAGGCGAAAGCGGCGGTCTGGGTCAAAGTGGTGGACGCAGCAGGGGTTGTTCAATTGAGCAAGACTTTGGCACAGGGCGAGGTGGTTGGCGCCGCCGGGAATGCGCCACTGACCATTGTCATCGGTCGTGTAGACGCCGTTGATGTAGAAGTTCGTGGCAAGGCTTTCAATTTGGGAGCCATTGCCAAGGAAAATATTGCACGATTTGAGGTGAAGTAGTGGATTCCAATTTGCCTATTGCCCTGGCGACTCCGGTGCGTCGACGTGCGTTGCAAGCTCGGGTGGCTTGGGGCTCGAATGTTGTGACAGTTGGGGGCGATGCACCTGTGAGATTGCAGTCGATGACGAACACCGACACAACCGATGCGATTGGAACAGCCATACAGGTCAAAGAGCTTGCCGTCGCCGGATCGGAGATCGTCCGTATCACGGTAAACACGCCTGAGGCGGCCCAAGCGGTACCCTACATTCGGGAGCAATTGGACCGAATGGGTGTTGATGTGCCATTGATTGGTGACTTTCATTTCAATGGTCATCGCCTTCTTACGGACTACCCGGAATGCGCAAAATCGCTTTCCAAATATCGAATTAATCCAGGTAATGTTGGCAAGGGTGATAAGCGGGACCGGCAGTTTTTGTTGATGATTGAAGCCGCCATGCGGTGGGACAAGCCTGTTCGAATCGGTGTCAATTGGGGTAGTCTGGACCAGGAGTTGTTAGCCTCATTGATGGATGAGAACAGTCTACGTTCCGTCCCTTGGGGCGCAAAGCCCGTTATGTACGAGGCCCTGATTACCTCCGCAATCGAGTCAGCAAAGTTGGCTGAGCATATCGGTATGAGTGCCAGTCAAATTATTCTGTCCTGCAAGGTTAGTGGTGTGCAGGACTTGGTTGCCGTTTATCGCGAGTTGGGTCGCCGTTCCAATTACCCATTGCATTTGGGGTTGACGGAAGCGGGTATGGGAACAAAAGGTACTGTTGCGTCCTCGGTGGCCTTGGGTATCTTGTTGCAAGAGGGCATTGGTGACACTATTCGGGTCTCCCTGACGCCCGCACCTGGCGAATTACGCTCCCAGGAGATCGTTATCGCTTCGGAGATACTTCAGTCTCTGGGTTTGAGAAATTTTGTCCCAAGCGTGACGGCGTGTCCAGGGTGTGGGCGAACGACCAGCACGACGTTTCAGGAGTTGACACAACAGATTGATGAGTTTTTGAGAGCAAAAATGCCGATCTGGCGAGAACGCTTTCCTGGCGTTGAAAACCTCAAGGTTGCCGTGATGGGCTGTATCGTCAATGGCCCGGGCGAGAGCAAGCATGCAGATATTGGCATCAGCTTGCCTGGTACCGGTGAGGCTCCCGCAGCACCTGTATTTATAGATGGCGAGAAACGAATGACATTGCGAGGTGATTCCATTGCCGCAGAGTTTCAGGCAGTGGTTGAAAACTACATCCAACAGCGATTTGGCGCAAGCGCTGTTTCAACACCTAATTGAGAGTTCGAATGGTTGAAAAATCTGCCACCAGTAGAGTGGAAAAACTGTTTGCCGTTAAGGGCATGAACGACATCCTGCCTCCTGATTCCCTGTTGTGGGAGTGGTTTGAAGAGCAGGTTCGCGATCAAATGGCACTCCATGCTTACCGCAATATTCGTACGCCAATTGTTGAACAGACCGCTTTGTTCGTGCGGGGAACAGGGGAAACAACGGACATTGTCGAGAAAGAGATGTATGCCTTTGAAGACAAACTCAATGGTGAAGCACTGACCTTGCGGCCCGAAAACACGCCTGGCGTTGTTCGCGCTGCTATTGAGCACAACTTGACTTATGACGGTGGTAAGCGCCTCTACTATATGGGCCCCATGTTCCGCCACGAGCGTCCCCAGCGAGGTCGGTATCGGCAGTTCTATCAGTTAGGTGCAGAGGCGCTTGGGTTTGCCGGACCGGAAGTCGATGCGGAACTGATATTGTTAGCCCATCAACTTTTGAGTAAACTGGGCGTTGGAGGTGTGCGTGTTGAACTCAACAGTCTGGGAGTTGCCTCTGAACGGCAAGCGCACCGAACGGCGTTGATTGCGTACTTTCAAAAACACGCAGAGATGTTGGATGCAGATGCCACACGTCGCTTGCATGCCAATCCGCTGCGCATTCTTGATACCAAAAATCCGGCGATGCAGTCCATGGTTCAGCAAGCTCCACAACTGCTGGATTTCTTGGGCGACATTTCCCTTAAGCACTTCGACACGGTAAAGCAACTACTCAATGCCTGCGGTGTGCGATGGAGCGTTAACCCCCGCCTTGTCCGTGGCCTGGATTATTACAGCCACACCGTATTTGAATTTATTACTGATGACCTTGGCGCACAAGGGACGCTGTGCGGAGGAGGGCGTTATGACGGCCTTTTCGAGGTTTTGGGTGGAAGGCCAACCCCAGCCGTTGGTTGGGGAATGGGTATTGAGCGGGTACTCGAATTATTGAAAGTCCAGGGTCGCTCCTGTGCTGCAACTTCTCCAGATGCCTACGCTATCATTTCCGAAAATGCCGGTTTGCCCATAGCAATGCAATGCCTTCAGGTTTTGCGGTCGGAAGGGGTCAGCGTTCAAATGCACGCAGGCACTGCTGATGGGCTTGGCAGCATCAAGTCACAATTCAAGCGTGCCGACGCCTCTGGTGCACGTTTTGCACTGATTTTTGGTCCGGATGAAATCGCAGAGGGTGTCGTTACGGTCAAGTCGCTTCGAGACGGAAGTGGTGCACAGTTAAAACAGGCATTGAACCATCCGACAGAATGGGCCAAAAGCCTACAATCCCCCGCTTAACCGAATACTTTCATGGCAAATCATCTAGATCTCGAAGAACAAGAACAGCTTGATCAACTCAAGCACTTTTGGAAACAGTACGGCAATTTGATCACTTGGGCATTGATCATCGTTTTGGGGGCCGTTGCTGCCTGGAATGGTTATCAGATGTGGCAGCGGAACCAATCGGTTCAAGCTTCTGCCATGTATGACGAAGTCGAAAAAGTGGTCAAGGGTGGTGACCCGCAAAAAGCTGAACGCGCATTTTCAGACATGAAAGAGCGGTTTTCGTCGGCGGTCTACACCCAACAGGCAGGGCTGCTGGTTGCAAAGTTGGCCTACGAATCTGGTAAAGCCGATTCATCCAGAGCCATTCTGAATTGGCTTGCCGAAAACGGCAGCGACAAAGGTTACTCGTCCATTGCACGGTTGCGTCTATCGGCCATTTTGATCCAAGGTAAATCGTACGACGATGCGCTTAAATTATTGGACGCAGGCATTTCCAATGAATTTTCGGCACTGGCCGACGACCGCCGGGGTGATATTTACAGTCTTCAGGGGAAAAAAGCAGAAGCAAAGGCCGAATATCAGAAAGCCTACAAGGCGTTTGATGATCAGTCCGAGTACCGCCGACTAGTCGGAGTCAAGCTCAACGCGCTGGGAGTGGATGCCGCGGTGCTTGAAAAAGCGAAGTCTGTGGTGGAGGGAGTAAAGTGATTTACGTTCCCATTGTGAATACGCTTTTTCGTCAACTTGCGTTGGCATTGAGCGCTCTGCTTGTGTTGGCGGGCTGTGCCGGTCCGGAAAAGGCGAAGCAGCTTGACTTGGGTCCAAACGTACCTCTGCTAGGCGTGCGTAATGCATGGTCCTCGAATATCGGTGGCGTTGCGTTTTCCCTTCAGGTTCGTGTCATTGATAACTTGATGTTTGTAGCCGGTTCGGATGGCGTTGTGGCGGCAATTGACGTCAGAACAGGTGGGGATTTATGGCGGGTTGCTCTGGGTGTTAAGTTGTCCGCTGGTGTTGGTAGTGACGGTCGGTATTCTGCTGTGGTGTCGCGTGATAACGAACTGATTGCATTGGATGGAAGCAAAGAGATTTGGCGCCAGAAGCTGGGTGCCGTGACCTTGAGTGCGCCTCTCGTTGCGGGTGGCCGGGTGTTTGTACTGTCGGGGGATAGAGCTGTGGCCGCCTTCGATGCTTCCAGTGGCCGGAGGCTGTGGCAGCAACTGCGCAGTGGCGAGGCACTGGTACTTGGTCGCTCGGGAATAGTCATGGCAGTCGGAGACACTTTGGTAAGTGGTTTGGGTGGCAGACTGGTTGGCATGAACCCTTTGAATGGGAAAGTTCGTTGGGAGGCACAAGTTGCCAATAGCAGGGGAACCAACGAAGTTGAACGATTGGTGGATTTGGTTTCGGGTGTCAGCCGCGTCG
Organism: uncultured beta proteobacterium; assembly: GCA_903924955.1. Taxonomy (GTDB): domain Bacteria; phylum Pseudomonadota; class Gammaproteobacteria; order Burkholderiales; family Burkholderiaceae_C; genus Allorhodoferax. Next base: position 8,757 of record CAIYDK010000105.1, on the reverse strand, counting down.
GCGATGAGCTCTGCGTCCGAGCGTTCCAGTCCTCTGTGGGTTGTGTCGATACCGTCAAGGGAACTACGCTGTGGACTAAGTCGGCTTCAGCGGCAACCGGGCTTGATGGCGATGGATCGACGCTGTTCGGAAGTGAGAGCGACGGCAGGGTCATAGCTTGGCGTCGCGCGGATGGCGAACGTCTCTGGACATCTGAGCGCTTGCGTTTTCGCAACTTGAGTGCACCAGTGCTGGCAGGCGAGGCGGTAGTTGTTGGTGACGAGATGGGTACTTTACATTTCCTGTCCCGGAAGGATGGCGCGCCGCTGAATCGACTGCCAACGGACGGATCACCCATTGTTGCCAATCTTTTGTTGGTTGGTAAAACGGTCGTTGCTGTGACACAGCGTGGCGGCATCTTCGGCTTCAAGCCAGAATAACGGGTCGCCCCGCAAAGAATGAAACCTGTTATTGCCTTGGTCGGTCGACCCAATGTGGGTAAATCGACCCTTTTCAATCGTTTGACGAAAACCCGCGATGCGATCGTGGCCGACTTTGCCGGTCTGACGCGGGATCGGCATTACGGGAACGGCAAGCAGGGTTCACACGAATACATTGTTATTGACACCGGTGGTTTTGAACCGGACGCAACAACTGGCATTTTCAAGGAGATGGCGAAACAGACGCGGCAGGCGGTTGCTGAGGCTGACATCGTACTGTTCGTGGTTGATGCACGTGCGGGGCTTTCATCGCAGGATCACGACATCGGGAAGTACTTACGCAAATTGGGTAAGCCCTGTGTTTTGGTCGCCAATAAAGCCGAAGGGATGACCGCAGGTGCACAACTTGTCGAGTTTTTTGAATTGGGGCTGGGTGAGGTCTTTCCGGTTTCAGCTGCGCATGGTCAGGGTACTAAACAGTTAGTCGATTTGGCGCTTGAGCGACTAGCTCTTCCGGAAATTGAAGAGGACGCGCCGGTGCAAGACCCGAGTGTCATTAAATTGGCGGTAGCGGGGCGTCCCAATGTCGGCAAATCCACTTTGATTAACACCTGGCTCGGCGAGGAAAGACTGGTGGCTTTTGACCTTCCAGGTACAACGCGTGATGCCATTTCTGTTCCGTTTGAAAGAAATGGGCAGCGGTTTGAGTTGGTTGATACAGCAGGTTTGCGACGCAAGGGGCAGGTATTTGAAGCGATTGAGAAGTTTTCGGTCGTAAAAACGCTGCAAGCCATTGAGTCATCAAGCGTCGTGCTGTTGCTGATTGACGCGACACAGGGCGTGACTGATCAGGATGCGCACATTGCGGGATATATTCTTGAGTCAGGGCGTGCGGTCGTTGTCGCGGTCAACAAATGGGATGCCGTTGACGAGTATGAGAGAGAGCTCGTAAAGCGATCCATTGAAACGCGTTTAGGTTTTTTGAAGTTTGCAGCGTTGCATTTGATCTCGGCGCAAAAGCGGCAAGGACTGGGTCCGTTGTGGGACTCGATTGCACAGGCGCACAGAGCAGCGAATTGCAAAATGTCAACGCCCGTTTTGACCCGATTGTTACTTGAAGCCGTTCAGTTTCAAACACCCAAAAAGACAGGTATGTACCGGCCCAAACTCCGTTACGCCCATCAGGGTGGCATGAACCCTCCAATCATCATCATTCACGGCAATTCGCTCGAACATGTAACAGACGCGTACAAGCGCTTTCTGGAAGGGCGCTTTCGCAAGGAGTTTGATCTGGTTGGTACGCCATTGCGTATCCAAATGAAGTCGTCGCAGAACCCGTATTCCGGAAAAGACGACTCTTGAGTGGCGATTGGCTGAACATTCTTCCTTGCTTCACCCAGGTTTATTGACCTAGGCGCAAATACTGCTTCTTGGTGTGTTATCGTTCGCTCTTCTTAATTTTTTTGAACACGGAGAATATCGTGAGCAACAAAGGTCAGTTACTGCAAGACCCATTTCTCAACGCATTGCGTCGGGAGCATGTACCAGTTTCTATCTATCTGGTCAATGGAATCAAATTGCAGGGTCAAGTCGAATCATTTGACCAATACGTCGTATTGCTCCGCAATACGGTAACTCAGATGGTTTACAAACACGCCATTTCAACGATCGTTCCAGGACGTGCTGTGAATTTATCCGCGCCGGGCGGAGATGCAACTGAAGCCTCTTGAGTATTCGGGCCGTGATGGCCCGTGGTCAGAGAAGTCAGCGTTTCCCTACTCAATTTGATTGAAAACCCTCGAGTTGCTAGCACGCCAACTATTTTGGTCGGTGTGGATTTGGGCGCGCCAAATTTTGACGGGCAACTTGAGGAATTGGCATTGCTTGCACAGACGGCAGGAATGACACCGGTCGCTCGGGTCACTTGCAAACGTCGAGCACCAGATGCTGCCTTGTTTATTGGTTCAGGCAAGGCCGATGAAATCAAGCTGCTGGCCACTCAACTGGGCGCCAAGGAAGTATTGTTTGACCAAAGCCTGAGTCCGGGACAGCAGCGAAACTTGGAGCGCCACCTTGAACTACCGGTGAATGATCGAACGTTTCTTATTTTGGATATATTTGCCCAGAGAGCGCGCAGCCATGAGGGCAAGCTTCAGGTTGAGTTAGCAAGGCTGCAGTATTTGAGCACGCGGTTGGTACGGCGCTGGTCGCACCTGGAGCGGCAAAGCGGTGGTATTGGTATGCGTGGCGGGCCCGGCGAGGCACAAATTGAGCTTGATCGGCGGATGATCGGTGAAACCATCAAGCGAACCAAAGAACGCTTGGGCAAGGTCAAGCGTCAACGACAAACGCAAAGGCGCCAGCGCGAACGACGTGATGCATTCAATATTTCACTCATCGGCTACACCAATGCAGGAAAATCCACGCTCTTTAACGCGCTGGTCAAAGCCCGTGCGTACGCCGCCGATCAGTTGTTTGCCACGCTGGATACGACAACACGACAGCTTTACCTGGGCGAAACAGGTCGATCCGTCTCACTTTCAGACACGGTTGGCTTTATCAGGGACCTGCCCCACGGACTGGTGGACGCGTTCCAGGCAACGCTACAGGAAGCGATCGATGCCGACTTGCTGTTGCATGTGATTGATGCTGCCAATCCGAACTATGTTGAGCAAATCGAACAAGTTCAGCGTGTGCTCAAAGAGATCGGCGCGGATAGCATTCCTCAGCTTCTGGTGTTCAATAAAGTTGACGCACTGGATGCGGATCACCAGCCGAGCCGTTGGGAAGATGAGTTTGAAATTGAAGGTATGCAGACCCCACGCATTTTTGTCAGCGCCAGGGAGTCCACAGGAATTCCGCTTTTGCGACAGCGACTGGCTCGCATCGCCAGCAAACCAGAGCAGACGGCACCGGAAGCGACCCTTGCCCCCGAGAACTTCGGGGACGAAATCTGATTAGGCACAATGGGGCACAGACCAATGAATAATGACGAAATGAAACCTTCCATTCGTGCTTTTACAACCCGCGTTTTTTCGCCTCCTCGATGGCTCGGAAAGATGTTCAATTTGAATGACTCCCGGTGGGGCCGTGGAGATGACAAGGCGAGTGATTCCAGTAAACCAGAAGCAAAGCCGCCCGAGGGTGAGCCAACTTTGCCACCGGTCGATAATGGGAAGGCGAACGGACGCCCAAATTCTGGCCCGCCGGACCTCGACGAACTCTGGAAGGACTTTAATCGCAAATTGGGAGGGGTTTTTGGTAAACCATCACAGCCTCCGCGTGGCGGTAATGGTGGTGGTGGGGGTAACTTTCAGCCGGATATGAAGAGTGCAGGCATTGGGGTGGGACTCATTTTGGGAGTGCTGGTCCTCATTTGGCTCGGAACCGGTTTTTTCATTGTGCAGGAAGGCCAGCAAGCGGTCATTACCCAGTTTGGAAAGTACAACAAAACGGTCTATGCCGGTTTCAACTGGCGACTGCCGTACCCCATACAGCGCCATGAACTCGTGTTCGTCACGCAGATTCGTTCCGTTGATGTTGGGCGTGATACGGTGCTCAAAGCGACCGGACTGCGCGAGTCGGCCATGTTGACCCAGGACGAAAACATCCTGGATATCAAATTCGCGGTTCAATATCGTTTGAGTGATGCCCGCGCATTCCTGTTTGAGAGCAAAAACCCGGCTGAGGCCGTAGTTCAGGCGGCAGAGACCTCGGTGCGCGAGGTGTTGGGCAAAATGAAAATGGACGCCGCTCTTTCAGAAGAGCGCGATCAGATTGCGCCGCGTGTGCTTGCCATGATGCAGTCCATTCTGGACCGCTACAAAGTCGGCATCGAGATTGTGGGTATTAATTTGCAACAGGGTGGGGTGAGACCGCCCGAGCAAGTGCAGGCGTCATTTGACGATGTGCTCAAGGCCGGACAGGAACGCGAGCGCGCCAAAAACGAAGCCCAGGCGTATGCAAATGACGTCATACCCCGAGCAGTAGGTTCTGCATCGCGTCTGAAAGAAGAGGCTGAAGCGTATAAGGCGCGCGTGGTTGCGCAGGCGCAAGGCGATGCGCAACGCTTCCGCTCGGTGTTTGTTGAGTACCAGAAAGCGCCCCAAGTGACGCGGGACCGTATGTACCTGGATGCCATGCAGCAAATTTATAGCAATGTGACCAAAGTCGTGGTGGATTCCAAGCAAGGCTCCAATCTGCTGTACCTACCGTTGGACAAAATCATGCAGATGGGGGCTTCTGCAAGTGATGCCGGGTCGATCGTGCCAAGTGCCGCAACAACTGCTCCGTCCCATGCAGTGCTGCCCAGTGCTGCTGCCAACGATGCCCGTAGCCGTGAAGCGGCCCGGACGCGCGAACGTGAATCTCGCTAGGAGCTCCCCATGAATCGGATCGGACTAATTTTCTCGTCTTTGCTGGTGCTGATTGCACTGGCGAGCTCCACCTTGTTTGTGGTGGACCAGCGCCAATTTGGTGTGGTGTATGCATTGGGGCAAATCAAGGACGTAATCACAGAGCCAGGGCTGAACTTCAAGCTTCCGCCGCCATTTCAAAATGTTTCCTACATTGACAAACGGCTGTTGACGCTGGACAGCACAGACTCAGAGCCCATGCTGACGGCCGAAAAGCAACGTGTCGTCATTGACTGGTATGTTCGCTGGCGCATTTCGGAGCCGACGGAGTACATCCGCAATGTGGGTTTGAACGAAGGCGCAGGCGCAAGCCAATTGAACCGGGTGGTTCGAAATGCGTTTCAGGAAGAAATCAATAAACGCACGGTCAAAGAACTGCTCTCCCTCAAACGGGAGGACTTGATGACCGATGTGAAAGCGGAGGTATTGACCAAGGTACGCGGTACTAAGCCATGGGGCGTCGATGTGGTTGATGTTCGCATCACACGGGTGGACTATGTGGAAGCCATCACCGAATCAGTCTATCGCCGCATGGAAGCCGAGCGCAAACGTGTAGCCAACGAGTTACGCTCCACCGGTGCAGCCGAAGGTGAAAAAATTCGCGCCGATGCGGAACGACAGCGCGAAGTCACCATTGCGAACGCTTACCGTGATGCACAGAAGATTAAGGGTGAGGGTGATGCCGAGGCCGCGCGTATTTATGCGGAAGCGTTTGGGCGTGACCCCCAGTTCGCTCAGTTCTACCGTAGCCTGGACGCCTACAAGGCCAGCTTCAGCAACAAGAGTGATGTTATGGTGCTTGATCCATCATCCTCCGAGTTTTTCAAGGTCTTTCGCGGCGGCGTGGCACCCGTTGGAAATGCAAAGAAGTAAATTTTGAGTAGCGATACGATTTGGCTGGCAATTGCACTGGTGTTGGTGATTGAAGGTCTGTTTCCTTTTGCCTCACCCGAGGGATGGCGAAAGATGTTTACGCAATTGCTAGCGCTCAGTGACGGACAGATCCGCTTTTTTGCATTGTTCAGCATACTGAGCGGTTTGGTGATGATTTGGTGGGTCTCGCCCTGAGAACGGGGCGACAAGCCCGGTAAAATCGCAGTTTTAATAGCCTCCTCTTTTCACATGTCAGCTTGGGTCTTGCCGGATCACATTGCCGATGTGCTGCCTTCTGAAGCGCGCCACATCGAAGAAATACGTAGGGACCTGCTGGACATGGCCCGTTGTTATGGCTATGAACTGGTCATGCCCCCGTTGTTGGAGCATCTGGAGTCTTTGCTGTCGGGTGCCGGCGAAGCGCTGGACCTGCAAACCTTCAAACTCGTTGATCAAATTTCAGGGCGAATGATGGGTTTGCGTGCGGACAGCACCCCGCAGGTTGCCCGGATTGACGCTCATTTACTCAATCGCGATGGCGTCACCCGCCTGTGTTATTGCGGGCCTGTTTTGCATACCCGCCCCAGTGGTCCGCACGCCACCCGCGAACCGCTCCAGTTTGGCGCCGAAATTTACGGTCATACGGGTCTAGAGGCTGATCTCGAAATCCTGACACTGGCATTGGATTCGCTCAAGGTGGCGCAAGTGGGTGCTATCAGTGTTGATATGGCGGATGCACGCATCGTGCATGCGTTGCTCAAGGATCTTGCGCTGGATGCGAGCCAGTTGTCAGCTATTCATGCGGCGTTGGCTGCCAAAGATGCGAGCGAGTTGAAGGCTTTGTTGCGCCACGCGCCGCGTGTGACCGCGCAGGCTTTGAGCGACCTTTTACAGCTGTACGGTGACGCCTCGGTATTGGATGAAGCGAACCGGCTATTGCCAAAATCGAACGAAATTGAAGCCGCTCTGGTGCATCTGAAATGGCTGGCAAGTCATATCGAAGGTGCCACCGTTTCGTTTGATCTGGCGGACCTTCGGGGATACGCGTATTACAGCGGAGCCATGTTTTCGATGTATGCGCCCGGAGCCAGCGATGCGTTGGCACGCGGTGGTCGGTACGATGAGGTTGGCTTGGTGTTTGGCCGCAAGCGTCCGGCTGTCGGTTTTAGTCTGGACATCAAGGCACTGACGGGCGTTGCGGCGGAGCGCCCTTTGCGAGCGGCCATTCGCGCACCGTGGGGCGAAGCGGCAGAACTGCGAGCAGCCATTGCTGCATTGCGCCGCAAGGGTGAAACCGTGGTGTGCGTCTTACCCGGCCACGAGAGTCAAGTTGATGAGTTCCATTGTGACCGTGAGCTGTTTCAAGCAGCGGGACAATGGGTTGTGAAAGCTATTTGAGAAACATCCCAATGAATACAACCAAAGGACGCAACGTCGTCGTCGTCGGCACGCAGTGGGGCGACGAAGGCAAGGGCAAACTGGTCGATTGGCTGACCGAAAGCGCCCAGGGCGTAGTGCGCTTTCAGGGTGGCCACAATGCAGGCCATACCTTGGTCATCAACGGCGTAAAGACGGCCCTGCATCTGATCCCCAGCGGCATCATGCGCCCGGGTGTCAAGTGTTACATCGGCAATGGTGTCGTTCTGTCAGCTGCCAAATTATTCGAGGAAATCGAAGGCCTGGAAAAAGTCGGTGTTGAGGTACGCTCGCGCCTGCGCATCAGCGAAGCCTGCCCGCTGATCCTGCCATTCCACGCTGCGCTGGACGTGGCCCGCGAGGCGGCCCGCGAAAAAGGCGGCAACGCCAAGATCGGCACGACAGGGCGGGGTATCGGCCCGGCCTACGAGGACAAGATCGCCCGTCGGGCCCTGCGGGTGCAGGATCTGAAATACCCCGAACGCTTTGCCAGCAAGTTGCGGGAACTGCTGGACCTGCACAACCATGTGCTCACCAGTTATTTAGGTTCAGTCGCGTTTGATTTTGGACCTGCTCTTGCTCCGTATATGGCCGACGGCAAAGTTCTGTTTGAGCCGGTGTACGACGAGGCCATGCGCCACGCCGAACTACTCAGGTCCATGATGGCCGATGTATCCCGAGAGCTCAACGAGGCACATCACCACGGGGCCAATCTTCTATTCGAAGGTGCCCAGGGAACACTACTGGACGTAGACCACGGAACCTACCCCTATGTAACCTCCAGCAACTGTGTGGCAGGAAATGCGGCTGCCGGTTCAGGCGTAGGCCCTGGCATGCTGCACTACATCCTGGGCATTACCAAGGCGTATTGCACCCGAGTGGGTGGTGGGCCATTCCCAACAGAACTCGAATGGGAAGTGCCTGGCACACCCGGCTACCACATGAGTACCGTGGGAGCGGAGAAGGGCGTCACGACCGGTCGATCACGCCGTTGTGGCTGGTTTGACGCAGCCTTGCTCAAGCGTTCGGCACAGGTTAATGGACTGTCTGGCTTGTGCATTACCAAGCTTGATGTGCTGGATGGACTTAAAGAATTAATGCTCTGCACCGGCTATGAAATGGACGGCGAGACGCTGGATATTTTGCCAATGGGCGCCGATGACATCGAGCGTTGCAAACCCATCTATGAAGTCATGGAAGGCTGGAGTGACAGCACCGTTGGAGTTACCCAGTACGACAAATTGCCTATCAATGCGCGCCTGTATTTGCAGCGTATCGAGCAAGTCACCGGCGTGCCTATCCACATGGTGTCCACCAGTCCGGACCGGGATCACACCATCATGATGCGCCACCCGTACCTCGCGGAATAGGGTTAGACGCAAAGCTTTAAGAGATATTGGGCTGTAGCCCCCGTTAATATTGCGTAACACGCTATAAATATAGGAGCAGATCATGTTAACTGAAGACGGCAAGCATCTTTACGTAAGCTACGATGAGTACCACAACCTGATCGAAAAACTGGCGATCAGGATTCACCAGTCCGGTTGGGAGTTTGACACCATTCTTTGCCTGGCCCGCGGCGGCATGCGACCGGGTGACATCCTCTCCAGAGTATTTGACAAGCCGCTGGCCAT
>CAIYDK010000104.1 GCA_903924955.1 uncultured beta proteobacterium | reverse complement strand
GTGTGTGCCGCCAACCCATGCAACAGGCGCAACAGCGTGCTCTTGCCACTGCCGTTGGCGCCCACCAGGGCAATGCGCTCGCCGGGCTGAACAGTCAGACTTACGTCGCACAGCGCAGACACGCCAGCCGCGGCCCTGCCGTAGTGAATGCCAGCGGATGCCAGTTCAAATACTGGGTTCACGCGGCAGTACCCACCGTGGCAACCGTCAGGCTGCTGCCCTCGGCCTGTTCGCGCCAGTGGCGCACGCCAGTGATCACGGCATTGAGCAACAACACTACGCCCAGCAGCACCAGGCCCAGGCCCAGGGCCAGCGGCAGGTCGCCCTTGCTGGTCTCCAGTGCGATGGCTGTCGTCATTACACGGGTGAAACCATCGATATTGCCACCCACAATCATGACTGCACCCACCTCCGAAATGGCTCGGCCAAACGAAGCAATCACAACAGTCAGCAACGCATAGCGCTCGTCCCAGGCCAGCAGCAGGCTACGTAGCAGCGCGCGCGCACCCAAAGAGCGCAATTGCTCGCCGTGCGCGTTTTCTGCGTCCTCAACCGCCTGGCGGGTCAGCGCAGTGACCACCGGCAAGACCAGCAGCGCCTGCGCCAGCACCATGGCCTTGAATGAAAACAGCCAACCCAAATATCCCAACGGCCCTGACCGCGATAACAGCAGGTACACAACCAACCCGACCACCACTGATGGCACGGCCAGCGCGGTATTGAGCACGGCAAGCACCGCCGTGCGACCACCAAAGCGTGCGACGCCCAGCCAGGCGCCCAGCGGCAATCCCACAGCGCAGGCCATGACGCAGGCCGTAGCACTGATGGACAGGGAACGCCCCACAATGGCCAGCAAGCCGGGGTCCAGGGAAACGATGAGTTGCAGCGCGGTCGAGACGCTGTCAGTAAGAGTGGTCATGGGTTGCTGTATCGTATCCACCGACACAATCTCCAGCGATATGAAACGCCATGCATAGGCTCCAGTTCCACTACACCCTTTCCCGCGACGGCAGCCCGGCCCTCGTACGCAACCCTCTCATGGATTTGCTGCAAGCCGTTTCATCGCAGGGGTCCATCTCGGCGGGAGCACGGGCTCTGGGTTTGAGTTACCGCCATGTGTGGGGCGAACTCAAGCGCTGGGAAAGCGAACTGGGTAATGAATTGGTCGTGTGGGAAAAAGGCCAGTCTGCCCGCCTGACCGAATTCGGTGCCAAACTGATGTGGGCCGAGCGCCAGGCACAGGCCCGGTTGGCACCACAGATTGAAGCCTTGCGCGGCGACCTGGAGCGGGCCTTTGCCGTGGCCTTTGACGCCGACGCGCATGTGGTCACGCTCTACGCCAGCCATGACGATGCCCTGGCCACCCTGCGCGAGCACGCGCTGGAGCCTGCGCAACTGCATCTGGACATTCGCTACTGCGGGAGCGTGGATGCCATTCGCGGGCTGAACGAAGGGCGCTGCGTGATCGCGGGTTTTCATACGCTGCAGCACCCGGCACCCGGTTCACTGGCCGAGCGCGTGTACAAACCATTATTGCTGCCAGGCCTGCACAAAATCATTGGGTTTGCACAGCGCACCCAGGGGTTGATGGTGGCAGCAGGCAACCCACTTAAGCTTCTAACGCTTCAGGACGTCCAACTTCGCAAAGCCCGCTTTATCAACCGCGCACTGGGCACTGGCACCCGTGTGGTGTTCGACGAATTGATGCAGCAACAGGGACTAGCGGTTTCCGATATCCAGGGGTTTGAGCGCACCGAGCCATCGCACACGGCCGCAGCACACGCCATTGCGTCGGGCGCAGCCGATGTAGCCCTGGGCATTGAAGTGGCGGCACGCGCACAGGGGTTGGACTTTGTACCGATAGTGCGTGAGAACTATCATCTGGTGTGCCTTAAATCGGCATTGGACGACCCGGCCATCGTTGCATTGCGCTCGGTTTTGCAAAGTGCCGAATGGCAGCATCAACTAAAAACTCTGGCGGGCTACGCTCCCGACCAGTGCGGGCAGGTTTTGTCGCTCAGCGCCGTGCTGCCGTGGTGGAGTTTTTCGCAGCGCAAACTCCGCTCCAACACTTCCAAAAAAACCGCTAAGGTTTGACCAGCGGCCAAGCGCGGCGGGTCCATTCACTCATGCCGCCCTGCACAAACCGCACGTTGGTGTAACCTTTTTCGCGCAGGTACTTCCAGGTCGCACTGGAGCGGTTTTGGGTATTGCAAATCAGCAGGACCGGCTGCTTGGGGTCATTCGGAATTTCGCTGATGCGGCCCGCCAGTTGGCGCATGGGCAACAGCTGCACGCCAGGTGCAACACCACCAGCGTGCTCCTGTGGCTCGCGGATATCAATGACGCGTGACGTGCCACTCTCCAGCTCTTTGCGAGCAACCTCCAGCGTGACCGACTCGGAATCAATTCGCGCCTGCGCATGCGTCAAGCCCAGCGCGCCCAAGCCAAGTGTGGCGACCATCAAACGACGGGTTATTAGAGAATGTTTCATTTTGGAGCCATGTCTTCCCATGCCTTGATGACCTCTGCGGTGTACATCAGCGCAGGGCCACCGCCCATGTAGACGCAGACGGTGAGCATTTCTTCGAGTTCGGCGCGGGTGCACTGCAGTTTGTGAAGCGCCTTGACATGAAAGCCAATGCAGCCGGAACAGTGTTGGGTGACGCCGATGGCCAAGGCAATCAGTTCCTTGTGTTTGGCACTGATAGTGCCCTCCTTCATCGCGGCACCGGCCAATTGACCAAATGCCTGCATGGCGTCGGGTTGCGCCTTGCGCAGGGGCGACAGGTTGGTGTTGATGTCTTTGATCAAACCAACGTGGTCAAAGGTACTCATGGGAGGCTCCTGAAAATTTGTACACCCGCCTAATATACCCCATGGAGTATTTAAAGCGTTTGCTGTAAATCAAATACCCTGACTAAACAAGCCATCACGTCTGTCCATTGAAGGCCGCCCAAGCATTCACAAGTCCGCGGTGCTCTGGAATGTTGTCAAGAAAGCCTTGCCGCAGAGTTGCATCCGGAATGTCCACTGCCTGGGCCAGTAAAAGATTATGGGCACGTATCAGCACTCCATGCGCGCGGGAATCTCCCGCCGCGGTCAGGACGTTATGACAGGTCAATTCGACTAACCGCGGAAGGTCAACCTCATCCAATCCGGATGTAATTTCCATTTGGTGCATCAATATTTCCACTTGTCGCATTGCCTCTTCCAGGTCTCCTGCTTCGTGCGCGACGCGTGCCAGACCGGCAACCGCATCAAAACGCCAGGCGTTCCCAATTCGCTTGGCAATCGATTCTGCACTGTCGAAGGCTCGCTTCGCATCAGCCAGTCGGCCAAGGGCCAACTCGGCGTTGCCCAGGTAAACCAAACTAATCGTCTCCCAAGAGGCCGCTTCGGTCGCTACGGCAATATCCAACCCAGCGCGTGCATGGGTCAATGCCAGGGTCTCATTGCCTTGCATGAGCATCAGTCTCGAGAGGTTTGCCAAATGCGCGCCCTCGCTGGTGCGATCTCCAACCGTGCGACTCATTTCCAAGGCCGCTTCGATATCCGGTCCAGCCTCACGCAACGCGCCAAGCTGGAGCCAGATAACACCGCGATTTCCTACGTTCTTTGCCTCGTTGATTCGATCTCCGATTTCACGATTGATCTCCAATACCTGAGAAATCGTTTCCATGGAAGTGAGGATTTGGCCTTGATTGAACAGCATATTGGATAAATCAGAAAGCAGTGATCCTTCCAATCTCCGCAAGCCCCGCCGCCTCGCCTCCGACAATCCGCTTTGGACCAAGTCCATGGCCGCCGTCGCATTGCCCTGCCCTATAAACGCCGCACACAGTACTCTTTGCGACTTCAGCCGCAATTCATCATCTGACGCATGACCGGCGAGTTCGATTGCATTGCGAGCGGCAACCGCTTGCGTGTCAAAGTCGGAGATACGCATGGCCAGATGCGCACGTCGACTCGCAAGTTCCGCCTTACGCTGTTTGTCGTTCAGCGTGTTCGCGACCGCTTCCATCGCGACCTGGTCCGCACGCTGTGCGTCCCGCTTTCCTTGCAAATTCAGCGTTGACTCGCGTACGTCCAATAACCTCCATTGCAACTGGGCGAGCAGGACATCGTCACCATTACCCTTCTTCATGGATTCCAACAAGTTCAGCGCATGTGCCACTTGATTCAAGGCGGACAAATGGACATAACCGGCCTTGGCATGTTCAGCCGCACGGATGAAGAACTCAACCGCGTTGGGGTAGTCACCGGCCTGCTCATAGTGATCGGCTGTCGCACTCAAAAAATCGCCAGCGCGTGCGCCTGTCAAGTTGGCGAGCCAATGCGCTGTTTTTGCATGGAGTTCGCGCTTATAACTCTTTAACAAGGTCTCATAAGTGACCTGATGGAGGATATGGTGCTTAAATGCGAATTCGTGCGCATCTTCCAAAGTACCGGCTTCGCGCTGTAACGTCAACCCTCTTCGCAGCAACGCTGGAAGTGCCTCGGTGGCATGCAGGTCGAGTGCGCCTAACGCTCTATCCCAAAACGTAAACCCGATCACACTGGCCTTCTGCAACGCCTTGCGCTCCGCAGACGGCAGTCCATCCAGACGGGCTTGCAAGATCCCCGTGAGGGTCGGAGGAACTTGAGTGCTGACCAGTTTTTCAGCATTGACGCGCCACTGCGCATCTGTGGTTTCAATGGCACCCTGATCGATGAGCATCTTTATCAGCTCTTCCATGTAGAAGGGGTTGCCTTCGGCTCCTCCTGTGACCAGATCACGCAACGTCGCTGGTATTTCCACCAGCCTCTTTAACAACTCGTTGGCAAGCAGTCGACTGCCGGTCTTGTCCAGGGGCTCAAGATCAATTCGCTTGATAAATCCCTCGGTGCTGCGCCAATCCGTGCGACGCTCGAAAAGTGTTGCACGGGTCACCCCAATAATCATTAGCGGTACATCGCGATTTACTTCGGCAAGGTAGTTGAGAAAATCAAGCGAGGCGTCATCCGCCCAATGCAGATCATCCAGTTCCAGCACGATGGGATTTCCGGTTCGCAAGGCAATTCGCCGAAAGACTTGTGCCGCAGCGTGAAACCCACGATTGCGAATCTGCTTTGCATCATCGACGATGCCCCTGACGTGACGACTCTCGCTAAAGTCCAGGCCAACAAGTTGTCCAAGAAGGTGGATGTGAGCAGAAGCAAGGTCTGCGCCTTCATCCGTAAAAATTTCTGAGAGTCTCGCTTCAAACTTTCTCTTGGTCTCCTCCATACTGTCGCTGTCGAGCAGCTGGCATCGCCATGCCAGGATATCGCGCAAGAGTCCGTAAGGTTGCAATTGGGACTGCGGGTTCGCGCTACCCCGAAATATAGTGAAAACTTCAGGTCGAACGTCAGCCCAGTTACCGAACTCATAGAGAAGCCGACTCTTGCCAAGACCTGCCTCGGCAACAATGAGTAGCACCTCGAGACGTCGCTGCTGGCAGAGTTGAAGGAATGCGTCTTGCAGCATTTCCAGCTCAACTTCGCGCCCAATCATCCGAGTTGCAACGCCCTCAATCCCGCGCGAAGTAACTCTAAAAGCACGGGGTTTTGCACGACGAACCAGGTAGGTCAGCATGGGGGCATCAATACCCTTGACTCTGACTGGGGCCTGTGGCTCAACATCGAACACGCCACGCACCATGCCATAGGTGATGTGACTGATCCGCATTGCGCCGGGCGGGGCAGTTTGCTCCATGCGCGCAGCAACGTTGACGCTAAGACCACTAATTGTGTTATCCGCCTGCACCCCTCCGCCCAGCAAGACCGGTCCAGTATGGACGCCAACTCGCACATTGGAGCCATCCAAGCCAAAACGTTGCAACACATCTGCTTGCAGGTCACTACCAATTCTCAGTAATCCCAGCCCAGCATGTACCGCACGCTCCGCGGCATCCTCACTGGATTCGACGCCACCAAAAATGGCAATGATGTTGTCGCCCGCATAGCTGACGACCTTGCCGCCATGATCTACCAAAATTTTCGTGCCGCGTCGCAAAACCCCGTCAACGATGTCGTGAAATTCTTCTGGATCGAGTTGAAGGCTTAATGCAGTGGAGCCGACGATATCCAGGAAAAGAATAGTGACCTGTTTGAGTGCTTGACCGCACCGCTCTGGGTCCAACTCCGATGCCGTTGACAGCGCATTGAGCCTGGCGCGCAAGGGCGCCACGGACATATCCACCACTGCATCGCCAAGCACCGGACGCTGTGCTTCCAATGTGGCGATAGTGACTTCAAGTTGATGTCGTTCTGCGGTCATTCTGCATTATGGCAACTGTGCGTAGAATGAAATCATCGCCACCATTTTGGCTGTCGAATTACCTGGAGACTTTCAATGCGACTTCTATACACATTGCTTGCCGGCTTGGCCATTGCGCAAGGCGCCATGGCCCAAGGGAATTCTGAAAGAACCGTAATCGTGTCGGTTAAAAATGGTGTGATATCTGTGAGCCCCGATCCGGCAAACATGTCAAAAAATCATCAAAAAATCGTGTGGTCGGTTGCGACTGCCGGTTATTCGTTTGCCAATAACGGCATCGTCATTGCCGGAGATGGCACAGATTACGGAGACTGCGGAAAACAAGGCTCTTCTTCGACCATATATGCTTGCAAGAAGCTAAAACACGTCGACAAGAAGCAGTTCAAGTACGACGTCAATTTGATCAATGCAAGCGGGCAACGTGTCAGCCAGGATCCATGGATCAACAACGATTAGAGATTCACCCACCGCCCCTCTGCATATACAAATCAAACCGCTGCATGAATGCGTAGCGCTGAGCATCATCCAGCCCCGCAAAGCGAAAACTCACCAGCAGGCGCGGCATCCGCACCAACGCGATGACGCGTGGAGCGCCCACCTGCCACTTCAAACCGAGCGCACCCTCCCCGATACGCACACCGGCAGAGTGCTCTTGAAGCTTCCAGTGGTTATCACCCACCGCGCCGGGCAACCAGCGCAGCCAGTCGGCCTCGGTGCAGCCCATTTCGCGCTCGAAGCGCTCAGGGTAAAAAGATTGCATGCTTAATGATTAGCTAACCACCGGCTATCGGTGGCCAGATGGCGAGCACATCGCCTTCGGCCAACGCCTCGCTGGCCCGCTGATCGGGCGCGATGTAGCGTCCATTGACCAGTACCAGATGCACCAGCGCCGGCGGCAGCTGATAGGGCTCGGTGACCTGCGTGATGGTGGCGCCGTCGGGTACCTCGATCTCAACGATATTGGTGTACTTCGAGGTAACCGGCAGATAGTCGGTCAGCGAGGCAAATAGTTTGAGCGTAATCTTCATTTATCTACGTCGCTCGTCCTTCGCACCGGCCCATTGCCCTTGCGCCTGCGCGCTGGCCAGATAGGCTTCCATCAGCTTGGTGGGGTCCTGTTTAAGCCGCTCCTTCCACTCACCCAATTTGACCTGGCCCTCGACCAGACCGCGCATCACGCCCACATGCTCGGTCCAGCCCACGCTGTTGCAACCTACCAGCACATCGCCCTGAAACTGCAAACTCAGGTGCCGGCCGGCTTTGGTATCGGTCAATTCCACATGCTCGCCACCCGGGCGGCCTTGCCAGTCACCGAAGCTGGTGGATATCAAACCCAACGTGTCGAGCACGTTGATTTGCGTGACGCCCTTGAGGTTGGACGGGGCGGCCTTTCCGCGCGAAAATGCCACCATGTTGGCCCCGGCCACGCGGGCCTGCTCGGCAGCGTTGGGTTGAATGGCACTGACGATCATCTTGCCACTGACCTTGTCCAGAGCTTCGGCGCAATCACCGGCTGCGAAGATGCCCGGCACATTGGTCTGCAGATGTTCGTCCGTCAGCACACCCAGTAAGCAGGTGATGCCGGAGTCTTTCAGGTAGCCGATGGCAGGGCGCACACCGGCCGCGCTGATGACCAGGTCAGCCTCCACAGTCTTGCCGTTGGAGAGCTTGACCAGCAAGGGCTTGCCTGCGGTGATACTTTCAACCTTGGTACTGGTAAAGACCTGCACGCCTTTGGCCTGGACCCAGTCGCGAATCATTCCGCCCGCCGTTGGGCCCATCATGCGCGGCACCATGCGGTCGCCCATCTCGACCACGCTCAACTCCACCCCGCGGGCGGCCAGCGCTTCCATGATGATGCAGCCGATGAAGCCGGCACCGAGTTGCAGCACGCGCGCACCCTTGGTGGCCAGTGACGCAATGGCGCGGGCATCGGCCAGGGTCCAGCAAGGATGCACGCCTTCGGAGTCGATGCCGGGGATCGGCGGGCGCATCGGGTGCGAGCCTGTAGCAATCAGCAATGTGTCAAAACTGAGCGACTGACCGTTGTCAAGCGCTACTGTTTTCGTAGCTGACTGCACTGATTTGACGAGGGCTCGAACCACTTTTATCTTGAGATCATCAAAGTGGCTAGGACTTTTGCGCAGATAGGTGCCACGTTCGTCAATGTTGCCCATCAACAAGTAAGGAATAGCCATGCGCGAGTAGGACGACTCGGGCTCGTCACCGACCATGGTGATAGTGTCATCGGGCGCAAGCTTACGGATGGCTTCTGCAGCGATGACGCCGGCCGGGCCGGCGCCGAGGATGAGGTGGTGGGTCATTTGATTCTCCAAAAAGAAAGCGGTCACTGAAGACCGCTGTTTCGTTGACTTCAGTCCGGATTTTGCCCTTTACAGGCCCAGACGTTCCTTGGTAGCCGCTGTGGGGCGACCTTCGCTATCCCAGCCGCGGGCTGCATAGTACTTGGGCAACATTTCGGCCAGCATATTGAACTTGCCCTTTGCCGGGCCGGTCTTGCAGGCGCCTTCCACACTGGTGAGGCGCGGCGGCAGACTGTCGTCCTTGTTGGTGAATCCGGCACGGTTGTTGAACTCGCGCTCCATGTTCCAGATGCGCTCGCCAATCTTGGCCAGTTCTTCGATGGTGTAGTCTTCGTTGCATGCGCCCTGCATTTGCGGTGACAGGTCTTGCAGACCCCAGGCGAAAGTCGTGAAGAT
>CAIYDK010000103.1 GCA_903924955.1 uncultured beta proteobacterium | reverse complement strand
CGCCGGCGTGGACGTCATCGCCTACCCCACGGGCGTGAAAGACGTCGTGACCGTGCGTGCATCCCTGCCGGCCGGCCGTTCGCAGGGTATGGCAGGCAATCCGGCCGTGGCCACGCTCACCGCCATGTTGCTTGACCAGGGAACCAAGACGCAAGACAAGTTCGTTATCGCCGAGAAGCTCGAAGCGGTGGGTGCTGCCATCAACTTCCGGGTGGGAACAGACCTGCTGGACGTCAGCGCCAAGTCATTGAAGAAAGATGCGCCTCTGTTGTTGGGCTTGATTGCTGAACAACTGCGCTCCCCGGCCTTCACGGCGCAAGAGTTTGCCAAAGCCAAGAAGCAAATGGCAGGCGGTCTCAAGCGCAGCCTGGAGAGTACGGATTTTCGCGCCGCAGACGCCTTTAACCGATTAACTTACCCGGTGGGCCACCCCAGCCGTTCAGTGGCCCCTGACGATATGCTGGCTGCCATTGAATCCGCTACGCTGGACGATGTGCTGGCCTTTCACAAAACCAACTATGGCCCGGCTGCCATGACCCTGGTGCTGGTGGGTGACCTGGACCTGCCCGCCCTGCAAGCCGAAATTGCCAAATCCTTTGCAGGCTGGAGCGGCGGAAAAGCGGTGGTTCGTGCCGCCAAGCCCGCAGGCCCCGCCACGGCAGCTACACAAGACGTTGTGATGGACGGCAAGACCAGCGTGTCCGTCGTCATGGGGCAACCCAGCGGCCTGCGCTACAGCGACCCCGACTACCAGGCCCTGCGCCTGGCCACGGCCATTTTGGGCAGTGGCTTTACCGGGCGTCTGATGGCCAATGTGCGCGACAAGGAAGGCCTGACCTACGGTGTGGGTGCCAACCTGGCAGGCGACATGGTGAACGATGGCGACTGGCGCATCTCGGCCACCTTTGCGCCCGGTTTGCTGGATAAGGGCATTGCATCGAGTCAACGTCAACTCAAGCTCTGGTATGACGCGGGTGCAACGCCAGCCGAAATCAGCGCACGCAAGACCAATTTGATTGGCTCGTTCAAAGTGGACCTGGCCACGACCGGTGGCATGGCAGGTGCTTTGCTGAGTGCCGTGAATCGGGGTTACGACGTGAACTGGCTGGATGAATTTCCGGCCCGGATCAATGCATTGACCGATCAGCAAGTGAATGGCGCGATTAAAAAATACCTCAAACCTGAAGGTATGGTACTGGTGCGGGCCGGAACTTTCGCGGGTGCCGTGCCGACGGGTAAGTAGCCTTTCTGCAACGATGGCCCGCGACGTGTCGAGCCATTGGTGCGGCCCAGGCGTGGCTCTTGTCACGGCAGCCGAATTGGGGCACAGTCTCCCTTTGACATGACCCAACCGACAATGCGCAAACCCACCTTGTTGGTGGTGGACGACCAGCCCGCCAACATACAGGTTCTGCACCAGATCTTCAAGGCAGACCATGAGGTCTACATGGCGACCAGTGGCGAGCAGGCCCTGGCCTTTTGTGCCAGTCAACTTCCCGACCTGATTTTGCTCGACGTCATCATGCCTGGCATGAGTGGTCATCAGGTGTGTTCGCAGCTGAAGAGTGATGTGCGCACGCGTGATATTCCGGTCATTTTTGTGACGGGGCACAGCAATCCGAAAGACGAGACCGAAGGGTTGCGCCTGGGTGCTGTGGACTTTATTCCCAAGCCGGTCAATGCGTCCATTGTGCGTGCGCGTGTCCACGTGCAACTGATGCTGCGCCAGTCCTTGCGTCAGGTGCAAGATCTCAATGAGACCCTGGAGGAGCGGGTCGAGCAACGTACGAGCGAACTCCAGCAGGCACTGCTGGAGTTGCGCCAGTCGCAGGACGACCTGGCGCACAGTGAAGCCCGCGCCACGCTCAGTACATTGATTGCCAGCGTCTCGCATGAATTGGGCACGCCACTGGGCAACGGCAGAATGGTCGCCAGTACTTTGGCGCAGCAGACGCAGGCCATGGTGCAAGAACTGCGCTCGGGCCAGCTCAAGCGGTCGGCTCTGGACGCCTATGTAGGGCAAGTGTCTGACGGAGTTGGACTGTTGGAGCGTAATCTGGAGCGTGCCGTGGAGTTACTGGGCAACTTCCGGCAAGTGGCTGCGGACCAGGCCAGCGAACAACGCCGTGTGTTCAGCCTGAGCACGGTGGTGGGCGAAATACTGCATTCGTTAAGCCCCAGTTTGAAGCACCAACCGCACCGCATTGAGGTGGACATAGCGGACGACATTGTGATGGACAGCCAGCCCGGCGCACTGGGCCAGATCATTATCAACCTGGTCAACAACGCCTATTTGCACGCCTTTGAGGGACGTGCCCATGGGGTTTTGACCATTGGCGCGCAGCTCGATGCCGATCAGGTGACGCTGACGGTTGCTGATAACGGTATTGGTATGTCGCCTGAGTTGTTGGACAAGCTGTTTGAACCGTTCTTTAGCACCAAGATCGGTAAGGGGGGCACCGGTTTGGGTATGGCTATTGTTCAAAACCTGGTTTCCAAAGCGTTGGGCGGACGTGTCAGTGTAGTGTCGACGATGGCCCAGGGAACCCGGTTTGAGCTCGTTTTTCCAAGGGTGTTGCCGGGCTAATTGTTTTTACCAAGCATTTGCTTGCTAAAAATAAATGAATTTGGTATCGTTGGTGAATGAACACCGATTTAGCCCGCTCTGAAGTCGATGCCGCGCCAAAACGGCCGCGCGGACGGCCGCGCAAAACGGTTGATGAGCGCGACGATGGCAACCGCCGCGTGGCGCTTCTGGCGGCTGCGGCGTCCCTCTTCCGTCGCCAGGGTTTTGCTGCGACAACCACGCGTGATATTGCGGCTGCGGCCGGCATGCAAAGCGGCTCCCCGTTCTACCACTTCAAAAGCAAGGACGCACTGCTTTTTGCCGTGATGGAGTCGGGCATGCATGCGGCTCTTGCACGACAGCGCTCTGCCGTGAAGGAGTCGGGTCATGCCGATAAGCCCGCGCACGCGCAATTGCGACAGTTGGTGCAGGTGCATTTTGATGTGCTGCTCGGGCCGGGTAATGACTTTGTGCCGGTCATGTTGTACGAGTCCCGTTCGCTACCGACACGCCAGCGCAAGTTGTTGGCGCAACTTATTTCCGAATACGAATCCCTTTGGACGCCGGTACTCAACGCACTGCGCGACAGTGGGCAGTTGCGCGCACCCGTAGGCTTGGCGCGGCTATTGATTTTGGGTGCATTGAACTGGTCAGTGCAGTGGTTTGACCCCAAGAAGGGTGCGTCTGTTCAGGATTTGACGGACGCCGCCATGTCCCTATTTCTCAACTGATTGAAAGTCTTCATGAGCTATCGTTCTGTTTTTGCACCCAACTTGTTCGCAGGCCAGGTGGTCATTGTCACCGGTGGTGGCTCGGGTATTGGGCGTTGTGTGGCGCATGAGTTGGCGGCACTGGGTGCACAGGTGGCCTTGGTCGGGCGCAAGCTCGAAAAGCTTGAAACAGTGGCCGGTGAAATTGCACAAGACGGTGGACGGGTCAGCTTTCAGGTTTGTGACATTCGCCAGGAAGAGCTTGTCAAGCAGACGGTGGCCGCCATCGTGGCCGAGCATGGGCCGGTCGATGGATTGGTGAACAACGCAGGCGGTCAGTTCATGACGCCGCTAGAGGCCATTACGGCCAAGGGGTGGGAGGCGGTGGTTAACACCAATCTGACCGGTGGCTTTTTGATGGCGCGCGAGTGCTACCTGCAGAGTATGAATAAGCACGGCGGAAGCATCGTCAACATCGTGGCCGATATGTGGGGCTCCATGCCGGGAATGGGTCACAGTGGCGCGGCGCGCGCCGGCATGGTCAGCTTTACCGAGACGGCGGCGGTGGAGTGGGCTGCCAGGGGCGTCCGCGTCAACGCGGTGGCACCGGGCTATATTGCCTCTAGTGGCATGGACAACTATCCCGTGGAGATGGCGCCGATGATTCGAGAAATGGCCAAGACCATTCCTGCCGGTCGCTTTGGCACCGAGGCCGAGACGGCCGCAGGGATTGTGTTTTTATTGAGCCCCGGCGCATCCTTCATCAGCGGTACCACCCTGCGTATCGACGGGGCCCGCCCGCAAGCCCGCGCAGGCTACCCCATGCGCGTGCCCGATGCTGCCGTGCAGGCGCGCGATGCCGTCAAGCCCTTCGCTGGCTTTCACCGGGCGCACACACCCAAAGTTTTTCAAGTCTAAGCACCAGCACCCACCAAGACCTGCGCACCATGCAATTCACCCACGAACACCACGAAATCCAGAAAACCCTCAAGCGATTCATCGACGCCGAGATCAACCCGCACGTGGACGAATGGGAAGAGGCAGAAATGTTTCCGGCTCACGAAGTCTTCAAAAAGCTGGGCAATCTGGGTCTTTTGGGCTTGACCAAAGCCGAGGCCTATGGCGGCGCTGGACTGGACTACAGCTACGGTATGGCCATGGCCGAGGCGCTGGGTCATATTGACTGCGGTGGCATCCCCATGGCCATCGGTGTGCAGACTGATATGTGCACCCCGGCGCTGGCGCGCTTTGGCAGTGAAGAGTTGAAGAAAGAGTTTCTGGTGGCGGCCATTGCGGGCGATACCGTCGGTTGCATCGGCGTGAGTGAGCCGGGCGCGGGGAGCGATGTGTCGGCCATCCAATCCAAAGCCCGCAAGGACGGAGGCGACTATGTCATCACCGGCCAGAAGATGTGGATCACCAACAGCCTGCAGGCTGACTGGATGTGCATGCTGGTCAACACAGGTGAGGGGCCCGCGCACAAGAACAAGAGTCTGGTCATGGTGCCGCTGCGGGAGAACGGAAAGCTGCGTGCGGGCATTGAAGTGGCGAGCAAGATTCGAAAGATCGGTATGCACTCCAGCGACACCGGTCTCATTTATTTTGACGAGGTGCGCGTGCCCCAACGCAATTTGATTGGTCAGGAAGGACATGGTTTCATCTACCAGATGCAGCAGTTTCAGGAAGAGCGGCTGTGGTGTGCCGCCAGCTGTCTGCAAAGCCTGGGCAACTGCATCCAGTGGACCGTGGAATGGGCGCAGGAGCGCAAGATGTTTGGCGCCACGCTGGCCGACCAGCAGTGGGTCCAGTTCAAGCTGGCCGAGATGAAGACCGAGTTGGAGAGTCTGCGCGCACTCACCTACCGCGCCTGCGAGCTGTATGTGGGCGGACAGGATGTGCTGGAGCTGGCCTCCATGGCCAAGCTCAAAGCCGGGCGGCTGAGTCGGCTCATTCCCGACGGTTGCATGCAGTTTTGGGGCGGAATGGGGTTTACCTGGGAGAACAAAGTCTCACGCATGTACCGTGATGCACGGCTGGGCTCCATCGGTGGCGGTGCAGACGAAGTCATGATGGGCATTATTGCCAAGACCATGGGCGTGGCCAAGCGCAGGGCATCATGAACTCAATGACACAGAACGACCAGGACATTGCCGCAGAAGATATTGCGGCGGTAGAAGATGGCGTGCGCCGCTTTGTGCAAAGCGAGGTTAAACCGCATCTGGAAGCGTGGGAGGCGGCGGGCGAGTTCCCGCGCAGCCTGTACCAGCGCGCCGCAGACATGGGCTGGCTCGCCATGGGCTACCCTGAGCAGTTTGGCGGCACGCCCAGCCCCTGGGCGCTGCGCAATGCCATGACCGTTGCGCTGGCCCGTTCGGGTGGCAGCGGGGGCCTGATGGCCAGCCTTTTCAGTCACAACATTGGTCTTCCCCCGGTGGTGCGCCATGGCAGCGCGGCCTTGCAGCACAAGGTAATACCCGATGTACTGGCCGGCAAAAAGATCGCAGCGTTGGCTATTACGGAACCCGGTGGCGGCACCGACGTGTCTGCACTGAAAACTACAGCACGGCTCGAAGGTGACGAGTACGTCGTGGATGGCGAAAAGGTCTTCATTACTTCGGGTATGCGGGCCGACTGGCTGACGGTCGCTGTGCGCACCGATTTGAAGAACAAGGGCCCTATGGGCATTTCCATGCTGATGGTGCCCGGTGATGCAGTGGGCCTATCGCGCAGTCCGTTGAAGAAAATGGGATGGTTGTGTTCCGATACCGCACAACTTCGCTTTGACAACGTGCGTGTGCCGGCCAGCAATCTGGTGGGCGAAGAGGGCTCGGGCTTCAAGATCATCCTGACCAATTTCAATGGCGAACGCCTGTCCATGGCGGCCATGGCGCTGGGCTTCTCGGAGTGCTGCTATGACGAAGCGTTGAGTTGGGCGCAGCAGCGCAAGACCTTTGGCAGTGCGCTGATTGACCATCAGGTGATTCGCCATAAGCTGATGGACATGAAAATGCGCATCGAGTCCACCCGCGCCTGGCTGAATGCCGTTTCGGCGCGTGCCGATGCGGGCGACCGGGGTGACAAGTCTGCGAAGGGGGCCGAGTGGGTGGCGCAGGTCTGCCTGCTGAAGAACCACGCCACACAGACCATGCAGTTCTGTGCCGACCAGGGCGTGCAGATTCTGGGTGGCATGGGATTCATGCGGGGCACGGCGTGCGAGCGCATCTACCGTGAGGTCAAGGTCATGATGATTGGCGGTGGCGCCGAAGAAATCATGAAAGAGTTGGCCTCCCGTCAGTTAGGTTTGTGATACTGACCCATGCCTAAAACACCACAAAGCACAGCGGACGGTGCGTCCGTCGAATTTGAGCCCGAGTTCATCCAGGGTCTGACCAAGATCTTCGAGGAGTCCATCGTCTTCAACACCGTGCTGGGCCTGAAAATCGCATCCATCTCGCCTCAGCGGGTGGTTGGCTACATTGCCATGAAGCCTGAACTGGTGGGCCACTACAGCTACAACCGCATCCACGGTGGTGTCATCAGCGCGGGGTTGGACGCCATGGGGGGACTGGCCGTGATGGCCGCCATCGGTGCGCGGCACATGGATGAGCCGCCATTGCAGCGCCTGCACCGCTTCGGCAAACTGGGCACCATTGACCTGCGCATTGACTACCTGCGCCCCGGCATCAGTGAACGATTTGAGTTGCGCGCCGAAGTCATGCGCCTGGGCTCGCGCGTAGCCTCCACGCGAATGGAGTTTCTGGGAGCGGATGGTAAGCTGATGTCAACCGGCGCTGGCGCTTACATCGTTTCCTGATTTGCTATGAAATTAATAGCTTCGTACGCATATCCGGCGGGGCCTGAAGAGCTATACGTTGTGACGTATTTTTGCTGACCTGTAACGTATTCATTCAGAAATGCAAAAGCCCCGCCAAAGAGCAGGGCTTTTTAGGTTGGCTGTATTTCTACAGCTCTTGACGTTACGGGGCGGTAACGTAATCCGGGCTCTAAAAGACCGGTTGTTGGGTGAAGTTGTTGTACGTATTCTCTATACAGACCGCCTTTCACAAGGGTTCCTTTGTGAGCTTCTTGAGCATCCAAAGACTTCCCTCATGAACCAACTATAGGATGACGTTTGGAGAATTCAAGGCGAATTTCAACAATCGACTAAGATTTGATGATCCCAGGCTTCATTGCAATGGGTAACCTGCCTTCGAGGCATTGGAGTCTGACTCCTCGTATGCGCCGACAGGTTTTCTACTAATTACCGGAGTCCCTTAATGAACACCGCACGTCGCACCCTGATCAAGGGCGCGGCAGTTTTGGGCGCGCTTTCTGCCGCGTCCACCGCTGTCATTGCCCAGCCTTTTCTTTTTTCCCCCACGACGGAACTGATGCCCAAAGGCAAGAAGCGCCGCGTGGTTGTTCTGGGGGGTGGATGGGGAGGCCTGACAACCGCCAGGCATCTGCGCGAAGCGGCGCCCGACCTTGAGGTGGTGCTGTTGGAAAAGAACCCGATTTTCTGGTCTTGCCCATTAAGCAACAAGTGGCTGGTTGACGTGGTGGACACGTCGTTCCTGGTGCATTCCTACACGGAAGCGGCCCGGCGCTTTGGCTACACCTATGTTCAAACCGAAATTACCGACATCGACCGCGACAAAAAGCGTGTCCACACGGCGCAAGGGTTTGTCGACTATGACTGGCTGGTGGTCTCAGCTGGCATTCGGGTGTCCTATGAGCCCTGGTTTGGCAATGACCGGCAGGCCATTGCCTACACCCACACCCATTTTTCCAGTGCCTATGTTCCCAGCGCTGAGCATTTGGCGCTGAAGCAAAAGATCAAGTCATTCAAAGGCGGCACCATCGTCATGACGCTGCCGCCACCACCGCACCGCTGCCCGCCGTCGCCGTATGAGCGCGCGTGCTTGATGGCCAACTACTTTCAGCGCAACAAGATACCCGCCAAGATTGTGATCCTTGACCCCAAGCCACGCATTGCACCGATCGGCGGGGGATACCGACTGGCTTTCGATGATTTGTACGACGACATCATCACGCATGTGCCAAACGCAGCTGTGAAAGAGTTGGACCCCTTCAACAAGGTGGTGAAGACTGCGGCGGGCGACTTCAAATTTGACGACGCAATTTTCATGGGCCACCACCAGGCTGCGGATCTGGTCTGGAAAATGGGCGCCATCGGCAAGACCTCTGACGGCAAGCCGACGATGTGGGCTGATGTGCACCCCGAGTTCTACAACATGAAGAACGACCCGCAGGTGTTCGTGATCGGTGACAGTGTGGGCTCTGTGTCACCACAGTTTGGTCACTATCCCAAGAGCGGCCATGTGGCTAACCGAATGGGTCGCAGCGTGGCCCAGTACATTGCGCAACAGTCAAAAGGGCAGCCAATGAAGCCCGAAATCATCGACAACCTTTGTTACATGCTGGTGAACACTGAGCCGCTGGAGGCGATCAGCGTGAAGTTTGATTACAAGATGGGGCCAGAAGGGCATCTGCTGCAAACCTTGACGGATGACAACGACCGCCGCCAGGCGCTATGGCAAGAGGACCTGCGCTGGTACGGAACCAAGATTCAGGACCTAGTGGGAAGCTGAAAAAAATAGCCACCCGAAGGTGGCTATTTTTGGCCGGTGAAAGTTACTTCTTTGCGGGCGCTTTTGCTGGTGCTGCTTCTGCAGCCACCGATGCGCTGCTGATGTATTCAGACACTACTTTCCATTTGCCTTCCTGGATTTGCGACAGGCGTGACGCGTCGCTACCCAAACGTTTGGTGGCTGTATAAGACGAAGGGGCTGCACCAAATAGCGGATCGGTAAAGGTCATGGTGTCCATGGTTTTGACGAAGGTGTCGGTGGTCAGGTTCGGGCCGGTTTTCTCGGCAGCAGCAATGAACGAGTCCATGACCAGATAACCGTAGGCCGAGAACACGGCCGGGTCTTCGTTGTACTTGGTTTTGTACTTGGCGGCCCAGAAACGAATCGCCGGTGATGCATCGTCCAGGTAGGGGTTGGCCACAGTCATGGTGGCATACAGCCCGTCCATCGCCTTGCCGCCGAGTTTGTGAATCAGGTCGGTATAGGCGGCGCTGGAGCCCAGGAAGATGGGGCTGAAGCCGGTCTTGCGGGACTCACCAATGGTGCCGATGGTTTCACGGATGATGGTGCCCAACACCACGAGTTCACAACCAGCCGCCTTCATCTTGGCGACCTGCGAGGAAAAGTCGGTGGCGCCGCGTTTGAAGCTGGTCTTCTCCGTCAACTCGACGCCAACGGTTTTCAGGGCCGCTTCCGCACCACGTTGCACTTCGAGGCCAAAGTCATCGTCCTGGTAAATGGTGCAGATCTTCTTGACATTCTTGTCTTTCATCATCTTGGGCAGGGTGATGCGGATCTGGTCGTAGTAGGGGGCCGCAAATGAGTACTTCAGGCGGTGCAGCGGCTCATACATTTCCCGTGCCGCAGTGAGGGGAAAGAAGTTCACGACCCCTTTCTCAAACTGCACCGGCATAGCGGCCAGATTTTGTGCCGTTCCCACATGCCCGGCCATGATGAAAACCTTGTCCTGGTTCACCAGTTTTTGCGCAGCCAGCACTGACTTTTTAGGGTCATAACCGTCGTCTTCCACGACCAGACGGATTTTGCGGCCGTGGATGCCACCTTGCTCATTAAGCTCGTCGGCTCGCAGTTGCAAGCCATTGCGCAGCTGTTTGCCATAGCCCGCCAAGGGTCCGGAAAGGTCCTGAATGCTACCGACCAAAATTTCCGTCTTGGTGATGCCCTGCTGTTCGGCTGCTATTGAAACAGTAGCTGTTAGCGCAAGTACTGCGAGGGCTAGAGTGTTTTTTTGCTTCATCTTCAAGTCTCCTGGTGGTAGGGAATGGTTATGAGGTAACGGGTGGGCTAGCGGTACATGGCTTCAATTTGCGCTGCATATTTGGCCTCGACCAGTTTACGCTTGAGCTTCATGGTGGGGGTGAGTTCTTCGTCCTCGGCGGTCAGCTGGGTCTCCAGCAGGAAGAATTTCTTGAGCTGCTCCACCCGGGCAAACTTCTTGTTGACCCGGTCCAGCTCGCCCTGAATCAGCGCCTGCACCTCCGCAGAGCGGGTCAGGGACGCATAGTTGCTGAACGGCACATCAGCGTCCTGTGCAAATTTCTCCACGTTCTCCTGGTCAATCATGATGATGACCACCAGGTAAGGGCGCTTGTCTCCAATAACCACCGCGTCGGTGATGTAGGGCGAAAATTTGAGGTCGTTTTCCAGCTCGCTGGGGGTCACATTCTTGCCCCCCGCCGTGATGATGATGTCCTTCATGCGGTCGGTGATGCGGTAGTAGCCGTCCGCATCCACTACGCCCACGTCACCGGTGTGCAGCCAGCCGTCCTTGTCAACAGTCTCAGCAGTTTTCTCGGGCAGGTTCAGGTATCCGGCAAACACGTTTTTGCCGCGCACCAGAATCTCACCGGTGGCGGGGTCCAGCCTGACCTCGTTGTAGGAGGCCGCCGGGCCGATCGAGCCGGGCTTCATTTTTTCCGCCGGCACACCGGTAGAGGCGCCACAGGTCTCGGTCATGCCCCACACCTCGAGCATGGGCAGGCCCAGGGCCATGTACCAACGTACCAGATCCGGCGAGATGGGCGCCGCACCGGTCACCAGAAAGCGTGCGCGGTGAATGCCGATCAGCTTGCGCACGTTGTTCAGCACCAGCCATTGCGCCAGCATGAATTGCAGCTTCAGCCAGGCGCTAACACGCTGCCCCGCCAGCACCCGGTCGGCAATGGTCGTGCCCACGCCAATGCCCCATGCGTAGGCGGCCTGCTGGATAAAACCGGCTTCCTTGAGTGAAATCATCACGCCCGAGTAAAACTTTTCCCACACACGGGGCACGGCGGTAAAGACCGTGGGCGCAATCTCGCGCACGTTCTCGGGGATGGTCTCGGGGTTCTCGACAAAGTTGAGCTTGGCGCCCGTGTACAGCGCAAAGTATTCGCCGCCCATGCGCTCGGCAATGTGGCACAGCGGTAAAAAGCACATGCGCTCGTCGCGCTCGTCCTGCGCCACCAGCGTGTTGTAACCGCGCACCGTAAATACCAGGCCTTGATGCAAATGCATGGCCCCCTTGGGCTTGCCGGTAGTGCCGGAGGTGTAGACCAGGATGGCCAGGTCGTCGGGCTTGCACATCTGCACCCGTTGCTCGACCGCGCCGGGGTGAACTTTGAGGTACTCTCGTCCCAACGCGCGCAGTGCGTCCAGGCTGATGACGCCGGGGTCTTTGAGATCGCGCAGACCGTCCATGTCAAACACGACAATTTTGTGTAGCAGCGGCAACTGGGCGCGCACTTCCAGCGCCTTGTCCAGTTGCTCGTCGTCTTCGACAAACAACAGGGTGGTGCGGGAGTCTTCGCACAGAAACTGCAACTGCGAGGCTGCGTCGGTGGGGTACACGCCATTGGACACGCCACCGCAGGACAACACGGCCAAATCGGCCCAGACCCACTCGACCACCGTGTTGGACAGGATGGAGGCGCAGTCGCCCCTGGCAAAGCCCAGGCTCATCAGGCCACCGGCAATCTCGCGCACGGCGTCAGCGGTTTGGTTCCAGGTCCAACTGCGCCATAAGCCCAGATGCTTTTGCCGCATCCAGATATTGGGTCCGCGTTTGGCAACCGCATTCCAGAACATGGCGGGTATGGTCTCGCCTGCCATGACGATGTCAAGGCAGGGCTTGATACTTGATGTGTCCCAGAGCCTGGTCATGCTGCTGTCCTAAAAGCGTTCCAGCGAAGTAACTCGGTGGGAACGGCAATTTGCCGCCGGGTCGCCCCAAGGCAAATTAGCCCCCTAGGGGGGCAGCGACCCGCGTAGCGGTGGAGCGTGGGGGTTATATTCATCTCCAGGTCTTCTTCTTCTTCCAGCGCCGCTCGCCGCGCACACCGTCTTCTTTCAGCCCCAGGTAGAACTCCTTGATGTCGTCCTTCTCACGCAGTTGGGCGCAGGTGTCTTCCATGACGATGCGGCCGTTCTCCAGCACATAGCCGTAGTCAGACGCATTGAGCGCCATGTTGGCGTTTTGCTCCACCAGCAGAATGGTGGTGCCGTGCTCGCGGTTGATGCGGACCACGATCTCGAAGATCTCCTTGGTCAGCTTGGGTGAAAGGCCCAGGCTGGGCTCGTCCAGCAAAATCAGGTCCGGATTGGCCATCAGTGCGCGCGATATGGCCAGCATCTGCTGCTGCCCGCCCGAGAGCAAACCAGCAGCCTGATCGGCACGTTCCTTCAGAATCGGGAAGTAGCCAAAAACGGTCTCCATGTCGCGCGCCACACCATCGCGGTCGTGGCGGGTGTAGGCCCCCATCAACAGGTTGTCATGTACGCTGAGCAGGGGGAATACTTCCCGGCCTTCGGGGACATGGCTAAGCCCCTGCTGCACGATGAAGGCGGGGTCTTTGGCGGTGATGTCCTGACCCTTGAATTCGATAGTGCCCTTGCGTGGGTCGATGATGCCGGAAATGGTTTTCAGGATGGTGGTTTTTCCCGCACCATTGGAGCCCAGCACCGTGGCAATCTCGCTGCGGCGCACCTGCAGGCTAACCCCGCGAATCGCCTTGATGGGGCCATAGGCGCTTTCGACGTTGAGCAGTTTCAGAACCGGCAAATCGCTGATGGGGGGTGGCGAAATACTCATGAAGCCCCCGCAACGTTGAATTGACCGTTTGCCGTGCGACGCAGGGATGACACATCATCAATTGACCCCAGGTAGGCTTCAATCACGCCCGGGTCGTTTTGCACTTCGCGTGGCGTGCCCATGGCCAGCATCTCGCCCTGGTTCATGGCCAGCACGCGGTCTGATACCTTGGAGACGAGGGTCATGTCATGCTCGACCATCAGCACGGTGATGCCCAGCTCGTGCTTGATGTCCTGAATCCAGAACGCCATGTCATCGGTTTCTTCCACGTTCAGCCCAGACGAGGGTTCGTCCAGCAGCAGCAGTTTGGGCTCGGTGCACAGGGCCCGCGCCAGCTCGACCACCTTGCGAACCCCGTAGGGTAGTCCGGCTACAAAAGTATCGCGATAGTGCTGCAAGCTCAGGAATTCGATGACCTCTTCAGCCTTTTCGCGCGCCTTGAGTTCTGCTTCACGCGCCTTGGGCGTAAAGAAGAAGTCTTGCCACAGCGCAGTAGCACGGTGGGTGTGGCGTCCAATCAGCAGGTTGTGCAACACGGAGGCGTGCTCGAACAACTCGATGTTCTGAAACGTGCGCGCAATGCCCAGCGAGGCCACGTTTTGCGGTGGCTGCGTGGTGAGTTTGAGCATGCCCTTGGGGCCGGCAAAGTCAATCTCGCCCATAGTGGGGGTGTAGATGCGGCTAATCAGGTTGAACACCGTTGTCTTGCCCGCGCCGTTGGGGCCAATCAGGGTGAAAACCTCGCCCTGTCTGACGTCAAAACTCACGTTGTTGACCGCCAGCACGCCACCAAATCGCACGCTCAGGTTTTTGGCAGAAAGAAGAATTTCGTTCATTTCAATCGTTCCGATTTCTGGAAAGACTTTTGCCGCTTGAACATTCCCTTTCGGTAAAACGGAAACATCTGCAAGTAGGTGCGGATCTTGAGCCAGCGCCCGTACAGCCCCATCGGTTCAAACAGCACAAAGGCGATCAGCACCAGCCCATACACAAGCCCCTGTAAACCTGGTGCCTGGCCAATGGTGGCTGGCAGGTAATCCTTGATGATGGCAATCGCCTGCGGCATGGTGATGAGAAAAATGGCCCCTAAAAAAGCGCCGTGTACCGAACCGGCGCCACCGATCACAATCATCAGCAGCAGGTCAATGGATTGCAGGATGTTGAACTGATCGGGCGAGATAAATTGCAGGTTGTGCGCATACAGCGCACCGGCCACGCCCGCAAAAGCGGCAGAAATCGCAAACGAAAGGGTCTTGTAATAAGCCAGGTGAATGCCCATGCTTTGGGCGGAAATTTCGGAGTCGCGAATCGCCACAAAGGCGCGCCCTGTGGGGGAGCGCAGCAAATTCAAAATGCCCAGCGTGGCGGCTACCGTGAGCACCAGGCACAGAAAATAGAACTGCTCACCATTACCCAGCACCCAGCCAAAGATGTCAGGTTTTTTGATGTGGATGCCCGCGTTGCCGCCAGTGACAGACTCCCAGCGGGCCAGTACCTCTTCCACAATGAAGCCGAATGACAGCGTGGCAATGCCCAGGTAGATGCCCTTGACCCGCAGGGCGGGCAGACCCACCACCAGGCCCACGGCAGCCGACAGACCCGCGGCGCATGCCAGCGCAATGGGGAAGGGCACCCCCATATTGGTCAGCACCGCATGTGTGTAAGCCCCCACGCCTAGAAAGGCCGCATGCCCCATCGAGAACAGCCCGGTAAAACCGGCCAACAGCATCAGGCCCAGGCCTGCGATGGAATAGATCAGCACCAGTGTGAGCTGCGCCAGCCAGTACTCTGCAAAAATCCAGGGCGCTGCCACCAGTAACAGCATCAGCGCGCTGTACCAAAAAACGTGCCCGCCGTGCTTGGCGAGATTGACGTCCTGCGCGTAGTTGGTCTTGAAAATGAAGCGCATTTCAGACCTTTTTCCGGAGTTTTTCTCCGAACAAACCATTGGGTTTGACCATCAGCATGACCAGCACCACCACATAGGCAGCTGTGTCCTTGAAGCCATCGGGCAGATAAAAGCCCGAAAGCGACTCGACAATGCCAATGACCAGTCCACCCACGATGGCCCCAGGCAGACTGCCAAACCCGCCCACCACGGCGGCCGGAAAAGCCTTCAGGCCGATGAAGCCCATGTTGGCGTGCACAAAGGTAATGGGCGCTAACAGTAGTCCGGCAATTGCCGCAACAGCAGCAGCCAGCCCCCATGCGATGCCGTTGAGACGCTGCACCGGAATACCCATGTAATAAGCCGCCAACTGGTTTTGCGATGCGGCCTGCATGGCAATCCCGAGCTTGCTGTAGCGAAACAGCGCAAACAGCAGCACGCACAGCACGGCAGTAGCACCAATCACGACCATGTGCTCCACGTTGAGCACCACGCCAGCGACGGTCCAGATCTCATCCTTGTAGGGTACAGGCAGGGCTTGCGTGTCGGTGCCAAGGCCCGGCAGCATGGTGATGAGGCCACGCGCCACGTAGCCAATGCCAATGGTCAGCATGACGATCGAAAACGCCGGCTGGCCCAGAATGGGGCGAATTACCGCACGTTCCAATACCACGCCAAACACGGCCATCGATGCAACCGCGCTGAGAATGGCCAGCCAATAGGGAAATCCCAGCATGGTCATGCCCACCAATCCGCCAAACGCACCCAGCATCATCAGCTCGCCCTGCGCGAAGCTGACGGTCTCCGTCGCCTTGTAGATCAGCACGAAGCCCAGCGCAATCAGCCCGTAAATGCACCCCTGTGCAATCCCGCTGATCACCAGTTGAAGAAATAGCACATCGTCTCCTGTTATTGTTTTTTGCTTTTTGGTTATAGCCTGTGCAATCCAAATCGCCGATAGGGTTGTCACTGATGCTTTGTCGCGGCTGAGACTATTTAATGGATGCCATGAATGACTCGGTAGAAACCCGCGCACACGGCGACGTAACGG
Organism: uncultured beta proteobacterium; assembly: GCA_903924955.1. GTDB lineage: Bacteria > Pseudomonadota > Gammaproteobacteria > Burkholderiales > Burkholderiaceae_C > Allorhodoferax. The sequence goes on along the minus strand of CAIYDK010000103.1, from coordinate 5,661 downwards.
TGGTCACCTTGTGCCGCGTCGATGTGCGCAACGCGGTGGACGCAGCCACAGCGCGTAAGCTCTACGAAGCGTTTTTGGCGTTTGATGCGGACCCAGTCGCCCGGGTGGCCGTGTTTCATGGTGCACACGGGCACTTTTGTGCCGGGTGGGATTTACAGGCTGGTGCACGCCTGGCGCAGCAACTGGAGTCCGCGACCGCTCACCCGTTTGATGCGCTGAATTTTTCGCCTTCGGACTATGGTGTGGGGGCAAGTGCTTCCCCGGGGCCTGCCGGCCCCATGGGCCCTTCGCGGCTGATGCTGTCCAAGCCGGTAATTGCCGCCATCAGCGGCGCCGCTGTAGCCGGTGGCATGGAGCTGGCGCTGTGGTGCGACATGCGTGTGATGGAGGCCGACGCCTACTTCGGCGTGTTCTGCCGCCGTTTTGGTGTGCCGCTGATTGACGGTGGTACGGTTCGCCTGCCGCGATTGATCGGGTTGGGTCACGCCATGGACCTGATTTTGACGGGTCGAAAGGTGGAGGCTGCGGAGGCCTTGCAGATGGGCTTGTGCAACCGTGTGGTTCCACCGGGCGAAGCGCTTTCAGCTGCCATTACCCTGGCAGAGCAGTTGGCGGGCTTTCCCCAGCAAACCATGCTTGCTGATCGTGCCAGCACCTACGCGCAGTGGGATCTGGATTTGCCCAACGCACTGCACCAGGAGTGGCAGCGGGGCAAGGCCTGCATTGGCGAGGGGCTGGAAGGGGCAACGCGCTTCGCTTCTGGCGGTGGCCGGCATGGGAAGTTTTAATAGAAATGACCGCCAGCGCCCGCAAGTCAATAATGCAAGGCACGCCGTCCGCCGCGCGCGTGCTCATGGATGCCGAAAGTATCAGGCCTTGGGAATCTCCCGCGGCTGCCCGTTGTCATCAATCGCTACATAGGTCACCGATGCCTCGGTCACCTTGATGTACTGGCCCTGCGTGCGGTAGCGTTCGGCGTAGACCTCCACCTTCACCGTGATGGATGTGCGCCCAATGCGGCTGACCTTGGAGAAGAAGGACAAGATATCGCCCACCCGCACCGGATGCTTGAAGACAAATTCGTTCACCGCTACTGTGGCCATGCGACCCTGGGTATACCGCGCTGGTATGACCGAGCCAGCAAGGTCGACCTGCGCCATGACCCAGCCGCCAAAAATGTCGCCGTTGGCGTTGCAGTCGGCGGGCATGGGGATAACTTTGAGAACCAGCTCCTCATCCTTGGGTAATTGAATGCCCGCTGGGCTTGTATTCGTAGACATGGGCACAATCCTATCTTGAAACCTTGCTGGACAGACCGCAGCGTAGCGAAGCTCTGCCTATAACCGATTAAGAATACTACATGCGCTCCCACGGCCACCGCTCACCACCGGAACCTGCTCAGGATGCAGCTAACTCCTCCACGCTACCCAAGTCAGACTGGGACACGCTGCAACGCCTGTTTCCCTACCTGTGGCAATACAAATGGCGGGTGATCATTGCGCTGGCCTTTATGGTGGGCGCCAAACTGACCAACGTAGGCGTGCCGTTGCTGCTCAAAAACCTGGTGGACAGCATGAGCTACCAACCGGGCGAAACGGCAACGCTTCTGGTCGTGCCGGTGGCACTGCTGTTTGCCTATGGTGCGCTGCGCCTGTCCACTACCTTGCTGACCGAATTGCGCGAACTGGTATTTGCCAAGGCTACGCAAGGTGCTGCGCGCAGCATTGCGTTGCAAACTTTTGAGCACTTGCACGCTTTGAGTCTGCGCTTTCACCTGGAGCGCCAGACCGGCGGAATGACGCGGGATATCGAGCGCGGGGTGCGGGGTATCGAGTCGCTGATTTCGTTCTCGCTGTTCAGCATCGTGCCCACACTACTCGAAGTAGCCATGGTGCTGACCATTCTGGCGGTCAAATTTGATGTGTGGTTTGCCTGGATCACGCTCGCCGCGCTGGCGCTGTACATCACATTCACAGTCGTTATTACCGAGTGGCGCACCAAGTTCCGCCGCGAGGCCAACGAGTTTGACTCCGCCGCGCACTCCAAGGCGGTTGATTCGCTGCTGAACTACGAGACCGTTAAATATTTCAATAACGAAGGCTTCGAGGCCCGGCGCTACGACGAAAGCCTGGAGCGCCTGCGCCGCGCCCGGCTCAAGAGCCAGACCACGCTGTCCATTCTCAACACCGGTCAGCAGCTGATTATTGCTGTGGGTCTGGTGGCGATGCTGTGGCGCGCCACGCAGGGTGTTGTGGACGGCCGCATGACGCTGGGCGACCTGGTCATGGTCAACGCGTTCATGATCCAGCTCTATATTCCGCTCAATTTTCTGGGTGTGATCTACCGGGAGATCAAGCAAAGCCTGACCGACCTGGAGAAGATGTTCACGCTGATGGAGCGCGAACGCGAGATTGCCGATGTGGCGGGTGCGCAGGCGCTGCAGTTGTCGGGGGACACGCCGCTGGCCTTTGAGAACGTGAGCTTTTCCTACGACCCGGGTGCCCCCGGCAGGCCGGGCACAGGACGGGCTATTTTGCACAACATCAGTTTTGATGTCCCGGCGGGCAAGACCGTGGCGGTGGTTGGGCCATCGGGTGCGGGCAAATCCACGCTGGCGCGCCTGTTATTTCGCTTTTACGATGTGAGCAATCCCCTTGAGGGGGGGCGCATTTTGATTGCCGGACAGGATATCAAGCAGGTTACCCAGGCCAGCGTACGCCAGGCCATTGGCATTGTTCCGCAAGACACCGTGTTGTTTAATGACACGGTGGAATACAACATCGCCTACGGCAAACCCGGCGCCACACGCGAGCAGGTGGAAGAGGCCGCCGCCTCAGCGCACATTCACGCCTTCATCCATGCCACGCCCAAGGGCTACGACACCATGGTGGGCGAGCGCGGGCTTAAGCTCTCAGGCGGTGAAAAGCAGCGCGTGGCCATTGCCCGCACCCTGCTGAAGAACCCGCCCATCCTGATCTTTGACGAAGCGACCTCGGCGCTGGACTCTGCTAATGAGCGGGCCATTCAGGCCGAGTTGCAGAGCGTGGCGCGCAACAAGACCACCCTGGTGATTGCGCACCGTCTGTCCACGGTGGTGGATGCGCACGAGATTCTGGTGATGGACGCGGGGCGCATCGTGGAGCGTGGCAATCATGCTGCCCTGCTGGCGTCACAGGGGCGTTATGCTGAAATGTGGGCTCTGCAGCAAAGTTCGGAGTGATTTCGTATGGCCGGCCAACTTTTGCCAACCACCGTTTTGAATAGTGCCCGCCCTGCCATGCAGCCTGAGGTGAAGCCCAAGGCGTTGTCGATACTGATTGTCGAAGACGAACCCGGCGACCATGCGCTGGTGGTGAGTTACCTGCAACACAAAGGCTTTCGGTGCGGCGCGGGTGTGCCGAGTCTGGTCTGGGCCAAGTCCCTGGGCGAAGCCCTTGCGGCGGCACGAGACACCCCATTTGATATGGTGTTGCTGGACCTGTCCCTGCCGGACTCGACGGGTGTGAAGACCGTTTCCGCGATGACTGCTTATTTGCCAGGCACGCCCGTTGTGGTGCTCAATGGCAACGATGATGAAGAACTGGCCATGGCGGCGCTCGGAGCGGGCGCACAAGACTACCTGGTCAAGGGTGAATTCGATCAACGGGCCTTGGGTCGGGCATTGCGCTACGCCCTAGCGCGCGGCACGCAGGAGCGCCGCCTGCATTTATTTGAAGTGGCCCTGAATTCGGCCGCCAATGGCATCGTCATCACCGACGTCAATGGTTACATCGAATGGGCCAATGAGGCGTTTTCCCAAATAACCGGGTTCTCCCTTGTGGAGGTCATAGGGAACAAGCCCAGTCAACTGGTCAAATCCGGTGTACAGGACCAAGCGTACTACCAGCAGATGTGGGAAACCATTCTGTCTGGCCAGACTTGGCGTGGCGAAGTCGTTAACAGACGCAAGGACGGTAGTCTGTACCACGAGTTGCTCGCCATCTCGCCCGTCTTCGGGGGTGACGGCAAGGTCAAGCATTTTGTTGCCATCAAGCAAGACATCAGCGAACGCAAGCAGGCTGAGCAACGGCTGGAAATGGCGCTTGTCGGTGCCGACCTGGGCCTCTTGGATCTGCAACTGCCCAGCGGTCAACTGCACCTCAGCGCTAAAGTTTGCAACATGCTCGGCTACCCCGAGAGCGCCATTAACGGCCACATCAGCAAGCTTGAAAAACTGGTACATCCTGCCGATGCCCCGGCGCGCCGCGCGGCCCTGAATGCCCATCTGAGTGGCGATGCACGGGACTACCAGTCCGAGCACCGCGTGCGACACAAGGCGGGTCACTGGGTGTGGGTGCGTGAACGTGGCAGGGTCGTGGAGTGCGATGACAACTCCGCACCGCTGCGGTTCGTTGGCGTTGTGCAAGACATCAGCCAGGAAAAGCAGCTCAAGCTCGAAGGTTCTGACCTGCTGCTGCGCATCGAATCGATGATCCATGAATTTGGCAAATCGCCAGTCCCGCTGGATCGTCCCGGCGACGCGGTTAAATCCGTTGACCTTGGGCCCCGCCAGCAGCAGGTTTTGCAACTGATAGCGGCGGGTTGCACCTCTGCCGAAATTGGCGAGCACATGGGCATTACCCCGACTACGGCGGCAACGCACCGGCGTAACCTGATGCGCAAACTCGACCTGCACAGCGCCGCAGAGCTCACGCGCTATGCCATCACGCACAAGCTGGTCGCTGAATAGCACCCGAATCGCATCGGCAAAAGTACCTGCCACAAGGTATCTCAATACTCTGTATGTAGAATTGTTCTTTCACCATTTTCAGTCTACATTGCATAATTCGTGCACCCCAAACCGCAACTTGTTAGCGCCTTATGAATTACGCACAAAAACTCACGTTGTCTTTGGTTATCCCCACCATCATGGTGGCCGGCGCGGGTGGTGCGGTCGTGGCGGGTGCGTGGTGGCTTGATAGCCAGGCCGCAAATAGCGACATGGCGACCCTGCGTGGCTACCTGGAGATTGGCAGAACGCTGACGGCATTATTGACCGTCATTTGCGTGGCGACGTGCATCGGGTTTATGTGGTGGATTCGTCGCACAGCGCGTGTGGTTATTGGCGGTGATCCGGGCGATGCCATACAGGTTCTGGCGCGTATTGCCGAAGGGGATCTGGCGTCCGACCTGCCCCGTGCTGAAAATGATGAAAGTCTCATTGGTGGATTGGTTCTCATGCAATCCTCAATGCGAAAATTGGTGGCCGACGTGCGCAACGCAGCCGTGTTGACGACCTACGTTGGGGAGCAAGTTGTGGACGACGCACTTCAGCTGTCCCAACGTACGCAAGCCCAGGCGCAAAGCCTGGAGCAGGCAACCGAGTATGTTGCCAAGGTGAGCCGTGCGGTGACCAGAAGCTCGGAAGGCTCCACTGAAGTGAGCCTTATGACGCAAAGCCTGCAAATGGAGGCAAGCACCGCCGCTGAAATGATGGCCTCTGCCATGTCGAACATGCCACCCCTGCTGGAATCCACGGGGCGCATGAAGGACATCACCTCGACCATTGATGCCATTGCATTTCAGACCAACTTGCTGGCACTGAACGCGGCGGTAGAGGCTGCGCGTGCCGGTGAACAGGGAAAGGGGTTTGCGGTGGTCGCCAGCGAGGTGCGTCAATTG
>CAIYDK010000102.1 GCA_903924955.1 uncultured beta proteobacterium | reverse complement strand
TTGTAGTGTCTTGTTGCTGCAGCTGGCAGTTTTCCAGACGTTCGGCCAGGGCGTTGATGGTGGCGGTGTCAAGTTTCATGGGATTCCTCTTTATGCTTTGCTACGCTCGCGAGCCAAGGTCATGGCGGTGTCTTCAATCATGTCTTCCTGGCCGCCGACCATGCCGCGCCTGCCCATCTCCACCAGAATGTCGCGGGCTGGCACGCCGTATTTCTTCTCGGCACGCTTGGCGAATAGCAGAAAGGATCCATACACACCGGCGTAGCCCAGCGTGAGCGCGTCACGGTCGATGCGGATGGGGAAGTCCATGATCGGCACCACCAGGTCTTCGGCGACGTCCTGAATCTTGTACACATCGACCCCGGTGGCGAAACCCATCAGGTCCAGCACTGACACCAGCACTTCCATCGGGGTGTTGCCTGCACCGGCGCCCAGACCGGCGGCGGCCGCATCAATGCGGTTGGCGCCCACTTCAATCGCTGCCAGGGAGTTGGCAACGCCCATGGCCAGGTTGTGGTGACCATGGAAGCCCAATTCGGTCTCGGGTTTCAGCGCTTGGCGTACGGCCGTGAGCTTCTCCTTCACATCCTTGGGTAGCATGTGGCCGGCGGAATCCGTCACATAAATGCAGTTGGCACCGTAGCCCTGCATCAGCAGCGCCTGGCTGACCAGCTTTTCAGCGCTGGCCATGTGCGCCATCATCAGGAACCCTACCGTGTCCATGCCCAAGGCGCGCGCCTTGGTGATGTGCTGCTCGGATACATCGGCCTCGGTACAGTGGGTGGCGACGCGGATGGTGCTCACGCCCAGGTCTTTGGCCATCATTAAATGATCGACGGTGCCAATACCGGGTATCAACAGTGCCGACACCTTGGCCTGCTTCATCAACGGGATGACCGCGCCCAGGTATTCCTCATCCGTATGCGCCGGGAAACCGTAGTTGACCGAGCTGCCACCCAGACCGTCACCGTGGGTGACTTCGATCAGTGGAATGCCCGCAGCGTCCAACCCGCAAGCGATGGTTTTCATCTGGTCCAGTGTCATCAGATGGCGCTTGGGGTGCATGCCGTCACGCAGGGTCATGTCGTGAAGGGTGATCTTTTTGCCTTGCAATGTCATGTGAGTTCTCCTAATAGGTTCAAGCGGCTGTGGCTTTGAGCGTGAGGCGGCCCGCAATGATTTCTTCGGCAAACATCTCTGCCGTGCGAGCGGCTGCTGCCGTCATGATGTCGAGGTTGCCGGCGTATTTGGGTAGGTAGTCACCCAGGCCTTCAACTTCGAGGAACACGGAGACGCGATTGCCGTCAAACACCGGCCCGTTGACCAGCTTGTAGCCCGGTACGTACTTTTGTACTTCCTTGATCATGGCGTGGATGGATTCGGTGATCTTGGCCTGGTCGGGTTCGGTCTCGGTCAGGCAATGCACGGTGTCGCGCATGATCAGCGGCGGCTCGGCCGGGTTCAGGATGATGATGGCCTTGCCTTTTTTGGCACCACCCACTTTTTCCACCGCGCTGGCGGTGGTACGGGTGAACTCGTCGATGTTCTTCCGTGTGCCCGGACCTGCGGATTTGCTGGACACGGTGGCGACAATTTCGCCATACGCCACCGGCTGAACGCGACTCACCGCCGCGACCATCGGAATCGTCGCCTGACCACCACAAGTGACCATGTTGACGTTCATTTCGCCTTTTCCAACGTGTTCCTTGAGGTTGACGGGCGGCACGCAAAACGGACCGATGGCGGCAGGTGTCAGGTCGATCATGAGGGCACCCAGGGCGTTGACCTTGCGGCTGTTTTCCGCATGCACATAGGCACTGGTCGCATCAAACACGATCTGCACGCCGTCTGCCACGATGTGCGGCACCAGGCCATCGACCCCGTCGGAGGTGGTTTTAATACCCATCTCACGGGCGCGTTTGAGCCCGTCGGATTCGGGGTCAATACCCACCATCCAGACCGGCTCCAGAACCGGGCTGCGTTGCAGTTTGGCCAGCAGGTCGGTGCCGATGTTGCCTGGCCCGATCAGGGCACATTTGATTTTTTTTGTCATGATGTGAAGCTCCAGAAAAGTCAATGAAAGCGCACCGAGCAGCTGCCCATGCCACCGATAGAGACGCGGAAGTTGTCACCGGCCTTGGCGGGCGACATGGCGGCCAAGGCACCTGAGAGAATGACTTCACCGGCCTTCATGCCAATGCCCAGCCGTCCCAGCGTGTTGGCTAGCCAGGCCACGGCATTCACTGGCGATCCCAGTGCTGCGGCACCGGCACCGGTGCCGATGATTTCGCCATTTTTCTCCAGCACCATGCCGCAGGTGGAGAGATCAACGCGGCGTGGGTCCACGGCGCAGTCGCCGAGCACGAAGACACCGCAAGAGGCGTTGTCGGCCCCGG
>CAIYDK010000101.1 GCA_903924955.1 uncultured beta proteobacterium | reverse complement strand
ACAAATTCATCGTGGGTCATCTCGCCGCCGCCTGACGATCGCTCCAAGTTTTCAAGGCGCTGTCTGAGTGTTGCCATGCTGTTGCTCCTCGGTTGATACGATGACGCCTTGTAAATATCCGATGCTGGCATCCAGATCAGCGTCTGACATGCCGTGCAGGAACGTTGCACGCGGGCGGGGTTGCATTCGGGTCCAGTACGAAACGAATTGCTCATCGGTCATACCGACAGGCCGCAGGCAATTGAAGCCTATCAACTTCTCCAGGCTGTCCAAACGCGCATTAAGATTTCGCATGTTGGGCTTCTTCCAGAGAAGAAATTCGGGCCTCCAACTCGTCAACCTCCGAGACACGGGCCAGGGCACCAATGGCGGCAAGTAGCTGCGCTCCCTGACTGGGTGCAAGCTCACCAGCGGCCACCGCAGACAACACGGCGCGGCCCTGGGCGGTCAGAGTGCCACCGGCAGGCAATTGAAGCTCTACGGCCTGTTCTATGGCCTTCACTGGCGGCAATACGCGCTCCAGGATCAAGCGGGCGGCCTGTACGTCCCCGGCCTTGGCAGCAGTCACCAATCCGGCCAGAATGTCGGGCACATCGGCGGCAATGCTGGCGCGTAGTCTGGCTACTTCACCTGTGCCAGGCTTGCGTCCTGCAGGATTTCCGGATTCGCCAGTTTTCCAGCGACCAGGACGTTTCTTCTTTGGTTCGGTCATTGCTTTTCTCCTGCTTTATCAAGGGATAAGTTCGCCATCAAAGCCTTCTGGGCTTCATTGATGAGGGTTTGCAGCATGGCCCGTTGGCTTACTCCGTAGTACGCCGCCATACGCTTTAGCGCCGTCATACTGGTGGTGTCGATCAGCGTATCAATCCTGCTGGCAGTAGCGCTGTCCACGTCTTTGCAGTGTCGTGCCCGATAGGCTGCCTGAATCTGCGCGTTGGTCAAAGCCATGGTGCTTATTACCCGGTAATGATTGATTGCCGAATATTACCCGGTAATGATGAAGATAGCTACTGTTTTTGATGGAGCAGCGCCAGGGGAATGGACGCTGTATCAGGCGCGATCAGGGTGGGTCAGACACCTCAATGGCAGGCCACTGCCTTGTGGATACTGACGGTCAGGTATCGCGCCCTCTGCGGTCATTCAAGGAGTGTGCCGCCGCTGGCTCCTGTGCAGCGTCAACAGTCGTCCACGGTAGACTGCTTCTGGGTTGTCCAATTCACTTCTGTTCAACCGCCGTTCGTGGTGCCCCGCGCACGCCCTGAGGTCCAAAAAAACACAGGTGCAGAGTGGTTGGTGATAGTGGGATACTCAATTATCAACTTCAAAAAGGAAACCACATGACACGATTCACAATTCACCTATTTATAGAAACATTCGACCGCTCGATCGGCACCGATTTTGTCGAGAAACTAAAAACAGGATCGGTAGCCCAAGCACCCGGGGGCGTTGATCTGGAGTATATGGGCGCTGAAACTAGAAAGAGTTTTGATGTCGTTCCAGATATTCTTCAATTCATCGTTACTGCCGCTCGGGATGTTGACATCAATCTGTTCGCCGCTTGGCTATTTACAGAAGTGGCCGCGCAAATTTGAACAAATTTTTAAGTGGAAACTCTGGGCATAAAGTCCTGACTATGTTGGTCAGGCAGACAGGAGTTTCCGATGGTCAAGAAATCAGCACGACGCACACGTCGTACCCACACACCGGCGTTCAAGGCCCGCGTGGCCCTTGCCGCATTGCGTGAGGACAAGACGATGGCTGAGCTATGCAAGCAGTT
>CAIYDK010000100.1 GCA_903924955.1 uncultured beta proteobacterium | reverse complement strand
TGATTGAACAGCACCGCCACGGCCCCCTTGACACCCATATCCTTTCGGTAACCTCGCTCGCGAAACACGGTATTAAGCTCCAGAATGCCTGCTGGCTCCACTCCCAGCTTATGGATGATGCGTTTGCGGTCATCCCCCAGACCAAAGCCGGCTTTCGCAATTCCGCCCAGCGCCAGAAGCTCCGCCGCCACGGCTCGGCAGTCAGGCTCGTGCAACTGGAATACCCAGGCACGGTCGGTCGTTGAAAGCTGCAGAATATGAGGCCCGTCTGACTGCTCACCCACCTTGAACGTGGGCTTGGACTCGGTATCAAAACCCCACGCTTTTGCAACCACCAGTTGGTCGTAAGCGTGGGCCGCCTGATCGCCCGTATTCACCAGCGTAATACGATCCAGCCCCAACCGCTCAAATGGCGGAAGCAAGGCAATGGCGTCTTTGTCAGGAGTGGGGTGTCTGGTGTTCATGGTGCCCTATCATCGCTCAAGCTGGTCGTAGAACTTCATGCGCAAGCACAGGAGCAGGGAATCGAGCCGCATAGTGCATCTCACACTATGATCAACCACAAACCATACCAACAGGAGACATGGCATGCCCCAAGCGAATTCAAAACGCCATCTGCTGCTCGCCAGCGCCGCCGCACTGCTGGCCCTGACGGGTACCGGCACCTTTGCACAAAACACGTGGCCCACCAAGCCGGTGCGCATTGTGGTGCCCTTTGCCCCGGGTGGCACAACCGATATTTTGGCGCGCGCTGTAGCGCCTGAATTGTCCAAAGCATTTGGGCAGCAGTTTGTGGTGGACAACAAACCGGGTGCCGGCGGCAACCTGGGTGCCGACATGGTGGCAAAGTCACCGGGCGACGGCTACACCCTGCTCATGGGCACGGTGGGCACGCACGGCATCAACCGTGCGCTCTACCCCAAACTGCCTTTCGACCCGTTCAAGGACTTCGCACCTATTACGCTGGTGGCCAGCGTACCCAACGTGATGGTGGTGCCGGCCGAGTCGGCACGCGCCAACGGTATCAACACTGCGCAGGACTTCATCAAACTGGCCAAATCCAAACCGGGCAAGCTCAACATGGGATCCAGTGGAAACGGCACTTCCATCCATCTGGCGGGCGAGTTATTCAAAAGCCAGACCGGCATCTTCATGACCCACATTCCCTACCGGGGTTCAGGCCCCGCTTTACTCGACCTGGTGGGTGGACAGGTGGACGTGATGTTTGATAACCTGCCCTCGGCTATGCAGCTCATCAAGAGTGGCAAGCTCAAGGCCTTGGCGGTGACCAGCGCCACGCGCTCAGCCGCCCTGCCCGATGTACCTACCATTGAAGAGGCGGTCGGACTCAAAGGTTTTGAAGCCACCAGCTGGTTTGGCCTACTGGCACCGGCAGGCACACCGGTTGAAGTTGTCAACCGTATTCAACAAGAAGTAGCCAAGGCACTCAACAACCCGACCATCAATGAAAAAATGCTGTCTCAAGGCGCCATACCAAGCGGCAACTCGCCAGCGCAATTTGCCACCCTGATCGAGAGTGAGCACAAGAAGTGGGCGCAAGTGGTCAAGGTATCGGGCGCACGGGTGGATTGATTTCAGTGACTACGCCCGCGGGGCCGCAGCAAGGCATCAGCGGGGGAATAACCTAACGGCCCATCAGCTGGATGCTCCAAAAGGCCAGAAAGCCGCCGAAGAGCACCAACGTCGAAATCGGCCGTTCCTCGACCTCATGTGCTTCCATCAGCAGTTCTTCGGTAACCAGATACAGCAGTGCTGCGGCACTGAAAGCAAGCGTTCCGCCAATCACGGCGTGGGATGCGCCGGCAAGCAAGACATTGCCCAACAATGAAAAAACCAGCACGGTGGCACCCAGGGCGCCGGAAATGGCAATGATTTTTCCACCCGAGGTCGCCGCAGAGGTCAGCGCCAGCCCCAGGAACAAGAGCTCAACCGAGAGCCCCAGCGCCAAGATGGTTCCGGTTTCGCCACCTGCGGCAAAGCCCGCGCCAATGATGAATCCGTCGGTTGCCACGTCGATGAAAGTCGCCAACAGCAACCCGGTGCTGAGTCCCGATGCGGTTCCAGCCAAGGTGGCTGCATGCTCCATGCGCAGTGTCCATAATTTCAGGCCGTACATGAACAGACTACCCAATGCGAACGCACCGACCAGAACCAAGCCCGGAGCATGTTCACGCTCAATCTCCGGGAGCAGTTCAACCGCAAGCGCGGCCAGTACAACACCAGCGGCAAAGTGCTGGATCAGGCTGCGCGTGGCATGACTCGGGGTCCAAAATGCCGCAAGAATCCCGCCGCCCAAAGCCACCAATGCGGGAATGGCCATGATCAAAAAATTGTGGGTATTCATCGCTAACGAAACTGAGTGGAAGTGCACACAGCTTAGTTTGCCCACCTTAGCGTGGCCTTAACTGATATTTGTTAATAAAACGTTAAGACGCCAGACCTATGCTTCAAGCCATCTATGACATCTCTTTACTTGTCACTCTGGATTGCAGGGGGCATCCTGCTTCAAATTGCAATCTATTTGGGTATTGGATTCTGGCGCCACTGGCAGGGCTACCGGGCGCTACGCAACGTGGCAGCCGAGTTTCAAATTTCAGTGAATCCAGGCGCGACTCCAGAGGAAATTCAAGCACCAACTGCCGAATGGCCGGGCTACCGCACCTTTTACGTCAAACGCAAGGCGCCAGAAGGCACTACCGGACAAGTCTGTTCGTTTTATCTCGTACCGGAGGACGGCAAACCGCTCGCTGCATTTCTTCCGGGCCAATTTCTCACCTTTAAACTGGGCGTTCCCTCTCCAACGGGGGAGTCCCAATCGGTTATTCGTTGCTACTCACTGTCGGACGCGCCAAACCCCAGTCACTACCGCATTTCCGTCAAACGGGCGCCTGCGCCTTTTGCAAGTCAAATACCACAGGGTGTTTCATCAAACTACTTGCATGACCATATCGAGGTGGGTAGCCAGTTGCAGGTGCGTGCACCTGCCGGGCATTTCCATATCGACCATAGCGACGCGCCGGTGGTGCTGATTGGCGGTGGCATCGGCATCACACCCATGTTGAGCATGCTCAACTGGTGTCTGAAGGAGCAACCCGGGCGCGAGGTGTGGCTGTTTTACGGCGTGCGCAACAGCGCTGAGTTGGTAATGCAAACTTCCCTCAAAGACTTGGCCGCGCAACACCAAAACTTTCATCTGCACCTGTGCATGAGCGCCCCCCAGGCGAATGACCTGGACGGGCATCGGACCGGGCCGGCTCACTACCACCACAGCCGGGTGAACGTCGCCCTGCTACGCCACCTGTTGCCACTCAAACCTTACCACTACTACCTTTGCGGCCCCACTCCCATGCTGCAAAGCCTGGTGCCCGCGCTGGAAGAGTGGGGCGTTCCGGACGCACGGATTCACTTTGAGGCGTTTGGACCGGCATCTATCCCGCGCAAGAACTCGGCATCCGCCACGCGGGCCCCATCCCAACGGGTTGACAAGGGTGACGCCGTCATGGTGACCTTTGCCAAGTCCGGCAAGCAGGCGACTTGGGAGCCCGGCATGGGCTCCTTGCTTGAGTTTGCTGAAGGCCATGGCATTGTGGTCAGTTCCGGGTGCCGTGCGGGTGGTTGTGGCAGTTGTCAAACCAGCATCCGCGCTGGCGAAGTGGCCTACACGCAGGCACCCGATTTTGATCCCGAGCCGGGCAGTTGCCTGCTGTGCGTCTGCACGCCCAAGACCGCCGTAACGCTGGAGGCGTAAATGAAAAGTTCACTGTGGCGCGAACATGTGTTGCCCTTTACCTTGCTGCTGGGACTTTTGGCCGCCGCCACCTTGGCAGGCGACTATGTGTTGCACCGACTGAACCTGGTCTGGGTGGGGCGCTACCTGGGTATCCCGGGCACGCTACTCATCGTCGGCTCGCTGTATTACTCGGCGCGCAAGCGCAAATGGGTCACCACGGGCGACCCCAAGTCGCTGCTCACCATGCATGAGTTCGGCACCTGGTTGGGCTCCCTGATGGTGCTGATCCATGCCGGCATCCATTTCAATGCCATCCTGCCCTGGTTGGCCACCGTGGCCATGGGGGTCAACGTGATCAGTGGCATGGTCGGCAAGATGTTGTTGAACCAATCGCGCCAACATGTACAAGGTGAGCGCGAACGCTTCCAGCTGCGTGGCTTGTCCAAGACCGAGGTTGAACACGCCGTGTTTTGGGATGCGGTGGCGCTGGGTGCCATGACACAGTGGCGCAAGGTACACATCCCCATCTTCATCGTGTTTGCCGTGCTGGCTTTGGGCCATATCTTCAGCATCTTTTTGTTCTGGGGCTGGGTATGAGCCGTACTCTCAAGATTATTCTGGCTATCAACCTGATGGTCTTGGCTGTACTGACCTTTGCCTATCCGCATCTCATGGTCGGACCTGGCAAGCTGATCCCTGGGCACAAGCAACTCGATACGGATTGTTTTGCCTGCCATGTGTCTTTCACCGGGGTCGCTTCCCCCAAGTGCGTGAGTTGCCACAAGCCCGCCGATATTGGCCGTTTGACATCCAAAGGCGCTCCGCTTGCAAAGCCGCTCACGTCCACCCCCTTCCACCAGGAACTGATCAGCCAGGACTGCGTGGCCTGCCACAGCGACCACGCAGGGGTGAAGCGTTACCACCTGAAAGGCTATTTCGACCATGCCCTGCTGAAGAAGGAAACCAGCAACCAGTGCCAGAACTGCCACAAGTCACCTGCCGATGCGCTGCACAAGCAAATCACCGGCAACTGTGCCCAGTGCCACACCCAGCAGAAATGGACGCCAGCCACTTTTGAACACGACAAGTTCTTTGCACTGGACCGCGACCACAACGCCAGTTGTGTGACCTGCCATCTACGCAATGACTACAGCCGCTACACCTGCTACGGGTGCCATGAACACACGCCAGCCAATATCCGGCGCGAGCACGTCGAAGAGGGCATTCGCCAGTTTGACAACTGCGTAGAGTGCCACGGCAGCGGCAACAAGCACGACATCAAGGGTGGCAAGGAGAAAAATGGTGATCGGCGTGAGCGCGACTGAATAGACGTCCCATCCAAGTGCATAAGCTGCCCTTAAGGCACAACTTGCACAATGGATTCATCGTTTCATGCAGCGATCAACAACGTGACATATTTCGAACCAATTGAGGTTTCAAGATGACCAGCACCCTACTCGACGAATCGCCGCAACCCTACGTTCCGCCCGTATCAGAGGTAGCGCTCAAACAGATCACCCTGTTGCCATGGAGTGCACCTTTTAGCTGGCTAAGACTGGGTTGGTGCGACCTTGCGGCACATCCGTTTACCAGTCTCTTTTACGGCTTACCTTTCTGGTACATGGCGCTGGTACTGAACGCCGTACTTGAGTTCGAACCCGAGTACGCCATGATGAGCGTCTCGGCATGTCTGCTACTCGGGCCCTTCGTAGCAATGGGGCTCTATGACTCGAGTCGCCGCCGTGAACGGGGCTTGGCACCCGATTTCATGGGCTCACTGACCAGCTGGAAAACGCACCTGCGCAGTATCGGCATGCTGGTCGGCGTGTTGTTGGTACTGGCGTTGCTATGGGGCCGGGCATCGTTGATCGTGACTGCGTTGTTCTTCAACACCATCATGCCCTCCGACTTCGATGTGATGGAGGCAGCAATGAACGCCGATAACTGGGAGTTTGTTATTGCATACGCCGTTGTCGGAGGTGCTTTCGCAGCGTTAGTATTTAGCCTTTCGGTGGTGTCGGTTCCTATGATTTTGGACCGTGATACGGACGCCATTACGGCAGCTATCACTAGTCTGGACGTGATGGCGAAAAACACGGGTGTGTTGCTGCTGTGGGCCGCACTGATCGCTTTATTGGTGGGTGTTTCTGTGCTGCTCCCGATGGCTGTGGGACTGACAGTGGTTGGCCCTCTGCTGGGGCACGCCAGCTGGCATGCGTACCGCGCCTCAGTGCGTTGGCTGTAGCACAATAAGAAACCCTTAAGACGGTCGCCCCAATATTGCAGATAGTCAAACACGGGACTGCTCAAAAACCGTGTCGATGGCTCAACCTTACGCGATGGAACTCTATGAAATGCCCCGTCTGCCCAGACTCCAGCCTCCTGATGACCGACCGCCAAGGCGTTGAAATTGACTACTGCCCCCAGTGCCGCGGCGTTTGGCTAGATCGGGGTGAACTCGACAAGTTGATTGAGCGATCGACAACTGGCGTTGATGCAATGCCGGTTGCACAGCCGAACTATCAGCCCAATAGGCATCCACGCAAAGACGAACATCATTCGTCACACCATGGCGGTTATGTGCAGGAACAACATCGCAAGAAATCCTGGCTTGGCGAAATTTTTGATTGATTGCAATGAAGGCGCATTCACCCGCGGGATGGAGCTGACTTCAGCGCTTGGCACATGCCGAGTTGTCTGGCTGTTGCCTCTGCCCGTTTAACATAAGCAGAAATAGAAAATCTTGAAACACATTCCAAATATTTGCTTGGGACTTGCGATGTTGGTCGCTGGCTGTGGAGAACAACTCACCAATGAGGCGCAAAAAGCTGCTGAGCAAATCAAGGCTGAAGCATCAAAAACTGCAACCAAGGCAATCAATGACATCACAACCGATGCGGTGACG
>CAIYDK010000099.1 GCA_903924955.1 uncultured beta proteobacterium | reverse complement strand
GAGGCTGTATTGTACTGCAAAAATGCGCTAAGTGCCTTGATTTGTAAGGAGTTATTCAAAGACCACAGCAAAAATACCGATGATTCGGCACGCTTGGCACAGTCCATGCACAGGCAAAGCTATCAGAAACGTTGTCCGCGGCCATTGACGTGCGACAATTCTGCATCGAGACACGCAATACACATGAGGATGAAATGGGATTTTTAGCAGGAAAAAAATTGTTAATTACGGGCGTGTTGTCCAACCGCTCCATTGCGTACGGCATCGCCAAAGCCTGCCATGAACAAGGCGCCGAGTTGGCCTTCAGTTACGTCGGTGAGCGCTTCAAGGAGCGTATTACCGAATTTGCTGCCGATTTCAACTCAAAATTAATATTTGATTGTGATGTGGGCGACGACGCTCAGATTGAAAAACTGTTTGCCGATCTGGCCACGCATTGGCCCAAATTTGACGGTTTTGTGCACAGCATCGGATTCGCCCCCCGCGAGGCCATTTCCGGTAATTTTCTGGATGGCCTGACCCGCGAAAACTTCCGAATTGCCCACGACATCAGCGCCTACAGTTTTCCCGGCATGGCCAAGGCAGCCCTACCCTACCTCAACGACAACGCCTCTCTTCTGACACTGACCTACTTAGGTGGCGTGCGCGTGGTACCGAGCTACAACACCATGGGACTGGCTAAGGCATCGTTGGAGTCTTCGGTCCGGTACTTAGCGGAAGCCATTGGCCCAAGGGGTATGCGTGTGAATGGCCTGAGCGCCGGTGCCATCAAGACCCTGGCTGCCAGCGGCATCAAGGATTTCGGCAAACTACTATCCATCTCGGCTAACGCATCGCCACTGCGTCGCAACGTGACAATTGACGAAGTTGGCAATGTTGCAGCATTTCTGCTCAGTGACCTGGCTTCCGGGATGACCGGCCAGATTACTTATGTGGATTGCGGTGTCAGCCAGTCTGCCGTTGCCGTGCTCGAAACTCCAACAGCATAAAGGTGTGCTAGCCCGCGCAGAATATGCGTGAGCAGCTATCAAAAAAATAGCGCCATCAGGGCGCTATTTTTTTGGCTAGCGGGTCTAACGCACGCAATCCGCAAAGTAGTGAACCACCCCATCAACGTCTTTCTCTTCCACCAGACCGTGGATATCGGTCTCAAATCCAGGACACTTGGCATTGAACTCGCGTGAGAACTTGAGGTAGTCCACAATCTTCTTGTTGAACACTTCACCTGGAATCAGAAGTGGAATTCCCGGTGGGTACGGTGTGACCAAGCCAACCGTGATACGGCCTTCCAACTTATCAATCTCCACACGCTCGGTCTGACGCAACGCAATGTGGGCGTAGGCATCGCTGGGCTTCATGGCCGGAGTCAGGTCACTCAAATACATGTCAGTCGTCAAACGGGCTATGTCGTATTTGGAGTACAGCGCATGCACATGCTGGCACAGATCGGCCAAGCCCATTTTTTCATATTTCGGATGCGCCTTGCAGAACTCCGGCAAGATGCGCCACATTGGCTGGTTCTTGGCGTAATCGTCCTTGAACTGCTGCAACGCGGTCAGCATACTGTTCCATCGGCCCTTGGTAATACCGATCGTGAACATGATGAAGAAACTATACAGACCAGTCTTCTCAACTACCACACCGTGCTCGGTCAAAAACTTGGTCACGATGCTAGCCGGAATGCCTGTTTTTGCAAACTTGCCATTCAAATCCATGCCGGGCGTCACGATGGTGGACTTGATGGGGTCCAGCATGTTGAAGCCCGTGGCCATCTTGCCAAACCCGTGCCAGTTGGCTTTTGCGTTCTTGGATTCACCTTTAATGACCCAGTCGCTGGCACGACCAATGCCTTCGTCAACTAGTTTGTCAGGTCCCCAAACCTTGAACCACCAGTCGTCACCATATTCTTCATCGACCTTGCGCATGGCGCGGCGGAAATCGAGCGCTTCGGCAATGCTTTCTTCTACAAGCGCGGTACCTCCGGGAGGCTCCATCATGGCCGCGGCCACGTCACAACTTGCAATGATGCTGTATTGCGGGGAGGTCGAGGTATGCATCAAGTACGCCTCGTTAAACAGATGCTTGTCCAACTTGACAGTTTGCGAGTCCTGCACCAGTACATGGCTGGCCTGGCTGATACCAGCCAACAGCTTATGAATGGACTGCGTTGAGTACACCATCGCCTCCTTCGGCCGTGCACGGTTTTTTCCCATCGCATGGTAGGTGCCGTAAAACGGGTGAAAAGCCGCATGGGGCAACCAGGCTTCGTCAAAGTGAATGTTCTCCACATAGCCATCCAACATGGACTTGATCGTCTCGGTGTTGTAGAGAACCCCGTCGTAGGTGCTCTGCGTGAGCGTCAAAATACGCGGCTTGACTTTGTTGGCGTCGACACCCATCAGCAACGGATTGGCCCTGATCTTTTCGCGAATGGCGGCCGGTTCAAACTCGCTTTTTGGGATTGGTCCGATGATCCCAAAATGGTTGCGTGTGGGCTTAAGGAAAACCGGAATCGCGCCCGTCATGATGATCGCGTGCAGGTTGGACTTGTGACAGTTGCGGTCCACAATCACGACATCGCCAGGAGCCACAGTGTGGTGCCAAACCATTTTATTGGACGTCGATGTTCCATTGGTCACAAAGAAACAGTGATCCGCATTGAAGATACGCGCGGCGTTACGCTCGCTCTCGCCAATGGCCCCGTTGTGATCCAGCAGTTGCCCCAACTCTTCCACCGCATTGCACACGTCAGCACGCAACATGTTCTCGCCATAGAACTGGTGGTACATCTGCCCCACTGGGCTTTTTAGAAACGCCACGCCACCAGAGTGGCCAGGGCAGTGCCATGAGTACGAACCGTCTTCCGCGTAATCCAGCAAGGCCTTGAAAAAAGGAGGCTGCACGCCTTCAAGGTAGCTCTTGGCTTCGCGGATGATGTGGCGCGCGACAAACTCGGGGGTGTCCTCAAACATATGGATGAACCCGTGCAATTCACGCAAAATGTCATTAGGAATGTGGCGCGAGGTTTTGGTCTCGCCGTACACATAGATTGGCACATCCAGGTTCTTGCGCCGCACCTCTTCGATGAAATGTCGCAAATTGAGTACGGCAGGGTCGAGGTCCGGCCCGGGCGTAAACTCTTCATCGTCTATGGACAAAATGAAGGCACTTGCCCGACTTTGCTGCTGTGCGAACTGGCTCAAGTCGCCATAACTGGTCACCCCCAGCACTTCAAACCCTTCGGACTCAATAGCATGAGCCAAGGCGCGAATACCCAATCCGGACGTGTTTTCAGACCGAAAGTCCTCATCAATGATGACGATTGGAAAGCGAAATTTCATGAAAGGCTCCAGCCGTTGGCGCAAAAATAAGAAAAACAGGCGCGAAGTGTAAGGACTTATTGTGTCGGGCGCCTTGCGCCGCCACCCTTTTGCCCCAAAATGTGGTGATCTCAACACAAGCGAGGACCTTATGGCCGAATCCACACTCTGGTGGCTGTTCGCTGGCATAGCCGTAGGTATCGAACTGGCTACGGGAACCTTCTACCTTCTGATGCTTGCCATTGGCTTGGCCGCCGCCGCCACGGCTGCCCATCTTGGAGCGTCATCTACGACACAAATCGTAGTCGCAGCGTTGGTGGGAGTCGGCGCCGTGCTAGGCTGGCGCGCTTATAAACTAACCAAGCCTTGTAACCTGCCAGCCAATGCTAACCGGGATGTCAACCTTGACATCGGAGAAACCGTGCAGGTGGATGCCTGGAATTCGGACGGCTCGGCTAACGTGAAATACCGAGGCGCCAACTGGTCCGTCGCAGGCGTATCGGGCGATGTGCTGACCACTGGGCCGCATCGGGTAATTGAGGTTGTTGGCAGCCGCCTGATCGTCCAGAAACTATAAACACGCGGCCGCGAAGGCCCGAAACTGCATCAACTCTAAGGAAACACCATGGAAATCGGAATCATTTTGCTTGTCCTTGCCGTGATCTTCATCACCAGATCGGTCAAAGTCGTTCCCCAGCAACACGCCTGGGTAATTGAACGCCTGGGCAAGTACAACGGCACCCTGACCCCGGGACTGAGTTTTTTAATGCCCTTTGTGGACCGGGTGGCCTACAAGCATGTGTTGAAGGAAATCCCCTTGGACATCCCGAGTCAAGTTTGCATTACACGCGACAACACACAGTTACAAGTGGATGGCATCTTGTACTTCCAGGTCACGGATGCCATGCGCGCCAGCTACGGCTCCAGCAACTACGTGGTGGCGATTTCCCAGCTAGCACAAACATCGCTGCGCTCAGTCATCGGCAAGCTGGAGCTGGACAAGACTTTCGAAGAGCGCGACATTATCAATGCCCAAGTCGTACAGGCTATTGATGAAGCGGCCCTAAATTGGGGGGTAAAGGTACTGCGCTATGAAATCAAGGATCTGACGCCGCCCAAGGAAATTCTGCACGCCATGCAGCAACAGATTACCGCAGAACGTGAAAAGCGCGCCCTAATTGCGGCATCTGAGGGACGTCGACAGGAACAAATCAACATTGCTACGGGTGAACGCGAAGCTTTCATTGCCCGTTCAGAAGGAGAAAAGCAGGCGGCCATTAACAACGCACAAGGTCAGGCTGCCTCCATATTGGCAGTCGCAGAAGCCAACGGTCAAGCCATCGAGCGTGTGGCGTCTGCCATTCGTCAGCCTGGCGGTGAGCAGGCCGTTCAGTTAAAGATTGCCGAGCAGGCTGTTCTCGCGTATTCGAAGGTGGCGTCAGACGCAACCACGACACTCATAGTGCCAAGCAATATGACCGAGGTTGCCGCGCTAATTGGATCGGCCATGAAAATGGTGCAACTTCAAAAATAGCTTGCCAAAAAGCGTCAAAAACTTTGCAAATTTCGAAATGAATCGCTCACGCTTACAGGCTTCTGGCGAAATACCCACAAACATCCCTACGCCAGACCGTGGCTTCAAGAATACCGCGAACAACCTATAAACGAAAAAAAGCCCCTGTTTCACTGGGAAACAGGGGCTTCTAGGGGGTTGCTTTAAGCGGTTGGAGACCGTTAAAGACTTATCACTGGCGGAACAGGCGGGATTCGAACCCGCGGAGGGTTTTACCCCTCGCACGCTTTCCAGGCGTGTGACTTAAACCGCTCATCCACCGTTCCAGAGCCTCTGATTTTAACCTGCCTTTATGCAGGATTCAAAATTGACCGGCTGCAAATGCTGAAAAAGAGGCAATTTCGCCTGCTACGAGCAGTCAGCGAATCGCGACCAATGTTTTGAAGTGCTCAGTACGAACCACCTTCAGCGTCAAAGCACCGCTTTTGGCAACACTCCACCGCCCAACGAAATTTGACCAATCGGCCAACAATCCAGCAAATGACTCGCTATGTCAAAAATCACCAACTGCTGGTCAGCAGTATTCGTTCGCAAAAACCCATGGGCTGAATATTGATTGGCATCTATTGAGGGAACGCCTGCGCGACGGCATCACTAACTGCCGTTTTCACATCCAGTTCCCACTGCGATGCGACCTTGCACAACTGCTCTTCAACCAATGCATGAAAAGAGGTACGCAGGTGCTGCTCCAGACGTGGTTTCAACGCCTGAAGGACCTGTTCTACCAACGCTTCGCGGTCAATTACCGGGGCTGAGGGTACACCACTGGATCGAACCACTTCAGTCAAGGTTGGAACGAATCGGATGGCTGGTTTCGAGGTCACAGTCATTCCGCACGCTTCAATGCCAAATCGTGTCGGGTTATGGCGTAACCCCGCCCGGCATAAAACTTCCACCGTCCGCGAGCCAAGTCCCGATCTGCCCCTTCTGTGCTCACCACCTCAATCAGCCGGTTGAACGCTTCAAACCCATCTGGCACCACGTTGCCCAGATTGACTAGCACGTCTCGAACGCGGGGCGCCTCCTCGACGCTGGTCGTCAGGATGATTTTTGCCCATTTTTGTAATGATGCCTCAGCCAAACCCTGACAGTGCGGGACAAAATCGGTCGGGGACAGTGCCCATAGGTCTGTGTCCAGCTGAGAAACAGTGGCCGAATCTCCCACTACCAAAACATTCGCACCACTTCCTGCGGCCTTACGCAGCAAGCGGCAAGCGTAGGCCAGTTTGTCTGGCGCACCAAAATGAAAAGCGATTTCGGTCACGTATTGCGTGCCTGACCCAAAAGGTACTCTACAAGCAACCCAACCGGACGCCCAGTTGCACCCTTGGCCGCACCACTTTTCCAGGCCGTACCAGCAATATCCAGGTGTGCCCAGGGAAACTTCTCCGCAAAACGCTGCAAAAATTTGGCCGCTGTAATCGAGCCCCCTGCCCGACCACCTACATTGGCGATATCGGCAAAAGTTGTCTTCAGTCCTTCGGCGTACTCGTCGTCCAGCGGCATTCTCCAGCACAAGTCTTGCGCAGCGTCTCCTGCGGCGAATAAAGCATCGGCCAATGCGTCCTGAGTCGAGAAAAGCCCGCTGCGTACGCCGCCAAGGGCAATGACGCAGGCGCCTGTCAGTGTGGCAATATCCACAACGGCGGTTGGCTTGAAGCGCTCAGCGTAGGTCAACGCATCGCATAACACCAAACGCCCTTCTGCATCGGTATTAAGAATCTCAATGGTTTGACCACTCATGCTCGTCACCACATCGCCTGGCTTGGCCGCCTGGCCATTAATCAGGTTTTCACAGGCCGCAATAAGCCCGACCACATTGATTGCCGGCTTCAGTGCTGCCAGTGCCCGGAACGTTCCCAGCACGCTGGCGGCACCCGACATGTCGAACTTCATTTCATCCATCTCAGGCGCGGGCTTGATGGAGATGCCGCCGCAATCAAACGTGATGCCCTTGCCCACCAGCACGGTAGGCGCCTGCAACTTGGCTGCCCCGTTGTAATGCAAAACGATAAACCGCAGTGGCTGGTCAGAGCCCTGTGCCACCGCCATAAACGAGCCCATGCCCAGCTTAGCGACCTCTTTCGGGCCGAGCACCTCACAGCTGATTTTTGGAAGCTTAGCCAGTTCTTGTGCCGCCTTGCCCAACAGGGTGGGTGTGGCGTGATTGGCAGGTCGGTTGGCCCACTCTTTGGCCAATTCAGAACCGGCCACAATGCCGACCGCACGGTCGAACGTAGCCTGAACCTCGGTCGCATTGGATGCTCCAACCAGCACTTTGCTCAGGGTCCGCCCCTCGGGTTTAGATTTGGTATGGGTGTAAACATAGGTCGCTTCCGCAACGGCCGTGACCACGGCGCGCACGGCTTCCTCGCGCGCAGGTGCCGCAAAGCAAACCATCAATTTCTTCAATGACGCCGTCTTGACAGATGCCACTGCTGCTATGACAGCAGCACGAACATCGCGGGCTGACCCGCTGCCGACACCAGCCAGCACTACGCGGGCTGCATTGGCCTGAACAGGGCGGTACAGTGGTAACAGCTTGCCAGTTTTAGTCTCCAGGTCCGCAGATTTGATAGCTTGGGCCACCAAAACCGACAAATCGTCCTTGCCACCCTTGAAATCTTGAGGCACCAGCACAATCAGGGCGTCACATTTTTCAGTCGAGGCTCCGACCAGACCCATTGGTTTGAGTTCAAAGTTCATAATTCAAGTTTTCCTTTGCCCGCAATGTTATTCCATTCCTCCATCCGTAAAGAACTAGCGCGCAGTTTTGGCGCCACTCTGGTGGTACTGGTCACGGTGGTGATGACCATGACCTTGATCCGCACCTTGGGCGAAGCGGGTCGTGGAGTTTTCAACCCGGCCGATGTGATGATCATCATGGGCTACACGGTGCTGTCCGACATGCCCACCATTCTGTCCATGTGCCTGTTTCTGGCTGTACTCAACGTACTTACACGCATGTTTCGCGACAGCGAAATGGTCATATGGTTTGGAAGTGGGCGGGGCTTGACATCGCTGATCAAACCGTTGTTCCGGTTCGCTTGGCCTATTTTGTTGGTGATCACTGCCCTGGCCTTTCTAATTTTGCCTTGGGCATTTTCACGAATAGAGGACATGCGCGACCGTTACGAAAAGCGCGGAGATATTGCCCGAATTGAACCGGGTCAATTCCAGGAATCAGCCAACGGAGAGCGAGTTTTTTTTATTGAGAAGGACAGTAACGGAACCCAAACCGGAAACAATGTATTCATTGCCCAGCACAAGGACAACAAGGAAAGCATCACTTCGGCACGCAGCGGACGGGTCGAAATTACCAAAGGCGACAAATTTTTGGTCCTTGAGAATGGCCAGCGTCTGGAGAAAGTCGCCAACAAGCCCGATTTAACGGTGGCGGCGTTCAAAACCTATGGTGCCAAGGTGGATGCCGATGACCAGTCGGCCCGCAGCTTTGTTCCATCCAGGGCGAAAAGCACGTTGGAGTTGTTGCGGTCTCCAACCAATGTCCATATGGCTGAAATATCCTGGCGCGCAGGTCTGGCGTTGGCGGCCATCAATTTTGTGGTCATTGCACTCGCGACCGCCGGGGTAAATCCACGCGTGGGTCGAACGGCCAACCTGGGTTTTGCATTTATGGCTTTTATCGTCTACTTCAATCTGCTCATCCTGGGCAAGAGCTGGGTCGAGACCGGTCAGGTGCAGTTTGGGGTGTTTTTGCTGGCGCTGCATGGCGGCGCACTAGCCCTGGCACTCCTATGGCTTACAAAGCGCCACAACAACTGGGTATTTCGTACGAAACGTGCGGTGCCTGCGCCAAGAACGGCCAATAGGAACGTTGCATGAAGACCATACGGCGCTTACTTTATGGCGAGGTCGTGATGGCCGTCGTATTGGTCACACTCGGCTTTGTTTCGCTGTTTTATTTTTTTGACTTTGTTGAAGAGTTACAAGCCGTCGGTAAGCACCGTGAAACAGGCTACACCGTCGTCCAAGCCCTCGTGTATGTGGCAATGATGTTGCCCAGCCACCTGTATGAATTGCTGCCCATTACCGTGTTGATTGGCACCATTTTTGTGATGGCACGATTGGCCCAAAGTTCTGAATTCACGATTTTGCGCACCAGCGGGCTGGGGCCGTGGCGGGCCCTGCGTGCTCTACTGGTGCTGGGCTTGGGCTTTGTGGTTTTTACGTTTGTGGTCGGTGACTACCTGGCGCCAATGGCGGACAAGACGGCCCAGTTGCTCAAATCCCGTTACCAGGGCACGGTCACCGTAGGCAAGACCGGTGCGTGGCTCAAAGAGCGCCAGGCTTACAGCCACTATGCGGTCAATGTGGGCGCCCTCGCACCGGATGCCAGTATGCGCAACGTGCGGATTTTTGAGTTTGACAACCAGGGTTTTCTGGTTTCCATGACCGAAGGTCAGACCGCGAAATTCAACAAGGACGAATCTTGGTTGCTGGAGACGGTCGACCACACAGAGTTCAGTAGCGCCGATGCAAATGCTACGCGGGTTGACCGAACCAATATTGCCACCTTCCGCTGGCCGACCCAAATCAGTGCCGAAATGGTTGCGACAGCTGTTTTGCGGCCAGAGCGCATGGGAACGATTGACCTGTTTCAATATATTCGCCACCTCAATGCCAATGGGCAAACGGCGCAGAAGTACGAAATTCAGTTCTGGAAAAAGGTGTTTTATCCATTAAGCTGTTTGGTGATGGTCGTGCTGGCCCTTCCTTTTGCCTACCTGCACTTCCGGTCGGGCAGTGTGGCCACTTATGTTTTTGGCGGCGTTATGGCCGGCATCAGCTTTGTGCTGTTGAATAATGTTCTGGGTGATTTGGGGGCGCTGCAAGGGTGGCAACCCTGGCTTACCGCAGCGCTACCGGGTTTGATTTATTCCTTTATTTCACTCACTGCATTCACCTGGCTGGTAATACGACGATGACAATCTCCAAACCGCATAACGGCATTGTTTTATTTGCCCACGGCTCACGCGACCCCTTATGGCACAAACCGATGGAGGCCGTAGCGGCACACATTGCATTGGCCTCTGCGCAAACCCCGGTCGAATGTGCCTACTTGGAAATCAGCACGCCCGACCTCACCACCGCAACCCACAAGTTGATTGCACGCGGCGTTACTTCTATTACCGTAGTGCCTTTGTTTCTGGGCGTTGGTAAACATGCCCGGGAGGACCTCCCACAGCTCATGTCCAATCTGCAAGCTAACCACCCTGCGGTGCAATTTACCCTGCAGAGAGCAGTGGGCGAAGATGTTCGACTGATTCAACTTATTGCACAAATTGCCCTGGAAAGTCGCTAAAAACAGCTGCTGCGGCATAATGAATTCCATCTTTAGTTGGAATTTGATATGAACTTACACCAATTCCGTTTTGTTCAGGAGGCCGTGCGGCGCAACCTTAACCTGACCGAAGCCGCCAAGGCTCTGCATACGTCGCAACCCGGTGTTTCCAAAGCAATCATCGAGCTGGAGGAAGAATTGGGTGTCGAGATTTTTGCCCGCCACGGCAAACGACTTAAACGGGTTACCGAACCCGGCCAGCATGTACTTAAAAGCATTGAACTGATTTTGCGCGAAGTAGGCAATCTCAAACGCATTGGCGAACAATACAGCGCGGAGGACAGCGGAACCTTGTCGATCGCCGCCACCCATACCCAGGCGCGCTATGTACTGCCGGAAAAAGTGGCCGGCTTGCGAGCCGCCTACCCCAAGGTCAACATCAGCCTGCACCAGGGCTCACCCGATCAGGTAGCTCGCATGCTGATTGACGAAGTAGCGGAGATTGGCATAGCTACCGAGTCCCTGGCCAGTTACAGCGAGTTGGTCACGCTGCCCTGTTACGAGTGGCAACACATGCTGGTTTTGCCAACCGACCATCCGCTGACACGCAAAGAGCGCATCACGCTGGAAGATGTGGCGCTGGAACCATTGATCACCTACCACCCGTCCTTCACTGGACGGACCAAGATCGATAGCGCCTTTGCCACCCGCAAATTGGAGCCCCGCATTGCACTGGAGGCCATTGACTCAGACGTGATAAAGACCTACGTACGCCTGGGTCTGGGCGTGGGCATCGCCGCTGAAATGGCAGTGCGCGATGTAGTTGAAGATGGCGGCAAAGGCGGCCTGGTGGTGCGCCCGGCGGGCAATTTGTTCGGACAAAACGTGGCCCGCGTTGCTTTCAAGCGCAGCGCCTACCTGCGCAACTTTGTCTACACTTTTGCTGAACTGCTGAGTGACCGACTGGACCGCAAGCTCATAGCCCGCGCGATGGACGGGCATGTGGAAAACTACGATTACTGATACCTTGCAGCCATGACGACACCCGTACTTACATCCCGTCTGCCCAACGTGGGCACCACTATTTTCTCCGTCATGTCTGCTCTAGCGGCACAACACAAGGCCGTCAACCTGGGCCAGGGATTTCCAGACTTTGCCTGTGACCCGGTGCTGGTCAACCATGTGACAGAGGCGATGCAGGCTGGGCACAACCAGTACCCGCCCATGCCCGGTATTCTGCAATTTCGGGAAGCCATCGCGTCCAAAATTGAAGCGTTGCACGCACGGGCCTACCGTGCGACGGATGAAATCACCATTACCGCTGGCGCTACGCAGGCCATCATCACCGCCATATTGGCTGTGGTACACCCGGGCGACGAGGTCATTGTGCTGGAACCCTGTTACGACAGCTACGTGCCCAACATTGAGTTGGCCGGCGGCGTGGCAGTGCGAGTGCCGCTAACCCATGGCACCTTCCGACCCGACTTTGCCGCCATTGGCGCGGCCATTTCCTCCAAAACCCGGGCCATCATTGTCAACAGCCCGCACAACCCAAGCGCTACCGTGTGGACGCGCCAGGATATGTTGGCGCTGCAAGAACTGCTGGCGCATACCAGCATACTGTTGATTAGCGACGAGGTTTACGAACACATGGTGTTTGACGGCGTCCAG
>CAIYDK010000098.1 GCA_903924955.1 uncultured beta proteobacterium | reverse complement strand
CTCATCCGCACCCTGCCCGTTGTAGCGGGCAGCAATTTCGACCGGGTCACCGGCGTCGCGCAACTCGACAAAATTGACGCCTTTGACGACACGGCCACCCGTCACGTCCAGGCAGGGGATGATGCGTTTAGCGAGCATCAGCCATTCAATTCATCCGCACGGTCCTGTGCTGCTTCAAAATCAAGGTCGCCGCTGTAAATGGCACGGCCACAGATAACTCCCTCGATGCCCTCGTCTTCGACTTCGCACAGGGCTTCGATGTCGGCCATGTTGCTCAGACCTCCCGAGGCAATGACTGGAATGGTCAGGGCCTGGGCCAACTTGACCGTGGCTTCAATGTTGATGCCGCTGAGCATGCCGTCGCGACCAATGTCGGTGTAGATGATCGATTCGACGCCGAAGTCTTCAAACTTCTTGCCCAGATCCACCACGTCGTGGCGGGTGAGTTTGCTCCAGCCATCGGTTGCAACTTTGCCCTCGCGCGCGTCGAGTCCCACGATGATGTGGCCGCCAAATGCCGTACACGCATCTTGCAGAAAACCGGGGTTGCGCACCGCTGCGGTTCCGATGATGACGTAGCGCAGGCCCGCATCCAGATAGCGTTCGATAGTGTCCAGATCACGGATACCGCCACCGAGTTGCACGTCCACCTCGTTGCCCACTTCCTTGAGAATTTTGCGAATCGCCATCTCGTTTTTCGGATGCCCCGCAAACGCCCCATTCAGGTCCACCAGGTGCAGGCGCCGTGCGCCCTTGTCGACCCAGGAACGGGCCATCACAGCCGGGTCCTCGCCAAAGGTGGTGGATTGGTCCATGTCGCCTTGTTTGAGGCGAACGCAGTGGCCGTCTTTTAAGTCAATTGCGGGGATTAAAAGCATGATGCTTCAGAGTTGGAGGAAAAAGGAAAGGCAACGAAAGCTCAGAGCGAGCGAATGGTTCAGGGTTTCCAGTGCAGGAAGTTGCGGTAGAGAGCGAGACCGTGGTCGGCACTTTTTTCAGGATGAAACTGGGTGGCAAAAATATTATCGCGCGCTATTGCCGCAGAAAAGCGCTGGCCGTAGTCAGTTTCGCCCACGCTGTGGCGCGCATCAGACGGTCGGGCGTAGTAACTGTGGACGAAATAGAAATAGCTGCCGTCCGGCACGTCGCCCCAGACGGGGTGGGGTCGCGGGTGCCCCAGGTTGCTATGCCAGACCTGGTTCCAGCCCATTTGCGGCACTTTGTAACGGCTGCCGTCGGGTTGAATCTGGCCGGCCAGCTCAAATTTGACGACCTCGCCGGGAATCAAACCCAGGCAAGGGGTATCCAACTCTTCGCTGTGGTCCAGCAGCATTTGCATGCCCACGCACACGCCCATCAGGGGCTTGTGCTGGGCTGCGTGCATGACCGCACCATACATGCCGCTCTCATGCAACTCGCGCATACAGTCGCGCATGCCGCCCTGGCCGGGCAAGACCACGCGATCGGCTGCCATAACCTCTTGCGGGGTACGCGCCCAAATGACCTCTACACCCGAATCTGCTGCTACATGCATGACCGCCTGCGTGACCGAGCGCAGGTTGCCCATGCCGTAATCCACCACAGCAACTGTTTTCTTCATGCTATATTTTTTGTAGCTGCTTGCGCAATATCGACGGGGGCCATAGCCCAATTTGACTCATAGGATTAGAGGGAGCCCTTGGTTGACGGGATCATACCCGCAGCCCGGGGATCCCGTTCCAGTGCCGAGCGCAACGCGCGGGCAAAGGCCTTGAACACCGTCTCAGCCTGGTGATGGGCGTTTTCGCCCTTGAGGTTGTCGATGTGCAGCGTGACGAATGCGTGATTCACAAAGCCCTGGAAGAACTCGTGCGCCAACTGGCTGTCAAAGGTGCCGATCATGCCGCTCTTGAACGGCACGTTCATCACCAGACCGGGGCGGCCCGAGAAATCGATCACCACCCGCGACAAGGCTTCGTCCAGCGGTACGTAGGCGTGGCCATACCGGCGAATGCCCTTCTTGTCGCCCACGGCCTGGTGAAAGGCCTGACCCAGCGTGATGCCCACGTCTTCGACCGTATGGTGACCGTCAATGTGCAAATCGCCATCGGACTCGATGTCGAGATCAATCAAACCGTGGCGGGCGATCTGGTCGAGCATATGGTCAAAAAAACCAATTCCGGTGGACAAGCGCGCCTGACCGGTGCCATCCAGATTGACCTTCACACGAACCCGTGTCTCGGCCGTGTTGCGGGTGACCTCGGCAATGCGGTCCGGGTTGGCGGTTTGAGGTATTTCGATCAGCGAATGGTTGGTCATACAGATTCCTGGAGTGCGCCCAGCAGGCGCGTATTTTCGTCAGCGGTGCCAACGGTCAGGCGCAAACATTGGGCTAGCAACGGGTGCATTTTAGAAACGTTCTTGACTAAAACCCCGCGTGCCTTGAGGCCATCGAATGTTTTTTGAGCATCTGGCACGCGTACCAGCACCATATTGGCATCGCTGTCCCAGGCTTTCACGCCCGCCATCGCTTGCAACGCTTCTAAAAGCATAGCACGCTGCGCACGTATTTCGAGGGCTTGCGCCGCAAACACCTCTTGATGCTCCAGCGCAAACAGCGCACATTCGTAATTCAGGACGCTGATGTTGTAGGGCGGGCGCACCTTGTCAACTTCGGCAATCAGCGCTTTGGGGCCCATCATGTAACCTAAGCGAACACCGGCCAGACCAAACTTGCTGAGGGTACGCATCAGCAGCACATGGGCATGCGCCTCGGGCTGGGCGCGGATGGCATCAAGGTAGGTGCGACTGGAGAAAGGCTGGTAGGCCTCGTCAATCACCACAAGGGAACCCACCCGCCCCGCTGCAGCCACCACGCGCTCCATGGCACCCCGATCCCAGAGGTTGGCCGTGGGGTTGTTGGGGTAGGCCAGGTAAACGATGGCTGGCTGGCTTTGGGCAATGGCGGCCAGCATGGCGGTCTCATCCAGCGCAAAGTCCGCCGTCAGCGGCACGCCAACAAAATCGAGCCCCTGCAGCGCGGCACTCATGGCGTACATCACAAAACCCGGCAGCGGCGCCAGAATCATCGGCTTCTTTCCCGTTACCGGGTCCGCCGCCACGTCGCAGGCCATTGCCAGCAGGGAAATCAATTCGTCCGAGCCATTGCCCAGCATGATGTCGCAGCCATCGGGCATCTGTGCATAGGCCGCCAGAGCCTTGCGCAGGTCGTTGACACGGCCATCCGGGTAGCGGTTCAGCGCCAGTGCGCCCAGGCGCTTGCCCAAGGCTTCCTGCAGTTCAGCAGGCAAACGGTGCGGGTTCTCCATGGCGTCGAGTTTGACCATGCCGGCCGAGTCCTGGATGGCATAGGCGTGCATGGACTTCACGTCCTGTCGGATGCGGCGCTGGATCAGAGCGTCGAGCATTGGAGGTGTGCTGCTTGCGGTGGTATTTATCATGCGCAGTGGTTTCTCTTGTTACATCGCAACTGGGGTAGCCGCTTGGATTGCTCAGTCATTCGCTCAACCCAAGCTGTGTAGGGGCAGTTAAAAAGGGATTGAGAATAGTGACACCGTCAATAGACTGCTGATGCGTCAGATTCGGAGTCAATACATGGGTTGCACCCGATTGCGCGGCACAGGCAACCATCAGCGCATCCCCGTAACGCAATCCAAACCGTGCCTCCACGCCCCAGGCGGTCTCTACGGTCTGGTGGTCAACCTGCCAAGGCTTCCACAGCTGAAAGCGTCTCAGTTTGGCTCGAGCATCCCCTGCGGGCATGGCGAAATTGCGGGTGACGGTGATGTAGTAGTCATTGAGCACCTGCGTGCTGACCCGCCCTGCACGGCGCAACCAGAGGGCCAGCAACCAGGCCCGCGCCTGGTTTTGTCGAACCGCATCGAAAGCATCGTCCGCAGCCAGCAGTGTGTGTGTATCGACAAACACGACAGGGCTGCCAACTGAATTTGAGGTCACGCCACCGCCAGCGTTAGCGCTAGCCACTGACTGCCTCCCTGTCCGGATATGGCAAGCCACCTGAGCTAAATGAAGATGTATCTGCGACCCACTCACGCAGGGCGCGGGCATAGGCGTCGTCGTGTTGCATCTTGTCGGTCAGCATCTCGCCCACCAGACGAGACACGCTGGAATTGCGCTTGGCTGCCTCGATACGCACCCATTCCAGGGTAGCGTCTTCCACGGTGATCGTGACATTCTTCATGGAATGAATATTACACGAATTTCGTGCAACACGAAGTTCGTGTAACATCTTTAAGCAAGGTTTCAAAAATTGGTGATTGGTCGCTGTCCTTGGTCGAAAGCACACCCAGTTAACACCCATTTTGGGACTTTGAAGAGCCGTTTTTCCGCGCGTCCTATGGCGGCCTTGAAGCGGGGGCGTCGACAATCAATGCGAGGCGGCAAACTGGTCTACGATAGACCTTTCGCAGACAATACTTTCTCCTTCGAATCCTGTGCAGCGCTTAGCCCCTGCAAGGTGGACTGCTCCAACGTGAGTAAAAACAGAATGAAACGAACTTTTTTACGCCGGACTCTTGCGCTTGTGACGATCGCCATGGCTGCTCTGACCGCTCCTTTGGTGTACGCGCAAGATGAGGCACCTGACTTGCTGATTAAGCGCCTGTTGTCTGATGTTCTGGAAACCATCAAGAATGACAAAAGCGTGCGGGCCGGTGATACGTCCAAAGTGGTCGCACTGGTTGATTCGCGCATCATGCCCAACCTCAACTTTCAGCGCATGACCGCCGCCGTCGTTGGCCCCGCCTGGCGCCAGGCAACCCCTGAGCAGCAAAAACGATTGCAGGATGAGTTCAAAGTCCTCTTGGTTCGGGCCTACGCGGGCGCCTTCGCGCAATTGAAGGATCAAACGGTCAGCATGAAACCATTGAAGGGATCGGTCGAAGACAAAGAGGTGCTGGTACGCGCAGAAATCAAGGGCAGCGGTGAAACCATTCAACTAGACTACCGGATGGAAAAAACCCCGGGCCAAGGCGCTGGCTGGCGAATTTTCAACCTTCACGTCATGGGCGTTTGGCTGGTTGAAACCTATCGCAGCCAGTTTGCCCCGGAAATCAACGCCGGGGGTGTTGATGGTTTGATCGCAACCCTATCTGAACGCAACAAAGCCAATGGAAAGAAAAGTTGATTGTCCATTGTGGCGTTTCCACCCTAATAGTCTGGGGTGGTCCGCACGGCAGTGGATTTAACGAAGCGCCAGCGGCCCACGCCGCATGACAACGCGAAACTGACAACACCTGCCAACCCGACAAAGATCAGCGGTGGCTCCCATGCACCACCGTAGGCACCAAACATACTGGCTTTGATGCTTTCAATAACCCATGTGAGCGGCAACCAGGGACTGATTTGCGCGAACAGCCCTCCGCTGAGCTCCACCGGCAGTATGCCCCCCGAGGAAGACAGCTGTACGGCCAGTAAAAACATGGCGATTCCCTTGCCTGCATCGCCAAACGCTTTGGTCAGTGCAAATACGATGATCATGAAGGTGAGCGAAGAAATAATCAGTGTCAGCGCAAACGCCCATGGAAGACGAACGTGGATATGCAAGACATACAGCACAGCGATGAATACCATAAGGGATTGCAGAATCGCGATAAATGCCGGCAAGAATATCTTGCCAACGACCTTTGCAGGGCGAGAGAAAAACTGTGCGTGGCGCGGGAGCACCCGTATATGGATCAAAAACACCGCCATAGCAACCCCTAACCACAGGGCACCCGGAATAACGTTAGACGCAAACGCACTGCCACTGTTTTCAACCGGCGCATCAATCTCCACCACAGGTTCAACTGAATTGGCCAACCCTTCGGCACTACCGCCCAGGCTGTCTTCCTTTTCAGGCAGAGCTTTTGACAACAGCGCTAAACCCGAGGCCAGGCGCTCGACATTCTGGTTGGTTTTTTGTGCAGCGCTCATCAAGGTCGCAGCGCTGGCAGCCACATCATTCGCGCCTTTGGTCAAGTCATCGAGTTGACTGTCTTTAGGAAATTTGGTTGACACGGTGTGCTCATCCGACGCTGTGGCACGCACACCCCTCGCCATTGCATTGACACTATTCTTCAGACGGGATGCCCTTGTAGCCAGTTGACTTTGTGCCGTATTGGCGGTTTTGATGTCCGCATCGAGTTGGTCCATGCCCTCTGCGAACTTGTTCAGGTTGTCTGTCTCGCTGCTGGAGGCAAACTGCTTCGCCTTTGCTTCATCTCTCAACTCCGTCACGCGCAGACGCAGCAGGGTGGAACTTTTTTGCAGTTCATCCATTGTCCGGTCCAGTTCTGCCTGACCAATTTCCAGCACTTTCGCCCGATAGGTCATTGAATTCAGGTCGGCAGTGCTGGGCCCGGCTGCATCTATCGCTCGTAGACTGCCCCCCAACTGTTTGATCCCCGCATTCATCTGGCTTACGCCATCGTTCAAACGGCGTGCGCCACCGGCCAGCGACTGGACGCTCGCCGCCATTTGCCCAGAACCCATGCGCAGCTCACGGGCGCTGACCCGAAGCTTGTCCACGGCTTCGTGCAGGCGTTCTACATTGCGCTGCGAGCCTGCTGCGTTATGGAGAACCAGTTCCCAACGCCGTTCATTCAGACTTTCATTGATCTGACTCCCCAGAGTCTCAGCAAAATGCTTTGCAATGGCCGCCGTTTCAAAGTTGTTACCCTGTGATGTATAGATCACAACTTTTCCTGCGCCTGCTTCCGCCCCTGGAACTGCACTGGCACTAAAGCCGCGAGGAATAATCACAGCAAAAGCGAGCTTACCCTGGCGCACCAGACCACGGGCTTGCTGCTCGTCGCTGAACATCTTGAAACCGAAGCGCCCGCTGTCTTCAAGGCGGGTCGTAATCTCCCAGCCCACGTTGAACGTATGCTCCAGGTACTGCACACCGTCGTCCAGGTTGACCACTGCTACCGGCAGGGCATTGGTCTTGGTTTCCGGGTCCCACACACTGGTGATGTAGAGGATGCAGTACATCGCCGGCACAAAAGCCAGCAATGCACCGCTTAACAGCTTCTTCGGAAACCGCAGTAAATAGTTCGCTTCATTGCGAACAATGAACGCGATCTGTAAGAAAAATTTCATGGCTTTTCGCACATTTTGGTGACCGCAAACCTGCAATCAAGGCAGTTTTCAATCCAAACAGGCATACGCCACACCAAAGCGCGTGACTATTTCAAACGCATTTCCGCGGCGCGGGCATGGGCTTGCAGGCCCTCGCCATAGGCTAGTTCGGCTGCGATGGGGCCAAGTACCTGGGCACCGGCTTCACTCACTTCGATCAGGCTGGAGCGTTTTTGAAAGTCATAAACGCCCAGCGGGCTGGAGAAACGTGCTGTCCCGCTGGTGGGCAACACATGATTAGGGCCGGCGCAGTAGTCGCCCAGGGACTCACTTGTGAAGGCGCCTAGAAATATTGCACCAGCATGCTTGAGCAGAGGCTCCCAGCGGTGCGGGTCGCGACTGGAAACTTCCAGGTGCTCAGGTGCAATCCGATTGCTGATGTCGCAAGCCTCTTCCATGCTGCGGGTCAGGATCAGGGCGCCACGGTCATTCAGAGATTTGGAAATAATCTCGGCGCGGGGCATCTCGGGCAGCAACCGAGTGATGGACGCCTGTACCGCATCGATATAGGCGCCATCCGGGCACAGCAAAATGCTTTGCGCCAACTCATCGTGCTCGGCCTGGCTGAACAAATCCATGGCAACCCAGTCGGGTGGTGTCGTGCCGTCGGCCAATACCAAAATTTCGCTGGGTCCGGCAATCATGTCAATGCCAACCGTGCCGAATACACGGCGTTTGGCGGCCGCAACGAAGGCGTTACCAGGGCCAGTGATTTTGTGAACTGCGGGAATGGTGGCCGTGCCATATGCCAGGGCGGCAACCGCCTGCGCCCCGCCAATGGTGTAGGCCCGGGTCACCCCGGCCACGTAGGCCGCTGCAAGCACCATGGCATTGCGCTCGCCACGCGGCGTCGGGACCACCATGATGATTTCACCCACGCCAGCCACATGCGCCGGAATAGCGTTCATCAGGACGGATGACGGATAAGTCGCCTTACCGCCCGGAACATAAATGCCAACACGGTCCAGTGGCGTTACCTTTTGCCCCAGCAGACTGCCGTTTTCGTCGCGGTAACTCCAGCTTTCTCCACTGGCGCGCTTTTGAGCCTCGTGGTAGCTGCGCACACGCGCCGCCGCAGCCTGCAACGCTTCGCGCTGCGCAGCGGGAATCGAATCAAACGCGGACTTCAACTCCGATTGCGAAAGCTCCAACTCCTGCATGGTGTGCGCGTTGACCTGGTCCCAGCGTGCGGTGTACTCCAACACCGCGGCATCGCCCCGCTGCTGCACGTCATGCAATATAGCGGCCACACTGGCCTCAATGGCTGCATCGGTATCTGCTGCCCAATGCAAGCGGGCCTTGAAATCCGCCTCAAACTGGCTGTTGGCCGTAGAAAGGCGAAGGGGTGCAGCGGTCAAAGTCATGGCTTAGTAGGTTTCAAACAGGCACCGCAATGGCGCTGGCAAAGGCGTCGATGATGTTGCGAATGGGTTCACGCTTGAGCTTGAGCGCGGCTTGGTTCACTACCAGGCGCGAGCTGATTTCCATGATCTGTTCCACTTCGATCAAATGGTTGGCCTTGAGCGTGTTCCCGGTGGAAACCAGGTCCACGATTGCATCGGCCATACCGACCAGGGGGGCCAGCTCCATGCTGCCGTAAAGTTTGATCAGGTCAACGTGCACGCCTTTGGACGCAAAAAATTCACGCGCAATGGCCACATATTTGGTGGCCACAGTCAAACGCGAACCCTGTTTGACCGCAGACGCATAGTCGTAGTCGGCGCGCACTGCCACACTGATCCGGCATTTTGCGATTTGCAGATCAAGGGGCTGGTAGAGACCCTGACTGCCGTGCTCCAGCAAAGTGTCTTTGCCGGTAATGCCCATGTCGGCGCCACCGTATTGCACATAGGTAGGGACATCGGTGGCACGCACCACCAGCACCCGCACGTTGGGCAGGTTGGTATCCAGTATCAGCTTGCGGGATTTCTCGGGATCGTCGAGCACTTCAATGCCTGCAGCTTTAAGCAGCGGCAGAGTTTCCTCAAAAATACGACCTTTGGACAAAGCCAGGGTAATCATGTCGTTGACTTTCATGGCGTAAGCGCCATTGTGATGGTGGCTGTGCGTTTTCAGGCGGTCAACGTAGCCCACTCGGCAGGGGTATGGGCTTTGATCGACAAGGCATGCACTTCATCGGTCTTCATGCGAGAACCCATGGCCGCATAGACCGTCTGGTGGCGTTTAATGGTACGCACGCCTTCAAACGATGCAGAAACCACCGTTGCGTACCAGTGGCGGCCATCGCCGTCCACATGGCACATTTCACACGCGATGTGGGCTTCAATCAGGGTTTGGATTTCTTGAGCGGTCATAAAGGTAAAAAGTTCAACTGCGAATTTTGTAACCGGTGCGCAGCAATTGCATGGCAACCAGGCTCACGACGACCAGAGCCGAGCCAACGATGCTCAGGCTCAACCAGGGAGAAGCATCGCTCACGCCAAAAAATCCGAAACGAAAACCATCGATCATGTAGAAAAATGGATTCAGGTGGCTGGCGCCTTGCCAAAATGGGGGCAATGAGCCAATGGAGTAGAACACGCCACTCAAAAAGGTCATCGGCATGATGACAAAGTTCTGGAACGCGGCGAGTTGGTCAAATTTTTCCGCCCACAATCCCGCGATCAAGCCCATGGCGCCCATCAAGGCGGCGCCCAAAATAGCAAAAACCACAATCCAGAGGGGCGCGGCAAATGTTAAAGGCGCAAACCAGACGGCCACCAGCAGAACACCCCCGCCCACAACCAACCCGCGCACGATGGATGAGCCCACATAGGCGACAAACCAGCTCCAGTGTGACAGCGGCGTGAGCAGCAAAAAGACCAGGTTGCCCATGATCTTGCTCTGGATGAGAGACGACGAACTGTTAGCAAACGCATTTTGCAAAACGCTCATCATGACCAGGCCGGGTACCAGAAATGCAGTGTAGCGAACGGTATCGTAGACCTTGACGTGATCTTCCAGCACATGTCCAAAAATCAGCAGGTACATCATGGCGGTCAGCACGGGCGCAGCCACCGTCTGGAAACCCACCTTCCAGAAGCGCAAGACTTCCTTGTAGAAAAGCGTTTGCCAGCCGGTCATGGGGCTTTTACCGGTTGGTGTGTCGACACGCGATTCATGATTTCAATAAAGACATCCTCTAGGTCAGCCTTGCGCATTTCGACATCTTCCACGACTAACCCTGACTCGCGCACAGCGGCCAGATACTGTTCGATTTCCAGCGCATTGTTGGCAGGCAACTGCACCACGCTGCCGGTGATACGGGCACGCGCTGCCAGAGCAGGCGGCAGTGCGCCGGCAGTTTTGAAGCGCAACACATTGCCAGAAGCGGCCTTGAGCAAATCGCTGGTGCGGTCCAACGCCACAACACGCCCCGCCTTGAGCATGGCAATGCGCCCGCAAAGGGCCTCGGCCTCCTCCAGATAATGTGTGGTCAACAGAACCGTATGGCCCTTCTTATTGAGCGTGGAGATGAACTGCCACAGGGTCTGGCGCAGTTCCACATCGACCCCCGCCGTGGGCTCGTCCAGAACGATGACCGGCGGCTTGTGCACCAGCGCCTGGGCCACCAGCATACGACGCTTCATTCCACCGGAGAGCTGACGCATATTGGCGCTCGCCTTATCCGCCAACCCCAGACTGGACAGCAACTCGTCAATCCATGCGTCGTTGTTTCGGATTCCGAAATAACCGGACTGAAAGCGCAGCGCCTCCCGGACATTGAAAAACGGGTCAAACACCAACTCTTGCGGAACGATGCCCAGCTTACGACGCGCTTGTGCATAGTCGCCCTGAACATCACAACCCAGCACCATGACACGTCCACTGGTGGCCCGGGTCAGGCCGGCCAGAATGCTGATCAACGTGGTCTTTCCAGCACCATTGGGGCCAAGTAGTCCAAAGAACTCTCCCTCCTCGATATCGAGCTGAATGCGGTCCAACGCCAAAAACGTCGCCCCCGCAGGACCACGCGGTGAGGCATAGGATTTGGATACGGACTGAAAAGAGATGGCAGACATAGGCAGCCGCCATTTTAGGCGGTCGCAGTTAGATCACAACTGGGGCAAAAGCCCCTCGATTCCATAAAGGGTGGCCAAATCGGTCAGGTGTTTGGGCGACCCCTGTATCACCAAAGACTTGCCAACGCGCATACTGGCACGACGCAACTCCAGCAATACGGCCAGCGCAGAAGAGTCAAAGCGCTCAAGGGCTTTGGCATCGATGACGACAGACGCGCCCTCTGAATCCACACCAGCAACCAGTTTCGCCAGGCAGTCCTTTGCCTGGTCGTGGGTCAACTCAACAGGCAGGCTCAGCACATCAGGCTTTCTTGCCGTTGTTCTTGTTGCGCTCGGTCAGAGTGGAAATCAGACCATCAACACCCTTTGCATTGATCTCTGTTGCAAACTGGCTACGGTAGGTCTCGACCAACCACACACCCAACACGTTGAGGTTGTAAATGCGCCATCCTGCACCCTGCCCTGGCGTTTTCTCCAGGCGATAGTCCAACTGGATAGAGTCGCCATTGCCTTTGACTTCAGAGCGAACCAGCACTTCCTTGTCCTCAGCAGCAGCGCGTAGCGGTTTCATGGAAATAGTCTGGTCCGTGACCTGCGCCAGCGCGCCTGCATAGGTGCGCACCAGCAAGATCTTGAATTCTTCCTGAAGCCGCTTTTGTTGCTCAGACGTTGCCTGGCGCCAAGCCGGTCCTACGGCCGAGGCAGTCATGCGCTGAAAGTTGACATTGGGCATGATGCGCAAATCGACCAGCGCAATGACCTTGGCCATATCACCTGCGCGAATGCCTTTGTCATTTTTGATGGTCTCCAGAACGTCGACTGACAAACGTTTGATCAGTGCGTCCGGTGCTTCATCTTCAGCGTGGACCGCAGGAACAACCAATGCCGTCAGCACGAGCGCTGCGGCAGCCAATACCTGGCGAAAAAAAGATCGCGTCATCCGTTACATCCTATTCGAGTTCATAAATCAGCTACACCGTATCACTAACGCGCGTAACGCCCACCCAGCATACAGAATGTTATTGCTGCGGTGAGGGTACCGCATCAGGATTGGGCAATTCTTCCTCTTCCGGAGGGTTGCCGTCGTAGACCTGGTTCCGCCGCCGCTGCAAGAATGCATCTCGGGTGAAACTGTATTTATCGAGTGCGGCCTCCTCCACCACCTCACCGGCTTTCAGGTAGGTTGCACGGGTGTCAATCAGGTTCACAATGGTCAACACATCGCGACGCGGGACATCATCAATGCGATTGACCAAGTTGCCTTTTATATCAACCGCCATAGCCGCCGTGTCGCGCAGGGTTGAAGACCCCCAGAATGGAATCACCACAAACGGACCTGAGCCTACGCCCCAGCGCCCCAGCGTCAACCCAAAATTGGCCGAATGGCGTTCCAGACCCATTTCGCTGGCGATATCGAGTAAACCACCCAGGCCCAAAGTGGTATTGATCACTACGCGTCCAAAACTATCGGCCGTGTCCAGCCCGCGAAGCTGCAAGGCATTGTTGACACCAGACCACAGGTCATCGAGATTGCCAAAGAAGTTACCCACACCGGTGCGCATCCAGTTCGGTACAACGTCCCTGTATGTCTTGGCAACCGGTTTGATCACGGCGGCATCGACCGTGTCGTTAAACCCAAAAACACCCCGGTTCCACGACTCCATTGGGTCGCGCGGGTCGGGGTTGGCAACCGTGGCACAGGCCTGCAAGGCGAATATCACCACTAACAGGCCCGAACGCACCACACGGCCACGCCATGCTGGCGAATCAGCCTTGCGTGCAGTTGTAAAGGTCCGCATCACTTTCATTTCTTCTCAGTCCCTGTTCCACTACCTTCAGCGGCTTTGCTGTACAGGAATTGACTGATCAGATTTTCCAAAACCACCGCAGACTGAGTCGCCCCGATAACATCTCCAGCCACCAGATTCGTGTCTGCGGCGCCAGCCTCTATCCCGATGTATTGCTCACCCAGCAAACCGTTGGTCAAGATTTTCAGTGAACTGTCTTTGGGAAAGGCGTACCGGCTCTCGAGCGCCAGCGTTACGCGGGCCTGGAAGGATTTATCGTCAAATACGAGGGACTCTACGCGTCCAACCACTACACCGCCACTGCGCACCGCAGCTTTGGGCTTGAGTCCGCCTACGTTCTCAAATTTTGCCGAAATACGGTAGGTGGATTGAAAACTCAAGGAAAGCAAATTTGCCGACTGCAGCGCCAGAAACAGGATTGCCACGGCCCCAATCAATACAAACAGACCAACCCACACGTCATTTTTTGAACGCTGCATAAACTTCCTTCTAATCAGTTGGGGACAGAGGTCAAATAGTAAACATCATGGCGGTCAGGATGAAATCAAGACCCAAAACTGCAAGAGATGCGACCACCACCGTACGGGTGGTGGCACTGGCAACGCCCTCGGGAGTCGCTTGGGCTTCAAATCCCTGATACACCGCAATAAAGGTCACTGTAAGCCCGAAAACAATGCTTTTGAGAATGCCGTTTCCGACATCCTGCCAAACATCGACACCGCCCTGAATCTGGCTCCAGAAGGAACCCGCATCCACACCAATCATCAACACACCCACTACCCATCCACCGATAACACCGGTGGCGCTGAACACGGCTGCCAACAGCGGCATGACCACCACACCCCCCCAAAACCGGGGCGCCAGCACCCGTTGTATCGGATCCACTGCCATCATTTCCATGACACTGATTTGTTCTCCTGCTTTCATCAGCCCAATTTCTGCCGTGAGCGACGTCCCTGCACGACCGGCAAACAGCAATGCGGTCACGACGGGGCCCAATTCCCGTACCAGGGTCAATGTCACCAACAGCCCCAAAGCCTCTGAAGATCCGTAGCGTATCAATGTGTAATAACCCTGCAACCCAAATACGAACCCGACAAATAGCCCCGATACCGCAATGATGGCCAGTGAGTAATTACCCAGGAAATGCATCTGGTCGCGCACCAGGCCAAACCGCCTGAAAGTGGGCACGAATGACACCAGGAGCCGAAAGAAAAGTCGTGCAGCGTAGCCGATATCTGCCATTTTGCTGCGCGTTGCGAAACCGACATCCGCGGGCTTGTACCAAGTCATCGTGACACTCCG
Source organism: uncultured beta proteobacterium (assembly GCA_903924955.1). GTDB lineage: Bacteria > Pseudomonadota > Gammaproteobacteria > Burkholderiales > Burkholderiaceae_C > Allorhodoferax. Next base: position 508 of record CAIYDK010000098.1, on the reverse strand, counting down.
AACTGCTGGCTGGATGGGACTGCTACATCGCCAAAGTCATCCTCTACCGTCACAGCAGGGTAATGGAAGCGCACCGGGCCTTCAGACAGGGCATTCACGTACTGGTACACCAGCGGATCCGTGCTGTGTAACACCTCTTGCGGCGTACCTTGGGCTGCCACCTTGCCATTGGCCAAAATGATCACATGATCGGCGATCGCAAAAGTTTGCTCGATTTCGTGGGACACAAACAAACTGGTGAGGCCCATGGAATCGTTGAGCTGACGGATCAATTTGGCCGACGTTCCCACCGAAATGGGGTCAATACCGGAAAACGGCTCGTCATACATCACCAGTTCAGGGTCCAGCGCGATAGCACGGGCCAGCGCCACGCGCCGCGCCATCCCTCCCGACAACTCCCGGGGCATCATGTCCCGGGCGCCACGCAAACCAACCGCATTGAGCTTCATCAACACGATGTCGTAGACCATATCGTCGGACAAATCGGTGTGCTCACGCAGCGGAAAGG
>CAIYDK010000097.1 GCA_903924955.1 uncultured beta proteobacterium | reverse complement strand
GGTGCTTTCAATTCCAGCAAACGGCGCAAACGGCTGTTGCGGTTAATGACGCGGCGGTACAGGTCGTTCAGGTCAGAGGTTGCAAAGCGGCCGCCGTCCAGCGGAACCAGCGGACGCAGGTCCGGTGGCAACACAGGCAGCACGTCCAGCACCATCCACTCGGGCTTGATGCCGGATTTCTTGAACGCTTCCAAAACCTTCAAACGCTTGGCGTTCTTCTTGATTTTGAGCTCGGAGCCGGTCAGGTCGTTGCGCAGCTTCTCGATCGAACCTTCGATGTCGATGCTTTGAAGCAGGTCCTTGATGCCTTCGGCGCCCATCTTGGCCTGGAATTCGTCGCCGTATTCCTTGAACTTGGCGTCAAAATCATCTTCCGACATGATGCTGAACTTCTTCAACGGTGTCATGCCGGGGTCGGTCACCACGTAGGCTTCAAAGTACAACACGCGTTCAATATCACGCAGCGTCATGTCCAGCACCAAGCCCAGACGGCTTGGCAAGGATTTCAGGAACCAGATGTGGGCGCAGGGTGCAGCCAGGTCGATGTGACCCATGCGCTCACGGCGAACCTTGGTTTGCGTGACTTCAACACCGCACTTCTCGCAGATCACACCACGGTGCTTCAAACGCTTGTACTTGCCGCACAGGCATTCGTAATCCTTAATGGGTCCAAAAATTTTGGCACAGAAAAGGCCATCGCGCTCGGGCTTGAACGTGCGGTAGTTGATGGTTTCGGGCTTGCGCACTTCACCAAAAGACCACGAACGGATCTTCTCAGGTGAGGCCATGCCAATTTTGATGGCACCAAAGTGCTCATCGGGCGTGAACTGCTTGAACAGGTCGAGTAATGATTTCATGGGTTAAATCCTTTTCTTGTCCGCGATCAGCTACGCTCAAGTTCAATGTCGATACCCAAGGAACGAATTTCCTTGACCAACACATTGAACGATTCCGGCATACCGGCTTCGATGGAATGCTCGCCCTTGACGATGCTTTCGTACACCTTGGTACGGCCCTGCACGTCATCGGACTTGACAGTCAGCATTTCCTGCAAGGTGTAGGACGCGCCATAGGCTTCCAGCGCCCACACCTCCATCTCACCAAAACGCTGTCCACCAAATTGAGCCTTACCGCCCAATGGTTGCTGGGTAACCAAGCTGTACGGTCCAGTTGAACGGGCGTGCATCTTGTCATCTACCAAGTGGTGCAACTTCAGGTAGTGCATGTAGCCGACCGTAGTGGTCCGCTCGAACGCGTCCCCGCTTCGGCCGTCATACAACTGGGCTTGCGTTCGTGCGGCAGTCAGTCCCTTGGCCTTGGCCACGTCTTCAGGGAAGGCCAACTGAAGCATGTCACCGATTTCCTGCTCGGTCGCACCATCAAATACCGGCGACGCAAACGGCACGCCGTTGGTCAACTCCTGTGCCATGTTGCGAATTTCATCATCCGACAACTGCCCCAGATCTTCCTTGCGGCCGGTGCCGTTGTAAATACGCTCCAGGAACGCACGGATCTCGGCAGCCGCCGCTTCGCGTTGCAGCATGTCACCGATGCGATGACCCAAGCCCTTGCCGGCCCAGCCCAGGTGGACTTCCAGCACCTGACCGATGTTCATACGCGAGGGCACGCCCAACGGGTTCAACACGATGTCAACAGGCGTACCGTCGGCCATGTAAGGCATGTCTTCCACAGGAGTGATCTTGGAGACCACGCCCTTGTTACCGTGGCGTCCGGCCATTTTGTCACCAGGCTGCAGACGGCGTTTGACCGCGATGTAGACCTTGACCATTTTCAGTACGCCAGCAGGCAACTCATCGCCCTGCGTCAATTTCTTGCGCTTTTCTTCAAACGCCAAGTCAAAGCTGTGGCGGGTTTGCTCCAACGAGTTCTTGATGCTCTCCAACTGGCTAGCAACGTCATCATCCGCTGGGCGAATGTCAAACCAGTGGAACTTCTCGACGGATACCAGATAGGCCTTGTCGATTTTGGTTCCCTTTGCCAGCTTTTGCGGTCCGCCATTGGCTGCCTTGCCAGTCAGCAGTTTCTCGATACGGTCAAATGCGTCGGCTTCCACAATGCGCAACTGGTCATTGAGATCCAGGCGAAAACGCTTGAGCTCGTCATCAATGATCTGCTGGGCACGGCGGTCCCGGGTGATACCTTCACGGGTGAAGACTTGCACATCGATCACAGTGCCTTGCGAGCCCTGGTCGACACGCAACGAGGTGTCCTTCACGTCGCTGGCCTTTTCGCCAAAGATGGCGCGCAGCAATTTCTCTTCTGGAGTGAGCGTCGTTTCCCCCTTGGGTGTAACCTTGCCAACCAGTGTGTCGCCGGGCAATACTTCAGCGCCCACATAAATAATGCCGGACTCGTCCAAACGATTGAGTTGCTGCTCGCTCAGGTTCGGGATGTCACGCGTAATTTCCTCTGCACCCAGCTTGGTGTCGCGGGCCATGACCACCAATTCTTCGATATGGATGGAGGTGTAGCGGTCTTCTGCCACCACGCGCTCGCTGATCAAAATCGAATCCTCAAAGTTGTAGCCGTTCCATGGCATGAACGCCACCAGCATGTTCTGTCCGATGGCAATTTCACCCAAATCGGTTGAAGCACCGTCGGCAATCACGTCACCCTTGGACAGTCTGTCACCCTTCTTGACGATGGGACGCTGATGAATGTTGGTGTTTTGGTTGGAGCGCTGGTACTTGATCAGGTTGTAGATATCCACACCGACTTCGCCAGCTTGCGCTTCGGCGTCGTTGACACGAATCACCACACGGGTGGCATCAACGTAATCGACCAGACCGCCACGCGTTGCAACGACCACGGTACCCGAGTCCACTGCCGCCACGCGCTCGATGCCGGTTCCGACCATCGGTTTTTCCGGACGCAAGACAGGAACGGCCTGGCGCGACATGTTCGCACCCATCAGGGCCCGATTCGCGTCATCATGCTCGAGGAAGGGAACCAGGGACGCGGCCACAGACACGATCTGAGCAGGAGACACGTCCATGTATTGAACTCGCTCGGCACCCACCAGAATGGACTCGCCTTTTTCACGAGCCGAAACCAGGTCACCCGTCAGCACACCGTCTTTGTCCAAAGTCGCGTTGGCTTGGGCAATCACGTACTTGCCTTCTTCGATGGCAGACAAGTAATCGATTTCGTTCGTCACCTTGCTGTCGACAACCCGGCGGTACGGTGTTTCGATGAAACCGTACTCGTTCAAACGGGCGTATAGCGCCAACGAATTGATCAGACCGATGTTTGGACCTTCAGGCGTTTCAATAGGGCACACACGACCGTAGTGGGTCACGTGCACGTCACGCACCTCAAAGCCTGCACGCTCACGGGTCAAACCACCTGGGCCAAGAGCCGATACTCGACGCTTGTGGGTAATTTCAGCCAGCGGATTGGTCTGGTCCATGAACTGCGACAACTGCGATGCCCCGAAGAACTCTTTCAGCGCTG
>CAIYDK010000096.1 GCA_903924955.1 uncultured beta proteobacterium | reverse complement strand
GGTGGCGGATGATGTGGTCAGTGCTACGCAGTCCGCCGTTGTGCTGGAAAGCCTGATAAGCCAGTTCTTGTACAGCAAGGCTTCCGATGGCGGCATGGTCGATCTGACGAAAAAATAGGCAGGATTGAGGTAGGCGCCATGCGGTCATTGACATTTTCCAAGGCATTTCAACGCAGCGCACTGCTGGTTGCAGTTTCTCTGCTGCAAGCGTGTGCGACGGTGAGCAGTCCCGACAGGCGCGATCCGCTGGAGTCAATGAATCGCAGCATTTTTACCTTCAATGACACTTTGGACCAGGTGTTCATGAAGCCGGTAGCCACGGTCTACCGGGATCTCACTCCATCCTGGATGCGCGCAGGAGTTACCAACTTCTTCAATAATTTGGAGGATGTCTGGTCCATTGTGAACAACGCACTGCAATTGAGGGGCAAGGACACCGGTGACAGCATTGCGCGCGTCATGGTCAATTCAACCGTTGGCCTAATGGGGTTTGTGGACGTGGCAAGTGATCTCAATGTCGAACGGCACACCTCCAATTTTGGCTTGACCCTGGGGCGCTGGGGGATGCCGGCCGGCCCTTATCTGGTCCTGCCATTGTTAGGATCGTCAACGTTCCGTGATACTGCGGCGTTGTCAGTGGTGGACTGGCAAGGCAATCCTTTGAATGCAGTGGACGACACGGCAACGCGTTATGGTTTGTTGGCGACCAACGTTGTCAACCTGCGTTCAACCTACCTGGGTGCAGGCGCGATCGTGGATGGTGCGGCACTGGATAAGTACAGCTTCATACGGGAGGCGTATTTGCAGCGGCGTCGTAACCAGGTGTTCGACGGAGAACCACCCGAAGAAGAGGCGCCAGAGCCGTAAGTCTTGATTTTGAAATGGCAACAGAAAGTAGCTATGAAACGAAATTTTTTGCGTCAGATGTTTGCGTCGTGCTTGATGGCGGTTGCCGTCTGCGGAGTCAGCTTTGCGCATGCTGACGACGAGACGGCCGATGGGCTGATCAAGCGTCTGTCGGTCGACGTGCTCGACACCCTCAAGGCGGACAAGGCCAATCTGACGGGTGACGTTGGAAAAGTTGTGGCGCTGGTGGATACCCGCATCATGCCGAATGTCAATTTTCAGCGCATGACCTCGTCCGCGGTGGGCCCCGCATGGCGCCAGGCGACTCCGGAGCAGCAGAAGCGTCTGCAGGAAGAGTTCAAGATTCTGCTGGTTCGCACCTACGCGGGTGCCTTGTCGCAGGTCAGCGACCAGACGATCAGCATCAAACCCATGCGCGCATCGCCCGAGGACAAAGAAGTCCTGGTACGTACGGAAGTGAAGGGAAAGGGCGATCCGATCCAACTCGAATACCGATTGGAGAAGACGCCGGGTGTGGGCGCAGGTTGGAAAATCTACAACCTCAATGTGCTTGGCGTATGGCTGGTTGAGACCTACCGTAGCCAGTTTGCGCAGGAAGTCAATGCCAAGGGCATTGACGGACTCATTGCCTCGCTGTCCGAGCGCAATAAAACCAACGGCAAGAAGGCGTGACGTGTTGCTCCTGCCGGAAGAACTAAACCACGCCAGCG
>CAIYDK010000095.1 GCA_903924955.1 uncultured beta proteobacterium | reverse complement strand
TTGTCAAAAATCTGGATGACTTGCTGAAACCGAAGCCAGCCAAAAAATCGTCTCCCAAAAAAAAATAGCGTCGAAGACGCTATCGTTTTTGTAGCTGTGTACGCAGCTTCTACGGGGGCTAAAGCTATATTTAGCTCAAAGACTCGATCAAATCCACATACTGCTGCATTGCAGCCTTGTCACTGGTGCCTTTCAAGTTGTTCCAGGCATCCCACTTGGCGCGACCGACCATGTCGACAAATCCAGGTTTTTTCTCGGTGTTGTCTCCCGAACTGGCTTGCTTGTACAGCGCATAAATTTTGAGCAAAGTGCCGTTATCGGGCCGTTCAGTGAGGCTTTTGGAGTTGGCGACAGCGGCTTCAAATTTTTTCTTCAGATCGGACATAGGGTTCTCCGTAAAGGGTTGTTTGGATGATGAATGTTGCCCGCTAGTCTGCGGCGCGTCAGGCAAGCACAATAGTACAGCAGCAGCGGTCGGGCGGCTTGCCTGTATCCTGATGCGTTGAACACTCTTTCCCCGCAACGTTGTCCGTTCTGGAGGTCCAATGGTTACCCGTATCAAACCCGAGAAAGTCGCACAGCCCCCGCAGTACAGCGCGACCCACTCCATTCAGGAAAGCCTGGCCAGGGCAGTAGAGGGGGTTTTGGGCTTGCACGGTGAGCGCATGAGCAAGGTCGATACCGCCTGGTTGCGCATGGACTCGCCCTCCAACCTGATGATGATTGTGGGCGTCTGGGTTGTCGCACCCCGCTTACGCTACGCGGACTTGCGCCAGCGCCTGGAAGAGCGCCTGCTCAAGTACCCGCGTTTTGTTCAGTGTGCGGTGGAGGACGCATCCGGTGCCACATGGGTCAATGATCCGGCGTTTGATCTCGATAACCACCTGGTCATCGAGGCACTTGAACGCAGACCCAAGGGCCGTGAACAAGAGGCCTTGCAGGACAGACTGGCTGAACTCACCATGCAGCCACTCGACAAACAGCATCCCTTGTGGCAATTTCATCTGGTGGAGCACTACAAGGGTGGATCGGCCATGATGGTGCGCATTCACCACTGCATTGCGGACGGCATAGCCCTGCTGGCGGTGACCCAGTCTCTGGTCGATGGTGGCTCGCCCCCTCCCGAGCGGCCCCACCATGAGCCGCACAAGGAAGGGACCGAAGGCGCCGAGGAGTGGATCACGGACTCCCTGCTCAAGCCCTTCACCAATATGACCGTCAGGGCCCTGGGTGCGGCGGGCGAGGGCGCAGTGCGATCTCTGGGGCTGCTGATGGAGCCGCAAAAGGGCGTGGAAAGAGGAATGCATGGCTCTGTGGACCTGGCCAAGCTCGCCTACCACGCGATGGCGGATCTGGCAGCCCTGGCACTCATGGTTGACGACTCGCCCACCCGGCTGAAAGGCAACCCCGGACGCTCCAAGCGGGTGGCCTGGTGTGCTCCGATCCCCCTCGCGGAAGTCAAAGCAGTGGGCAAGGCTTTGAATTGTTCCATTAACGATGTACTCCTCAGTTGCGTGGCAGGCGCAATTGGCGAGTACCTCAAGGAGCACGGCGACGCCACGCAAAGCCTGGAGATTCGCGCCATGGTGCCGGTCAACCTGCGTTCGCAGGGTAACGCCCACCAGTTGGGCAATCAGTTTGGATTGGCTCCCCTGGTGCTGCCGATCGGCCTGGATAACCCGATTGAACGGGTCTACGAAGTCAGGCGGCGCATGCAGGGCCTCAAGGGCAGCATGCAGCCACTGCTGGCATTTGGTCTGCTGGCGGTTGCAGGCCTGCTGGCCAAGCCCATGCAGGACGCCATGCTGGGCTTGTTCTCCAAGAAAACGACGGCTGTCATGACCAATGTCCCAGGCCCACGCGAAAAAATGAAACTGTGTGGCAGCACGGTGGAAGAGACCCTGTTCTGGGTGCCGCAAAGTGGCACCGTCGGGCTGGGAGTTTCTATTCTGAGCTATGGTGGGGGCGTGCAGTTCGGTGTGGTCTCGGATTCGACGCTATGCCCCGATCCGCAAAAAATCATCGACCAGTTCGAGCCCGAGTTCGCCAAGCTCTCCATGGTCACCCTGATGCTCCCATGGGGCGAGACCGATTAATTCCGCTGTCGTGGGAATGCGTGGAGATCATTTAACAGCCAGCGGCGGTGGTTACGGCGTGATTAACCTATGCGGCCAATGCGGCAAGCCATTGAGCAGCTGGGCGAACGCCGACTCCGTTGGCATCGAAACCGTGAGGTGTTCGCAGAACCAACTGAATGGAATTTGCGTTGGGATGATCCGCCGCTGTCTTCACCAAAAACGAACTTGGTTTGGTATCTCCAACTTTGGCCTCAATGAATTGCTGGGCTTCTCCATTTTCATCAGCGAGCACGAAATCAATTTCATGATCAGATGTCGTGCGCACGTAATGAAGTTGCAGGCTTGAGCCTTCACTGTCCGCGAGGAATTGGACATGCTTGAGCAGATGGCAGGCCACCAAATTCTCAAATCGCGCACCCGAATCTGGAGAGTTGTCCTTGGCGTCATTCACATATGCCCAGTCGCAAAAATATAGCTTCGGGGCTTTTGAGAGCGCACGGGAGACATTGCGATGGTAGGGTCGAACCAAGAAGACGATGTGCAGGGACTCCAAAATTTCAATATAGCTACGTATCGTGTTCGAGGACACTCCAATTTCACGTCCAAGTGCATCGAACGACAAGGGACTACCAGTTCGGGTGCGAAGCATCTCCAATAGCAACCTCATGGAGCGAATTTCATGAATTCGGCTGAATTCGACGATGTCTTCGCGAACCAAGTCAGTGAAATACTGGTTTTGCCAACGTTTCCTTCCACTGTCCGTTCCCTTAATGAGTGGCTCCGGGAATCCCCCAAAACGTAGCAAGGACTCTAGTGCCTGATCTTCACTAGCGACATGAGGCAAGAACTCCTTCAACGAGAAAGGATGCAGCCGCCATCGAAAATATCGTCCTGCCAACGACTCTCCCGTTTGGCGAAAAGTATCCAGCCTGGCACTACCCGTCACCAGCAAAGACTGATGGTCCGGTTTGGTGTCGAATACGCCCTTAAGGTAGCTTTTCCAATCGGACTTTGCGTGAATCTCATCGAGAATCACGTAGTCATGGGTCGAAGGCCAATCGGCATTGGTAATGCGTTGGCGGTCTTTCACGCTGTCGTAATTGAGGTAAAGCGGGTGCCGAAATCTTTCGTTTAGACTCTTGGCCAAAGTGGTTTTTCCAACCTGGCGCGGTCCAGTAACGAAGACCATTTTGTCCACGACATCACGCGCAATAAAGGACGAAAGGTGGCGATTCATCCTGATATTTCATCACCACTTTGAAGATTTATCAAGATATTCCTTCAATAACCTGAAGAAAGTTCCTGTATTATTTGCCGCTCGCGCACTGAGGGCTGCTACCAGTCGCCGTTTTTCAAAGGTTAAGCGAACGGCTGGAGTTAGCTGGCCAGTTCGGTGAGGGCCATTTCGACGTCCAGCCGCTCCATTGCGTCCAACGCACGCATGGCGGCCGCCTGCTCGTAATAACGGGTGGCCTCTGCCATGCGCTTGTCACCCTCCAGTATCACCAGCGCGTTGGCATATTCAATTTTGGCGATGGCCGATTGGGGGGTAAGGTTGAGTGCCTTTTCAAACAGACTCAGGCTGGTTTCTTTTTTTGCGCCGTACGTCATGTTGGCAATCAGTGAGCCGACTTTGTCGATCACTTCGGCGTGAAATGCGCCCAGCGCAATGTGCGCATCCGCGTGGAGCGGTTGAAGGGCGATGGTCTTCTCCAATGCAGACTTCACCTTGCCACCAACCCCTTGCGCCAGCGCCTTCGCCACGCTGATCCCCTGGCTGTATCGACCCATGGCATAACCTTGCCAGTAAAACGCGTTCGCGTTCAGGGGGTCGCTGGCGGCGAGGGCGGCAGAGCGGTCCGCCGTGTCCAGAAAGAGACGCTGCCGAACCTTCTCCCTGGGCTCCAGGTAGTTGGCGTAAATGCAAGTCGCCTTGCTGGTGACCGTGATCCCCGCAAGACCAGCCTGCAAACCCAGTTCAGCAGCATGCTGGAACTCGCCGCGGTGAAACAGCGCCCAAGCGTCCAACACCCTGTCATCCAACGGCAGCGGCTCCTGGTCGCCCGCGTGCAGACGGCTCCAGTTCTTTTTGACGCGCTTTGCGTCAAAAGGGTAGTCATCGCTACAGGTGAAGACGGTCCAAGTGCCCACGCTTTAGTTCCCTCACTAAGCCACTGGCGGGCTATAGGCTCCAACCAACTTCAGCAAATGATTTCTTTGACCGTCTTCCAGGTAGGGCACCAGCAAGTTCAATACGTGGTGCGCGCCGCGCAAAAGCGCCGCTTGTGCACTTTCTGGTTCCAGCGCGTTGCGAGGATCTTTGACATATTCAAAACTCAGCCAGTAGGTCAGAACCACCACCATGCTGGTGGCAGTCGCCTCCATCTCCCGCGAGTCGATCCGCACGGCCCCCGAGCGGTTCATGCTGTCCAGCATGGCCTTGACCGAACGGGTCTTATTCTTCAGCACCCACTGAAAATGCGTCTCCAGTCGACGGTTCTTGCTCAGCAAGTCGTTCAGGTCACGGTACAAAAACCGGTACTGCCAGATCAGCTCAAACAGCGTGTGCATAAAGAACCACGCATCCTCCACATCGCGCACGCTGTCGCTGGCATTGAGCAGTTCGTTGAGCGCCTTCTCATAGCGGTCAAACAGGGAGTTGATCAACTCGTCCTTGGCCGGGTAGTGGTAATACAGGTTACCCGGACTGATGCCCAACTCGGCTGAAATCAGCGTCGTCGATACATTGGGTTCGCCAAAGCGATTGAATAGCTCCAGCGTCACTTCCAGAATGCGCTCTGCGGTGCGGCGGGGTGCTTTCTTGACCATGGCGATCTCTTTATTGGGCCGGTTGACGGCGTGCCGCGGTGGCGACGGTATCACCCAGGTCGTCCATGACCTCTTGCAGCGTCGCGATGGCGCGCCCAATCCGTGTGGGCGCCTTCGGCGGTGCGGACAGATGACGCTTATGGTCATCCAGCACATCGTGGTTCAGGGTGATGCCATGTTGCGCCAGTTTTGCGGACAGGCCTGTCTTGCGCGAGCGCAGCATCTGGCGCGTTTGCTGGTACGCATGCTCGGC
>CAIYDK010000094.1 GCA_903924955.1 uncultured beta proteobacterium | reverse complement strand
TGATGTGAGCTCGGGGATGCCACAACTTGTAACGTTGCGCCTCACTGCCGTGCCAAGCAAACCACCAGTCCCACATTGCAGGAGTCACGCCGGGCATCTGCGTCAGAACAAATACGCGAAAAGCACCGTCAGGACTAATAGTGATGCCAGTTTCTACCGGCCAGTACCCCTTTGCGTGCAGATCTGGAGCACTTTCAACGGGCGGCAGAAGATCAACGGTCTGCAGTCCAACAGCAATGGCCTCGCGAACATGCGCCGGTAGTGGTGCCATGTCGGATTTGAAGAATCTGGCGTAGGGACTGGTGGCCAGTTCGGTAGCGCCGTAGCCAAGGTGAATACTTTTTGTGTCGTTTGTTGTCATTGCGAGATACTTTTCACTCGATCAGTTCAGTTCTTGAAGGTCTCGTAAAGCTGCGGCAGGATCGCAGCAAGGTGCCCCATTTCATGCGCGTCATGCACCATGAGTTGCTCTACTTGGGTGACCGTGATGGGCTGCAGCCGACTTGCGGTTCGGCCAAGCCATGCTCCTATGGCGCCAGGCATTCCGCGTGGGCGAACGTTGGAGCCACCAAGCCAGATGCGCGTGCGCATTTCACAGCCACCGGGTACGGGGCGAACGTGGTGCACCAGCCAACCGGTTTCTATGGGTGCACCGGAAAGTCCAACCCTTGCGCAGATTGCCACTTCTCCATTGGAAGCAAGTTGCTGCTCATCAAATCCCAGCGTCGCCGGAGATACAAATCGAATGGCAACGTTCATACGCACCGAACCAACATACTCGACCACGTTGGACACGCGTCCGATGTAGTAATCCAGATCGTCCCGGCCATCCTGCCACCGAACATCGATATGCGCCTGCGGGTGCCACAACTTGTATCGCTCACCGCTACTGCCGTGCCAGACAAACCACCAGTCCCACATGGCTGGGGTGACGCCAGGCATCGGCGACAGGACAAAGACACGCGCAGAACCGTCAGGGCCGATCGTGTAGCCCGTTTCCACCGGCCAGTATCCCGGGGCCTGTAGCTCCCCCGCGTGCTCCACCGGCGGCAAGAGTTCGTGGGCTAGTGCGCCCGTGGTGAGCGCCTCTACGACGTGCACCGGCAAGTGTTCCATCACCGGATTGAAGAACCGGGCATAGGGGCTGGTGGCAGCCTCGCGCTGGCTTAACCCAATATGGAGGATGTTGTCTGCTGTTTCGGACATGGCTGAACCAGGCTCCTTCAATCAGTGCGGAGACGTGTGCATGCTATCTGAGATCAACTCTAGGAGCTTATGACCAAGACTGCATCAAAAAGCTTTCTGGTATCCCACGCGAAAGACCTGGGTCTTGCTGGTGATGGAAGCGCCTGTACTCGGACCTGACCCATCCAAAGTAACAGAAGGATTCATTTCTAGACTGAAACTGATGTCCGAAGCTTTGTCCAGTTTCATCGTCGCTCCAAATGTGTAGGACTTGTCGTTAATCGCAGGCGTCATGAAGTTCTGCGCAGTGCGACTACTTTCAATTTGTCCCTTGTTGCTGCTCAACCCGCCACGCAGCGTCCACGTCGAATCAACATCCCAAGACGCCCCCAGCCTAAAGATCGGCTGGTCTTTCCACCCTGGTCCATTGGGGTCTTGGTTGGCCTTAACCACAGAGTATTCCACCAGCAGGTAGTCAGCCGCAAGGGTAACCGCAGGGGTGGCCTTCCAAGCAAACCCGACTCCATATTCTGATGGAATGTCAATCTTGCCTTCGCTGTAGGCAAGTATGTCGTTCGCGTAGTCGCCCAACTTACTCATATTCGTCTTAGTTTTGTAGGTTGCTCCCAACGAAAACTCAGGCGAAGCGTTCCACAACATTCCCACGCGCGCACCAAAGCCAGTTGCGGTTTGTGTTCCGTGACTTGGAATTGGAACAAACATCCCAGGGACTGGTTGTACGACCACACCTTGCGTATCCACTTGTTGAACCATATAGATGAGTCCTAGTCCCACGGCAAAGTTGGGTTGAATTTTCCAGGTTACGCTATTGGAAAATTCAGCAACTTTTTGTGAGGCTTTGACGTTATCAGCGCCAGGTACAGGAACTGCGGGCTTTCCGAAGTCAACCCCAGCACCCTGGCCCGAAAGCGTCAATCCAATTGTCATATTGGGACTGAGCACATAATTGAACCCACCTTCTGGTGCTAATACTGTAGTGTTGTCCTCCAACGCATTGCCAAACAAATTTACTGACGACTGACCCTTGAAACTCACCAAATTGGCCGCGATGGAAGTCGGGACGAATGCCATGCCGGCCGGATTATTCGCCGCAGCAGATGCATCTAAGGGCAGAGCAATCGAAGCGCCGCCCATTCCCGCATTCTTGATGCCATAGCCTCCCAATTGGGCACCATTCATTGAATATGCGTTGGTGGCCACGAGCGCCAGACTGCCAATGAGAGTACCGACAAGACTTGCCGGTGTAAAGGTCGTATGGGTTGTTGAGTGTTTCATGTCTTTGTCTCCGGTTTAGTGTGAATGAAATAGTGTGATTGGTGCTTATGCGATTGCAGGACTGTTCACGTTAAGACCCAGGATCGAGCGTGTCTCATTAGGCGTAGCAATAGTTTTTTCGATTTCGGCAACGGTACGTTTGACACGATCGACAAATTCAACATTCGACTTTGCAAGCTGACCTTTGCGGTAGAAGATGTTGTCTTCCATCCCGACACGCACGTTTCCGCCCATGGCAAGTGCTGCATAAATGATTGGCAAATGACCCTTGCCAATGCCCAGAGCCGACCAGGTGAAATTGGAACCTAGGTTGTCCTTGCAAACGTCGAGCAGAAACATCATGTTCTTGACCTCCGCCGTCATGCCTCCCGGTGCCCCAAGCACGAACTGAAAATGCGGGCGATGAGTAATCAGTCCCTTCTTGATGTAGTACAGGACGTTGTAAATCATGCCCGCGTCGAAGATCTCGAACTCTGGCGTGACCTTGCACTCGGCCATGGAAACCGCAAGCTTTTCCAGAAAGCTCGGGCTGTTCTCAAAGATGGTGGTGTGCGCCCAATTCATGGTTCCGGCGTCAAACGAAGCCATCTCCGGGCGTAGTTCCTGAAACGGCCGCATCCGTACTTCGTCAGACAAACCCAGTCCACCCGAAGTGGTCAGATTCAGGACGATATTGCTGCGCGCACGCACCAGTCGCACCGTCTCGGCAAACTTATCGAAGTCCATGGACGCCTTGAATGCATCATCGCGCACATGGATGTGTGCAATCGACGCGCCCGCATCGGAGCAGCGCACGATCTCGTCAGCCTCTTCCTGCGGGGTCAACGGGATGTAGGGCGTGTCCGACTTCTGCGGCCAGGCACCGGTACAGGCCACGGTCAGGATGACTTTATTGCTTGCGTCCATCGTCAATCTTTCAGCAGCTTTCTGCTGCGTTCATGGCCT
>CAIYDK010000093.1 GCA_903924955.1 uncultured beta proteobacterium | reverse complement strand
TGAATTCTTCGCTTGGGATCATGTTCATGGTGGAGATATCCATTCAATGGGGTGCGGCAATCAGCCGCAATCCGAGCATTGTGCCAAACAATCTAGGGTAAACCCTAGTTACAGGACTCAAGTGAAGGGGATTTGCAGCTTCGACTTGATTCAAGTCAAGCATTTTAAGCAATCATTGCCTCCAACCCGTCGGTCAACTCGTGCAACGGTGGCATTCCATCGTCGCCCTGGCCGGACGCGTTCGCACCGTGTGCAGGTGCCCAGTCGGCCTGAAGACCCAAACGCTTGGCAACATCAGCCGGGTAACTGGCCAAGGCATCTTCCCCAGCGGCTTTCAATACCTCGGTCCGCGCCCGCCACGCACCCATGTGAACCCAGGCAGCGGCTTCCGAGAACTCGGTTGCAGCAAGGGGCATCGGCACACTTTGCAGCGCCAAAATAATGGGCTCCGGAAAATTCCAGATTTTGGCCAATGCCGCAGCCACATCGCCGTAGTGAAAGCCCAGCGTCTGCTTCTCGAGCGCAGCCCGTCCGGCGTCGAGAACGTTGAGTTGCTTGTCGATGGGTACCATCGCATCGGGAATGGCCGCATGCATGTGCATCTGGCCTATGCCGTGCATCAGGCCTACGGTAAACACCAGGTCGGCGTTGACTCCATCGCGACTGGCCAACCAGCGCGAGGCGCAGGCCGTGTAAAGGTTGTAGCGCCAGAACTGTTGCAGATCGATGCCCTTGGTATTGCGAAAGGCCGCGGTCATGCTGTTGCCCAGCACCAGGTTGCGCACCATCACAAAGCCCAGCATGCGCAGGGCGTCATCGACCGTGCCAATGGTGCGCGAAAGGTGAAAGTAGGCCGAGTTGGCCAAACGCAGGAGTTTGGCGCTCAAGGCCGGGTCGGCAGACAACTGACGCGATATCTCGTCGATCGGCACATCTTCATCGCTGAAGCTGGAAATCAACTGTTGGGCGACCTTGGGAATAGTAGGAAGCTTATTGGTTTGTTCGAGCAGGCTTTTGAGTTCCATAGATGTGTTTTCCCAGTTGCAATTGGTCGGTACACTGAGTTTGCCACCGAATAGTTGCAATAGCCATGTAGAAACCGCATGGATGCAGGGATCGCTGACCTAGCGCAAGCACGTCACGCATAAAAGTCTGACAATTCACTGGTCGGGACCAAGCCGGCAAAAATGGATTTTTTAAAGGGACAGGATCGTGACCGAACGCAAGCCAAAGAGCCTCAAAGCCGAACAAACAACCTCTGCCGCGTCGGCCTCAGGCGCTGACCTTGGCGACTACTTTACCGACGCCACCCAAAGAACCGTGCTGTTTCTGGACACGCTACTCAACCGCGGCAACTCCTACATCGAAAACCTGGAAAAGGGCACGCCGTCGCTGCTGAAGTTCAACTCCGAGATGGTGCTGGATGGCCGTGAATTGGCCCAACCCTGCAACTACGCGCTGCTGCATCTGCTGCCACCCGACAGCATGCCGGTCAATCCCACATTGCGACCCGTGGTGGTGGTAGACCCCCGCGCAGGGCACGGCCCCGGCATTGGCGGGTTCAAGTTTGACTCGGAGGTGGGCGTTGCCATGCATGCGGGCCATGCGGTGTATTTCATCGCGTTCCGCCCACAACCCGAAGAAGGCCAGACCCTGTTCACCGTGATGCACGCCGAGGCACGCTTCATGGAAGAGGTGATCAAGCGCCACCCGGCCTGCAATGCGCGCCCGGTGGTCATCGGCAACTGCCAGGCCGGCTGGGCCATGATGGCACTCAACGCGACGCGGCCCGACTTGTTTGGGCCCTTGATGATTGTGGGCGCTCCTCTGTCGTACTGGGCGGGCAGCTCCACCCTCAACCCCATGCGCTACTCGGGCGCAGCACTGGGCGGCTCGTGGCTGGCCTCCATGACAGCCGACATGGGCGCAGACCGTTTTGACGGGGCCCATCTGGTGGAGAATTTCGAAAAACTCAACCCGGCCAACACACTGTGGAGCCGCTACTACAAACTGTGGGCCAACATCGACACCGAGGCCGAGCGCTTTCTGGAGTTCGAGAAATGGTGGGGGGGTTTCTTCCGCATGACCGGATCCGAAATCGAAGCCATTGTGGAGAACCTGTTTGTGGGCAACCGCCTTGCCCGCGGCACCGTGATGGACGGCGACAAGGCCATTGACCTGCGCGCCATCACCTCGCCCGTGGTGGTATTTGCTTCACACGGCGACAACATCACTCCGGTACCACAGGCCCTGGACTGGATCATTGACACCTGGGGTGACGAGCGTGCGATTGCGGCGGCTGGGCGCACCATCATCTATGTGCTGCATGAGAGCGTTGGGCACTTGGGTATTTTTGTGGGTGGCGAAATTGCCCGCAAGGAGCATGACCAGCTGGTCACGTCGCTGGACATGATCGAAAGCCTGCCGCCGGGTCTGTATGAAATGAAACTCAAAGCCAAGGCCGGCATGGAAGCCCTGCGCTGGGAACAGCTGGAACCGGGCGACTACACGGTGCACTATGAGCACCGGACCATGAAAGACATACTGGCCTTGAACCCCGAAGGTCGCGAAGAAGAGGCACTGTTCTCCACCATCAGCAAAGTCTCCGAGCTGAACGCCACCTTCTACAAGACCTGGGTGCGGCCTTGGGTCAAGATGATGGCAACCCGCCCCTTGGCCGATGCCATGACCAAGATGCACCCCTTGCGGATGCAGCGCCAGATGTTCTCGGATGCGTTTCCGTTTGCATCCATCATCCGCGAACAGGCCGCCAAGGCGCGGGCCAACCGGGTCACGGTGTCGGACGAACACCCACTGCGCAAGATGGAGAAGAAGCTGGACGCGCAGATCACCGAGTCGCTGAACAAATACCGCGACGACCGCGATGCCTCTGCCGTAAAACTGGCGCGCACGCTTTACGGCGCCAAAGGCCTGGGCGCCTATTTCAAGCCCGATGCACCCGACTCCGAAGTGGCCCAGGCGCGCGCACTGAAAGAAATTGAAGTGGCCCGCCAGGCAGTGCTGGGCCACCTCACCGAAGGCGGCTTTGCCGAAGCGGTGTGCCGCATCGTTCTGGCAGGCATGGTCTCCATTGGCTCGTTTGAGCGGCGCAGTTTCAGGCTGGCCAAACTGCTGGCCAGACTGCCCGCCGACACCATTGGACAGGCGGCGTCACACACCGACTGGCAGACGTTACTCAAATCACAG
The DNA here is from genome assembly GCA_903924955.1 of uncultured beta proteobacterium. Taxonomy (GTDB): domain Bacteria; phylum Pseudomonadota; class Gammaproteobacteria; order Burkholderiales; family Burkholderiaceae_C; genus Allorhodoferax. The sequence continues at coordinate 2,072 of CAIYDK010000093.1, read as the reverse complement.
GCCCGCATTACGGCGGTGGCGCCGGTTGAAGCCCTCAATGCACTCGAGCAACTGCTGCCCAGTGCCGTCAGTCGCGAACGTGCGCTGGCGGTGTCTGCGGCGGTGATGATGATTGAGCCCACGCTGGCCAACCCGCGCTCCGAGATCATCGAGTTTTTGATCGGCACGCTGGGGGTCGACCCGGAGCGGGTGATCGGATTGGCGCGCGACTTGACCGAGTCCTTTGAGGAAACGCCCCAAGCCGTGGGGGTCACCCGCAAACCCGCCAGGAAAGCGGTTGCGGCGAAAAAAACTACGCCAGCTAAAAAAACTGCCCCTGCCAAGCGCATCCGTCGCACCCAACAGGCGGTCTGAGCTTAGGCCGTCAGGCGCTCTAACGCTTCCTGGTACTTGGCGGCAGTTTTGGCAATCACCACGTCCGGCACGCGCGGGGCCGGCGGCGTTTTACTCCAGGGCTTGCCGTCGACCAGCGCCTGCTCCAACCAGTCGCGCACAAACTGTTTGTCATAACTGGGCGGGTTAGTCCCTTCCTGGTAGCTCTCCACCGGCCAGTAGCGCGACGAATCGGGCGTCAGCACTTCGTCCATCAGGGTCAGCGTACCGTCCTGGTCCAGGCCAAACTCAAACTTGGTGTCGGCGATGATGATGCCCTTCTGCAGTGCAAACTCGGCTGCTGCCTGATAGATGGCAATGCTGATGTCCCGGATGCGCGTGGCCAGGTCCAGGCCAATCATTTCCACCGTTTTCTCGAACGTGATGTTCTCGTCGTGATCCCCCACTGCGGCCTTGGCGGCCGGGGTGTAAATGGGCTCTGGCAGCTTGGACGCATTCTTCAGGCCGGCGGGCAATTTCACCCCGCACACCGCGCTGTTGTCCTGGTATTCTTTCCAGCCGCTGCCCGCCAGATAGCCCCGCACCACCGCCTCTACCGGCAGAGGCTTGAGCCGCTTGACCAGCATGGAACGGCCTTCAACCTGGGCGACCTCACTGGGCAGCACCACGCTCTCCGGTGCGTCGCCGGTCAGGTGAATAGGGCAGATGTTCAGACCCTTGGGGCCCAGTTTGTCAAACCAGAACAGCGCCATTTGCGTGAGCAGTTTGCCCTTGCCGGGAATCGCCTCACCCATGATGACGTCAAACGCGCTCAAACGGTCGCTGGCAACCATCAGGATGCGGTCGTCGCCCACAGCGTAGTTGTCGCGCACCTTGCCGCGGGCCAGCAGGGTCAGGGAAGTCAGGGCAGAAGTATGTACGGTAGAAGTCATGGTCAGGAGCAGGCGCAATGGGACGGAGGCAGGAATCCAAAATGGAAAAGGCCCGCTGAACAGTCGGCGGGCCTCAAACTATTCTTGCGAATTATCGCAAGGAACGGGGCTGCACCCCAAGATGATTGGCTATTGAACGGTCTGCGCCAGTTCGCCACGGGCATATTGCCCCGCAACAACCTGCAGGCTGTTGCCCTTGATCTTGGCGCCCTGGCCTTCGCAGCCGAACTCCATGTAGCGCTGTTTGCAGATGCTCTTGGCGGCTTCGCGGGCAGGTTTGAGCCAGTCGCGGGCATCGAATTTTTCAGGGTTTTCGAACATGAACTTGCGCACCGCCGCGGTCATGGCCAGACGGATGTCGGTGTCGATGTTGATCTTGCGCACGCCAAACTTGATGGCCTTTTGAATTTCTTCGACTGGCACGCCGTAGGTCTCTTTCATCTTGCCGCCGTACTGGTTGATGATGGCCAACAGGTCTTGCGGCACGCTGCTGGAGCCGTGCATGACCAGGTGGGTATTGGGCAGGCGCTTGTTGATTTCCATGACACGGTCAATGGCCAGAATGTCGCCGGTGGGCTTGCGGGTGAACTTGTAGGCGCCGTGACTGGTGCCGATGGCAATGGCCAGTGCATCGACGCCAGTTTTGGCGACAAAGTCTTTGGCCTGCACCGGATCGGTCAGCATCATGTCATGGGTGAGCTTGCCTTCGGCACCGATGCCGTCCTCTTCACCCGCTTCACCGGTTTCCAGGCTGCCCAAACAACCCAATTCGCCCTCGACCGATACGCCGATAGGGTGCGACATCTC
>CAIYDK010000092.1 GCA_903924955.1 uncultured beta proteobacterium | reverse complement strand
TTGTGTGGCAATACGGATGCGGGTCTGACGGGCCCTGCGAAGACGCTGCTCTTTTTTGGTCAACATGTTGCAGCTCCTTATTTCTTCTTGGTTTCTTTGATCGTGATCTTTTCGTCCGCATAGCGGATGCCTTTACCCTTGTAGGGCTCTGGCGGACGAACAGCACGAATCTCTGCGGCGACCTGACCAACGCGCTGACGGTCCGCGCCCTTGATCAGGATTTCCGTTGGCGTCGGTGTTGCAACCGAAATTCCAGCCGGCATATCAATATTCACGGGGTGCGAATAACCCACAGCGAGGTTCAACTTGGCACCGGTAGCCTGGGCTTTGTAACCCACGCCAATCAGGCTCAATTTTTTCTCAAAGCCTTTGGTCACACCAACTACCATGTTGTTCACCAACTGGCGCATGGTGCCAGACATAGCGTCGGCTTCGCGTGAATCATTGGCTGGCTTGAAGCTCAGCTTTCCAGCATCACTCACCACTGTTACCAGCGTATTGAGTGTCAACTGCAGTGTGCCACCTGTGCCTTTGACACTGATCTGGCTGTCTTTGATAGACACATCCACACCAGCGGGCACAGTTACAGGTTGTTTACCTACACGGGACATTTTCTAATTCTCCTCAATGCAGGGTTAAACGACGTAGCACAAAACTTCGCCACCGACACCGGTAGAGCGCGCTTTGCGGTCAGTCATCACGCCCTGAGGCGTCGTTACGATTGCAACGCCAAGACCATTTTGGACTTGAGGAATTGCGTCGCTACCACGGTAAACACGCAAACCAGGGCGGCTGACACGTTCAATGCGTTCGATCACAGGCTTGCCTGCGTAATACTTCAGGGCAATCTCCAACTCGGACTTGCCGTCGGTTGTTGATACCTTGAAATTGTCGATATAGCCTTCGTCTTTCAACACCTGGACAATCGCAACCTTCACTTTGGATGAAGGTACAGACACGGTCGTTTTCGCGACCATTTGTGCATTGCGAATGCGTGTCAACAAGTCGGCGATGGGATCACTCATGCTCATGTTTGGTTCTCCTGTCGCTTACCAGCTGGCCTTGACGATGCCGGGGATTTCCCCAGCAAAGGCCATTTCACGAATTTTGGCGCGCGCCAAGCCAAAGTGCTGGAACGTTCCACGAGGGCGTCCAGTAATGGCACAACGGTTACGCTGACGGGTTGGGTTAGCATTGCGCGGGAGCTTTTGCAGGCCCATACGGGCTGCAGCACGCTCTTCATCGGTGCGTTTGAAGTCACCGGCAATTGCCTTGAATTCTGCGTATTTTTTGGCGTACTTAGCAGCCAATTGATCACGCTTCAGCTCGCGCTGGATTAAAGCCATTTTAGCCACGGGTCACCTCAGTTCTTGAACGGGAAACGGAAGCCTGTGAGGAGCGCTTTGCACTCTTCGTCAGTCTTGGCCGTCGTGGTGATACTGATATTGAGACCACGCAAGGCATCAACCTTGTCATATTCAATTTCAGGGAAAATGATCTGCTCTTTTACGCCGATGTTGTAGTTACCACGACCATCGAAAGCACGACCGGAAATACCACGGAAGTCACGTACACGGGGCAACGCCACAGTCACGAAACGATCCAGGAATTCATACATCTGGACGCCGCGCAAAGTCACCATGCACCCAATAGCCTGGTTTTCACGAATCTTGAAGCCTGCAATAGCTTTCTTGGACATCGTGACCACTGGCTTCTGGCCGGCGATTTTGGTCAGGTCGCTTACAGCGTGGTCCATAACCTTCTTATCGGCAACGGCTTCACTCACACCCATATTCAGAGTGATCTTGGTCAGACGTGGCACTTGCATGGGCGAGGTGTAGCCAAACTTGGCCATCAACTCGGGAGCGAGTTTTTCGCGGTATTGTTGTTGCAGACGTGCCATGCTTATGCCACCTTGATTTCTTCGCCGCTGGACTTGAAAACGCGTGTGCGTTTGCCGTCAGCAAGCATCTTGATACCAACACGGTCCGCCTTACCAGTTGCAGCATTAAAAATGGCCACATTGGACTGATGGATGGGCATTGTCTTTTCAACAATGCCGCCGGCCGCACCCTTGAGAGGATTTGGCTTGGTGTGTTTCTTCACCAAGTTAACACCCTCGACAACCAGATGGGAGTCGTCTTTGCGCAGGGACACTGTCCCGCGCTTACCCTTATCGCGTCCTGCGATAACGATAACCTGATCGCCTTTGCGAATCTTGTTCATGGCGCGTCCTTACAAAACTTCAGGAGCCAGAGACACGATCTTCATGAACTTTTCGGTACGCAATTCACGCGTCACGGGTCCAAAGATGCGGGTGCCGATAGGCTCCAACTTGGCATTGAGCAACACTGCTGCATTGCCATCAAACTTCACCAAAGAGCCATCGCTACGGCGAATGCCCTTAGCAGTACGAACCACTACCGCACTGTAAACTTCGCCTTTTTTGACGCGTCCACGGGGAGCAGCTTCTTTAATGCTAACTTTGATGATGTCGCCCACGCTGGCATAGCGACGCTTGGAACCGCCGAGCACCTTAATGCACAGAACGGACTTGGCGCCGGTATTGTCAGCAACTTCTAATCGAGATTCAGTCTGGATCATTTCAATATTCCCAACTTGCACCAGGAGCAGCACCTGCCAGCTCTCTGGCAAACACCAACAACGAGTCAGTCTTGGGCCCGCTGTCTGTAACGCAAACCACTCGCGCTACTTCCATTTGGGCAGATACTTCATACTTTTTCAAGCGAAGCCCGCTAGTATGCCACAACTTATTTGCTTCGTCCAATATTTTTTTCCGCAGCTGATTGCGACCTGATGAATGCGGTTGGCAAACAGTCATTTCTCCCTGCGACAATCTCGATGGGGTCAAATGCAATTGCATGCGGACCTGTCGTGTTACTGGAGAGACTCATGAGTGAACACATAGCCTTTATCGGCGGAGGCAATATGGCCTCAGCCATGATCAGCGGCCTGCACAAACAGGGCTTTCCTGTCAGCCAGATTGATGTTATTGAACCGTTTGAGGAAGCCCAGGCGCGGCTCAAGTCGCACTTTGGCATTGAAGCCCGTCCCATGGCGGATACTGCTTTGTGCCGGGCAACCATTGTCATATGGGCGGTCAAGCCACAGTCATTCCAGGAGGCCGCACAGCAGGCCGGCAACCACACCACTGGCGCACTGCACATCAGCGTGGCGGCGGGCATTCGCAGCGACAGCATCGCCCTGTGGCTCGACAATCAGCGCATCATTCGCACCATGCCCAATACACCCGCCTTGATTGGCAAGGGAATGACTGGACTTTTTGCACGCCCAGCGGTTAGCGACTCGGACCGCCAGCACGCTGAGCGCATCGTTTCTGGCATGGGTCGCTTTCTCTGGTTTGAAGACGAAGGGCAACTTGACGCAGTCACTGCGATTTCAGGCTCCGGCCCGGCGTATATGTTTTATTTCATGGAAGCCATGACAACGGCGGGCGCCGAAATGGGTCTCAGCCGTGAGCAGGCCTACCAATTGGCAGTAGGCACATTCATCGGCGCAGGGGAACTGGCGCTATCGAGCCACGAGCCACCTGAAATCCTGCGCCAGCGCGTGACGTCCAAGGGAGGCACTACGCATGCCGCCATCGTATCCATGGAAGAGAGCCACATCAAAGAGCTGTTTGCCAAGGCATTGCACGCTGCCCAGCGCCGTGCTGTGGAGATGGGCAATGAGTTTGGCAAAAACTAAACGGTCATTTACTCCTCCAGCCCGCGCGAAAACTGCGTAACACGCTCCTCTTTTTATAGCGTTTTCCAAAATCCGGGGGTACTGTAGTGCTGCTTGAGGTAGTCAATCCACAGCCTCACCCGCAACGGCAGGTGCTTGCGCTGGGGAAACACGGCATAAATGCCGTTGGGCGGTGCGGCAAACTCATCCAGTAGAGGCACTAATGCCCCGGCAGCAATTTCTGCCTCCACTTCCCAGATGCTGCGCCAGGCAATCCCGTAACTGCCCAGGCACCAGTCATGCAGTACTTGCCCGTCCGAGCAATCCAGCGGCCCCACTGGCTTGAAATGGATGACTTCGCGCGCCAGGCCTTTTTCGACACTGAACGCCCAGCCCCGCGTCTGCGAGGCGTCGCTGGACAGTGTCAGACAATCAAAGCGTGCCAGATCCTGCGGGCTCTGGGGTTTGCCGTGACGCGCAATGTAGGTCGGCGTTGCCACACACAAACGCCGATTGTCCGCCAGTCGCACGCTGACCAAGGACGAATCCGGCATATCTCCAACCCGAACCGCGCAGTCATAGGCCTCGCCCGCAATGTCGACCACCCGGTCTGACAGATTAAGCGAAATGGTGACCTCCGGGTGAAGTCCCCGAAACCGGGGCACCAGCGGTGCCACATGGCGTCGCCCAAAACCGGCCGGCGCGGTGATTCGCAAATGGCCGCTGGCTTTGACACCGCCAGCACTCACACTGGCTTCTGCATTGGCCAAATCGGAAAGCAAGCGCTGACAATCTTCCAGGAAAGCGCTGCCCTCGTGGGTCAAAGTGATACGCCGCGTGGTGCGTAGCAGCAGCTTGACACCCAGACGCTCCTCCAACGCGTCAAGGCGCCGCCCCATGATGGCGGGGGCCACGCCCTCAGCATGCGCTGCTGCCGTCAGGCTACCTCGGTTCACTACGGACACGAACGACTCCAGTTGCTTGAGCTTGTCCATTTAAGCGTCAAGCCCCCATGAATAGTGCGTAAGCAGCTATGCTATTCATAGCACTACTCCATCTGCGTGGAGGGCAGCCACCTCGTCTGCACGGTAACCCAGGCTGTGCAGCAGCGCATCGGTGTGCTCGCCCAGCTTGGGTGGATTCAGTCGCAGGCCGGGCCGGGCACCATCCAGCGTGATCGGCAGCAACGGAACTTTTGTCTCCCGACCATCGGGCAGCGTCAGTGGCGCCAGCCCACCCGTCTGCGACAGATGCGGGTCGTCAAACAGGTACTGCGGATCGGTAATGGGTGCAAAGGGCAGCCCATTTTGCTCAAATAACCCAGCCAACTCTGCCGACGTGTGCTGCGCCATGCGTTCACGCATCGCCGGGATCAGCCAGTCGCGCGCACGCACCCGGTCGTTGTTGGTGGTCAGACGCGTATCCTGCTGCCAGTCAGCGTAGCCAAAGGCCTTGCAAAAGATGCCCCATTGGGTGTCACCCACCACAGCCAGGAAGATCTGATCGCCGTTCTTGACGCTGAACACATCGTAAATGCCCCAGGGCGAAATGCGCTCGGGCATGGGCGCGGC